>CAZPMC010000016.1:0-46997 GCA_964587755.1 uncultured Oscillospiraceae bacterium
AAAAATAGTGGCAGGTAACATCCCTGAATTGTTGAAGGACAAGCGTGTTGTAACATTGGACTTATCGTCTATGGTAGCCGGAGCAAAATATAGGGGTGAATTTGAGGAGCGGCTTAAAAAAGCTATGGAGGAAGTTAGAAAAGCCGGTAATGTCATTTTGTTTATCGATGAAATGCACACAATTATAGGTGCGGGAGCGGCTGAGGGTGCTATAGACGCTGCAAATATTTTGAAGCCGGCATTGTCAAGAGGCGAAATACAAGTAATCGGAGCAACGACACTTAATGAGTACCGCAAATATATTGAGAAGGATGCTGCTCTGGAAAGAAGATTCCAGCCAATTACTGTGGGAGAGCCGACAAAAGAAGAGACTGTGGAAATTCTAAAGGGAATTAGAGATAAATATGAAGCTCATCACGGTGTTAAAATAACGGATGATGCACTGGAGGAGGCTGTAAGACTCTCGGACAGATATATTCCTGACAGATTTCTTCCTGACAAGGCAATTGACCTTATCGATGAGGCTTCTTCAAAGGCAAGGCTCACAGCTTTTACAGCCCCGCCAGACCTAAAAGACCTTGAAGAACAGATAGAAAGGCTAGGGAAGGAAAAGGAAGATGCCATTAGGATGCAGGAGTTTGAAAAGGCTGCAGCAATAAGAGATAAGGAACAGGCGTTACGGGCAGAGTTTGAAAAAACTAAAAATGAATGGCAGCAGAGCAACCAAAGCAGGACTAATACTGTCACAGGAGAAGAAATAGCAGATATTGTAGCAAGCTGGACGGGAATACCTGTAAAACGCCTTGCGGAGGAAGAGTCAGAAAGACTTATGAAACTGGAGGAGGAACTCCATAAGCGTGTAATTGGGCAGAATGAAGCTGTAAAGGCGGTATCTAAAGCAATTAGAAGGGGCAGAGTCGGTCTTAAGGATCCCAAAAGGCCCACAGGGACTTTCATTTTCCTGGGTCCGACCGGAGTTGGTAAGACTGAGCTGAGTAAGGCACTTGCCGAGGCTCTTTTCGGAGATGAAAAGGCAATGATTCGTATTGATATGTCTGAGTATATGGAGAAATTCTCAGTTTCAAGGCTGGTAGGCTCACCACCGGGCTATGTAGGGTATGAAGAAGGGGGACAGCTTACAGAAAAGGTTAGAAGAAAACCATATTCTGTCCTGCTGTTTGATGAAATAGAAAAAGCCCATCCTGATGTATTTAATATTCTACTGCAAATACTTGAGGATGGCAGATTAACAGATTCCCAAGGGCGGGTCGCCGACTTTAGAAATACAGTTATAATAATGACCTCAAATATTGGCGGCAGATTGATTACCGAACCAAAGAGAATCGGATTTGTTACCGGAGATGATAAAGCCAGGGACTATGAAGACATGAAGAGCAATGTAATGGGAGAATTGAAAAAAACCTTCAGACCTGAGTTTCTAAACAGAATAGATGATATTATTGTTTTCCACCCTCTTGATGAAGAGAACATTAAGGATATTGTCGGAATAATGACGGATGTTCTTGTTAAAAGGCTCAGTCAAAATTCTATTCAGTTGGAGGTTACTGACGAGGCTAAGCAGTTTATTGCCAAGAAGGGTTTTGATCCCGTGTTTGGAGCAAGACCTCTTAGAAGGGCGATTCAGAGCATGATAGAGGATAAGCTTGCAGAAAAAATCCTGGAGGGTGTCATTAAGGATGGGGACACAGTAAAGGTTGTACTTGAGGGCGAGCAGTTGGAATTCAAGGTGAAAAAGAGGCTGAAGAAATAAGTCTCACTAAAATGCGGGCGCGGCATTATTTCACAGCCTGTAATTGCTCCATTACACGCTGCCTGAATCTACCTGCTATTATGGCTGGGCTTTTTCAATCTCCTCGATTGTAATTACCCTTGTGTGTGGTGTATGAGCCCAAATTTTGTTCCCTTTGCTTAGGAAGCCTTGGATTGTTATAGGAACCCAGGTGAGGCAATAGAGGGGAAATACAATAAAACCCCAAAGTGTGCGCCAATTAAACTTTTGTTCTGAAAATATTACAAGGGGGCCAAAAAACATCTGAAGAACTGTGAAGAAGTTCCAGATATGTGCCGGGAAGAAATTCTGTATGGCGGCAGGAGGAGCACTGGTTTGCAGAATCTGGAGCCACAGCAGTACGGAAACCAGCCCCACAAAAACGTATTTGATGGGTTGAAGCAGATATAATGCACAGTCAAGAGCGATAAGGTCCTTGCTCTTGACTGCTTTTTTAATAAGCGGGATAAAAAACCTTGCGGCACAATCTGCGTGACCCTGCATCCATCTTTTCCGCTGACGCCAAGACTGCGGGAGTGTCAGAGGCTTTTCATCGTACACAACGGCATTGTGAGCCCATGCCACCTTCATATCATTGAGGGCTAGCTTCATGGTGAATTCCAGGTCCTCTGTCAGGCAGGTGGCACCCCAGCCGATTTCTTTAAGCACGGACATATCAATGCAAAAGCCGGTCCCGCAAAGCCCGCAGCAAAGGCCCAAAAAGGAACGGGGCAACTGAAATAAAAAGTTGGAAAGCCAGAATGCAATTGTATAAGAGCATGTAATCCATGAATCAAAAGGATTTTTGCTGTCAATATAACCCTGAACCACTTTATGACCGCTGCAAAGCTGATTGTTCATTTCACTTAGATAGTTTGGCGAGACTAAATTATCCGCATCAAAAACACTTATAGCGTCGTATCTGTCTTCCATTGTATACAGCTTGGCAAAAATCCATTCTAATGCGTGGCCTTTACCTTTTTTCTCAGAATCATAACGCTCAAAAACAGTTGCACCGTGGTGATGTGCAATAGCTGCAGTTGTGTCGGTGCAATTATCTGCAACAACAAAAATATCATAAAGCTGCTTTGGATAGTTTTGCTTTTTTAAACTATCTATAACCTGTCCTATTACCATCTCTTCATTATGTGCAGGGATAATTAATGCAAAGCTTTTACAGGGCTGATAATACGGGGGCTTATCCCGAGCTCTTTTAATCCTGCAATAAAAAAAGACACCGAAATAGTAACACCCTGTCAAAAAGACCAGTGCTTGAGCAAAATGTATAAACATTTACACCTCCGATGAAAGCTCTCAATCTATATTATTTTGCTCTTTTTGCAAGGAAATATTTATGCTAGAATAGGCACAAGGAGAAATGATATGTCAAAAACGCATTTCAACAAAATGATAATCGGCAATTCCGGTATGCTTGGATGTATTGATGACAGGGGCGAGCTGGTAAGGCTCTTCTGGCCCGATATTGACTATTACCAACATATAGACAGGCTAATGGTGGGTATTACATGCAGTGAATTATGGCAAGGTACCAAATGGCTTAAATCAGTGGATTGGACGGTGGAGCAGTATTATATCGAAGATACAAATATCGCTGTAACACACTACGAAAGTGAGCAATTTGGACTTAAAATTACACAGACTGATTTTGTGATTTCTGATAAGGATGTCCTTAAAAGGTGCTACATATTTAAAAATACAGGAGCTTCTCCTGTGACAATAGGCTTTGTGCTGTATTCCTCCTCTGTTTCGACTACTCCTCAGCCAGTAGGGATTTTATTTGAGGAAAAATTATCCGCATTAATCCATTATAAGCACAATTATTATTACAGCATTTCCTCAAATAAGAGAGCTATACAATACCAATTGGGCGCAAATGCTTTTGAAAATGCTGCCGCAGGAGAGCTTCAGGGCAATGATACAATCGGAATGATGGCATCTGGTGCCCTGATTTGTGAGAAGGAAGTAATAGAACCGGGTAAAACAAATAAAGTCACTTTAAATATTTGTTTGGCTCATGAATTAAAGAAACTGAAGAATATAACACGGGAAATAATTAATATGGATTCATGGAGGGAGCTTGACAAAACCTCACAATTTTGGCGTGATTATTTGTCGAGAGCGAAGAAAATAAGGACGGGAAATGACGAAATTGACAGTCTTTATAAACGCTCTCTTTTAGTATTTGCATTGATGGAAAATAAAAGGACAGGTGCAATTCTTGCAGCCCCGGAGATAGATGAGGAATTCGCCCGGTGTGGCAGATATGCTTACTGCTGGGGCAGAGATGCGGCTTTTATAGCCGCTGCCATGGATGCTTGCGGCCTTTCGGACAGTGTTGAGAGATTTTACCGGTGGACTGCAGCAGTCCAGGACGAGGACGGAAGCTGGCAGCAGCGCTATCATATGGATGGCAATCTGGCACCCTCATGGGGCTATCAGGCTGACGAAGGCGGTTCAATAATATGGGGAATTTTAAAGCATTATGAGGTTTCGCAAAACAAGGAATTTCTTAAGGGACTCTGGCCTTGCGTTAAAAAAGGGGTAGAATTTCTCACAGGATATGTAGACAGGGAAACCGGACTTCCGTGGCTCAGCTTCGACCTATGGGAGGAAAGGCTGGGAGAGCATGCGTATTCGACTGCTGCAGTCTGTGCCGGAGTGGAGGCAGGAGTAAAAATTGCCGAAATACTGGCAGCAGAAAACGAAGCTTTTAAGGCAGAACACTCATCATTAATCAATTCCTGGAGAAGTTCAGCATTTTCATTCCGCGCGTCTTTAGAAAGATATTTTTGGCACTATGACTGGAACCGATTCATGCGAAGTGTCAGGGTAAAGCTGAATGGATATGGAGAGGAGCCTACAGACTCAAAGGTATGGCTTAAGGTAAATGACATCAGCATGGTGAGGGATTATTCACTGATAGACGGAACCTTAGATATTAGTCTGCTTGGACTTTGTGTTCCTTTTGGGTTGTATGACAGCCAAGATCCTAAAATGATATCCACTGCCGAAGTCCTTCAACAGGTACTGACAGTACATCCGTCAGGGGGTTTGAAGAGATACGAGAATGATGGATACATAGGTGGGAACCCGTGGGTTATTGCAACTCTTTGGGCAGCATTATACCATATTAAGAGAAAATCCTTTGATAAGGCGAGGGAGTATTTGAGTTGGGCCGTCAGGAGTGCAACGGAGCAAGGGCTTCTGCCGGAGCAGGTCGACAAGGAAAGCGGAAGGCCTGCGTGGGTGATACCCCTTACATGGTCCCATGCCATGTTTGTACTTGTGGTTGACGGTTTGGTGCAAGAAGGTGAAATTTAAGCTATAAATAAAGGCATTAGGGGAGGAGTTATGGCAAAGAAAAAAACGATTTTCATATGCCAGGAGTGTGGATACGAGTCGCCTGGCTGGCTTGGCAAGTGCCCTGCCTGTATGCAGTGGAACACCTTTGCAGAGGAGCGCCAGGAAAAAGAGAGCAAAGCAAAGGGGACGGCTCTTTCTGCTTCAACAATAAAGCCCTTTAGCTTGGAGAGCATTGAGGCAGGTAGTGAAGCCCGCAGCCTTACCGGAATGAAGGAGCTGGATCGTGTCCTTGGAGGAGGGATAGTAAAGGGTTCTCTTATTCTTGTTGGCGGTGATCCGGGCATAGGGAAATCAACATTATTATTGCAGATATGCTCTTCAACCCATCAGGGGTCAAAGATATTGTACGTATCTGGGGAGGAATCAGTAGAGCAGATTAAGCTCAGAGCGGACAGGCTCAATGTTAAGCGTTCTGATCTTTTCATAGTTTCGGCCTCAAACTATGAAGCAATCGAAGGGCTTATCGTAAGTGAAATGCCCGGGCTTGTGATTATTGATTCCATTCAGACAATGTATTCTGATTCCATAACTTCCGCACCCGGCAGTGTAAGCCAGGTAAGAGAGGTTACAGCTGCATTGATGAGGTTGGCAAAGAGTACAGGTATTACTGTTATTATTGTGGGCCATGTGACAAAGGAAGGTGCCATTGCAGGGCCAAGAGTGCTGGAGCACATGGTTGACACTGTGTTGTATTTTGAAGGGGACAGACACTTAAGCTTCAGAATATTGCGGGCTGTTAAAAACAGATTTGGCTCCACCAACGAAATTGGAATTTTTGAAATGCGGGACACAGGTCTTGCAGAGGTTTCAAATCCATCTGAGATGATGCTTTCTGGAAGACTCAGCGATGTTCCCGGCTCAGCTGTTGTATCAAGCCTGGAGGGCACGAGACCTATGCTGATTGAAATTCAGGCTCTTGTGTGTGCTACTAATTTCGGTATGCCACGCAGAATGACAACGGGTATTGACTTTAACAGACTGACAATGCTTATGGCTGTATTAGAAAAACGTGTTGGCTTACAGCTTAGCAACTATGATGCCTATATAAATGTTGTAGGTGGTATAAGGCTTGATGAGCCGGCATGTGATATGGGAATTGCTGTTGCTGTTGCATCAAGCTTTAAGAATGCTTCTGTAGATAAAGAATGCGTCTTTATTGGTGAAATCGGACTAACTGGAGAAATCCGCGGAGTAGGGCAAATAGATAAAAGAATATCAGAGGCCATAAGGCTCGGATTTAAGAAAATCATAATACCTGATGGGAACATTAAGCTTGCCAGGCAGGTAAAAAACACAGAAGGGGTTGAAATAGTTTCCGTTACAACTATACAGCAATGCTTGGAAAATATATTTTAAGACTGTTCATTAGGCGAGATTGTACTGTCCTAATATTTTTACTCTTTCCTGCTCCTTTATTATAATGTCGTAGAGGTTCAAATCCAGTGTATTGCAAATAGAGGCAAGGTAGAAAAGGTTTTTGCCTATTTCATTTTCAACCATTTCTCTGCAGTTTTCACACAATGAGCCGATAACATGGGTATTCATTGCATTGCGAATTTCTTCGAAGCTTCCGTCCTCAGCCATTGCCTGTTTTTCGGCTTCTATTTTAATACATCCACACTGGGTCACGGCTTTTACAATTGATCGGTTAACTCTTGCGTTGGAGTCCTGAAATTTAGTAATGGAATCAATTATACTTTTATTCCTGAAAAGGAGTTCTTGAATAGTGTACTGGAATTCATCAATTAAAATATCCTTCATCTTGTTCACTCTCCTGCTGCAGATAATATTTGGTAACTAACAAAAAATGTATGATACGGTTTTATTATAACGTTTTGGACAACTTATTGTCAATGAGGTATTATAGCAGAATTGACAAGACTTGTGAAGGATTGATAAAATGTTTAACTTTGACACAAATTTAATTTTGTAGTATAATGAGCATTACGGGTTGACGGATGCTATCAAAAATATCCAGAAAAAGTATACCCGCAAAATCGTTTCTGACGGCAGACAGGCTGATACCTTTATTACTCGCCGAACGATAATATCTTACAAAAGCCAAAACATTTGGAAAGAATATACAATAGGGGGTTGTTTGGAGGATTGGCTATGTTTAATGTAGGTGATAAGATTGTTTACCCGATGCATGGCGCGGGTGTAATCGAATCAATCGAAGAAAAAGAAATACTTGGTGAAAAGCATTATTACTATATAATGAAAATGCCCGTCGGCGATATGAAGGTCATGATACCAACCGATAATGTCGAAAGCATAGGGATAAGAGAAGTCATTGAAAGCAGTGATGTGGACAAGGTCTATGAAATACTTCAGGATCAGAATATAAATGTAATAAGCAACTGGAACAAGCGCTACAGAGAAAATATGATGAAAATAAAAAGCGGAAGTATATATGAAGTGGCAGATGTAGTGAGGACCCTAATGATAAGAGAGAGAGAAAAAGGATTATCAACCGGAGAAAGAAAAATGCTAAACAACGCTAAACAGATACTCATAAGCGAACTTGTCCTGGCAGAGGATTGTGACCATTCAAAGATTGAAGCATCAATAGATGCCTTTCTAAAAAATTAGTATTAACCGCGATTCATCTGGTATTTTATTTATAAGGGAGTTAGATAGTGTGTTGAACAATGTAATCAAATTCTCCTTTTCAACAGTAGGCGCTTTCACAGGAATTACACTAATAAGAACTTTTTTCACATATAAGATGCCTAATGCATCACCGCAGATTATTGTCGGAGCATATCTTATAGTTGCTATTTTGGCGGCACTGGTATTCTATACAACAAGTAACAAAATAATAGAAATAGTTATGGGCTTTCTCGATAAAACGGAAGCGTTTTTTGAGAAGCTCACTTTATATGAATTGACGCTAGGTGCTGTCGGTCTTATTGTTGGCCTTGTAATTGCAAATCTCGTAACTATACCACTAAAGGGAATAGATATAATAGGTACACCCATCTCGATTATTTCCAATATTCTGTTTGGCAGCCTTGGTATTGCCGTAGCTGTCGGAAAAAAGAATGAGCGGATTTTTGATTCATTAAAGGGTAAGATGGCACATGGTGATAGCAAATTAGGTTTGACAGGACCAAAGGTACTTGACACAAGTGTAATAATTGACGGCCGTATTGTGGATATACTTAGAAGCGGGTTTATTGAAGGAGAGCTTATTGTTCCCAGCTATGTGCTGGAGGAGCTTAGACATATAGCTGATTCCCAAGATTCTTTAAAAAGAAACCGCGGCAGGCGGGGTCTTGACGTGTTGAATATGATTCAAAAGGATTTGGAGATTCCGGTCAGAATAGTAGATTTTAAGCTGGAATCCGATTCGGAGGTTGACAGCGCACTTTTAAAGCTGACAAAGGAATTACACGGAAAAGTGCTTACGATAGATTTCAACCTTAATAAGGTGGCAGATTTTCAGGGAGTGCCCGTATTGAACATAAATGAACTGTCCAACGCAGTTAAACCGATTGCGCTGCCTGGTGAAGAGATGACCGTCCAGGTCATAAAGGACGGGAAGGAAAACGGGCAGGGGATAGGATATCTCGAAGATGGTACAATGATTGTCATAGACGGAGGAAGAAGGCATATAGGAGAAAGCCTTAATGTAACGGTTACAAGCATTCTTCAGACAGCAGCAGGCAGAATGATATTTGCAAAGCCGAAATGCAATGTCGAGGGGATTGTTTGATATTATTTTATTGGCATAAGACGGGGGAATATGATCGAATCTAAGAATAATATAAGTGTGGTTATAGCTGCGGCTGGAAGTGGTTCGCGCATGGGAATGGACGTAAACAAGCAATTCCTGGACATTGGGGGCAAGCCTGTACTTGCCAGAACTATACAGGCTTTTGAAGATTGCAGTCTGGTTGACGAGATTATTGTCATTGCTGCAGAGTCTGAGGTAGAGTATTGCAACAAAGGTATTGTCGGGAAATATGGTTTTCGCAAAGTAAAGAATGTGATTTGCGGAGGGGAATTCCGGCAGCAATCCGTTTATAACGGGCTTATGCAGGTATCCACGGATTGTGATATAGTTCTAATACATGATGGCGCAAGACCGTTTATTGACTGTAAAAGCATTACTGAATGCATTGAGGCTGCACGCGAAACTGGAGCAGCCTGTGTTGCGGTACCGGTCAAGGATACAATCAAAAGAGCAGATGATGAAGGCTACATTGAAGGAACAATTGACAGAAGAAGCTTGTGGGCTATGCAAACTCCGCAAGCATTCCGATATGATTTAATTGTTGAAGCTCACAGAAATGCCATACTTGAAGGGTATGTGGGAACAGATGATGCGGTGCTTGTTGAGAGAATCGGCCGCAGAGTCAAACTGGTGAGCGGGAGCTATTATAATATTAAAATTACCACCAAGGAAGATTTAGCAATTGCAGAAGGTATCAGTACGGTAACTGGATAGGTTGTTTATACCGCTGTTACAATACTCAGAACTTGTATTCCAAGGCCTTGCCCAAATGCGGTGAGGCCTTCACCTGTTGTAGCTGTTATTCCTATACAATCCTCTGGTATGCCCAGAAGCTTAGAGAGGTTTTGCCTTATTTGCCCTATCCGCGGTGTTATCTTTGGTCTGAGACATTCAATTGATATGGAAAGATGCACAATTCTAAGCTCATTTAAATACCTTAAAGCTTCCCTAAGGTATACGCTGCTGTCCTTTATGCCTTGCTCAAGACATAGCTTATCAGCAATTTCTCCAAGCACGTTTACGCAGGTGATACCTGATATAGCATTTGTGACTGAGTGAAGAATGACATCAGCATCGCTGTTGCCTTTAAGAGGTGGTTCTCCTTCAAATACGACTCCGCCCAAAACAAGCTTTTTTTCCTTATCATCAAAGTCAAATGCATGACTATCCTGTCCTATAGCTACTTTCATAACATATGGCCTCGCTTTTTTGTACTAAGGCTTTATTTTATATGTATCCATCTAATTTTGAATTATAATACTCATGCAAATATTTGTCAAAACAACGTTGACAGCGGCGATTTCTTATATTATACTACCTGTAATATAGTAAAGGTCGATGACGGGACTGCGAAAGGCTAAAATCTTTCTTCCCACCCCTGAGATGCTGCCGATGAGGTAGCCGTGTAAGCTGCGATACAGGCTTAATTGAGTTGGGGTATCCAAATTGGGTGGTACCGCGGAGAGAATCCGTCCCTTTGTATGTTTTCAGGGGCGGTTTTTTATTTAAAAAGGAGTGATTTTTATGGCGCAGGATAAGAAGTTTGTTGAGGAAATAACCTCAAGGGATGTTGATTTTACACAGTGGTATACGGATGTTATAAAAAAAGCCGATCTTGTTGACTACTCCAGCGTAAGGGGCTGCATGATTATACGCCCTTACGGGTATTCCATCTGGGAAAATATCCAGAAAGAGCTGGACTGGAGATTTAAGCAAACAGGACATGAAAATGTATATATGCCCATGTTTATTCCCGAGAGCCTTTTACAAAAAGAAAAAGACCATGTGGAAGGATTTGCACCTGAGGTGGCGTGGGTTACTCATGGTGGCAGCGAGAAGCTGACAGAGAGACTTTGCGTCAGACCAACATCTGAAACGCTGTTTTGCGACCACTACGCAAATATAATACATTCATATAGAGATTTGCCCAAGCTTTACAACCAATGGTGTTCTGTTGTCCGCTGGGAAAAGACTACACGTCCGTTCCTCAGAACCCTTGAATTCCTATGGCAGGAGGGGCATACTGCTCATGCCACCGATGAGGAAGCCCAGGAAGAGACAATCAGAATGCTTGATATTTATGCTGAATTTTGTGAAAATGTGCTGGCCATACCTGTAATAAAAGGGCAAAAAACAGAAAAAGAGAAGTTTGCGGGAGCTAATGCCACATATACGATTGAGAGCCTTATGCACAATGGCTTAGCATTGCAGTCAGGCACTACTCACAACTTTGGGGATGGCTTTGCAAGAGCCTTCGACATACAATTCACAGACAAAAACAATCAGCTCCAATATGTCCACCAGACTTCATGGGGAGTTTCAACCCGCCTTATAGGAGGCATAATTATGGTTCATGGGGACGATAGCGGACTTGTTCTTCCGCCGAAGGTGGCACCAGTTCAAGTTATTGTAATTCCTGTTTCACAGCATAAAGAGGGTGTTCTGGAGAAAGCAACTGAGATATATGAAAGGTTGTCTGAGATAGTCAGGATTAAAATGGATGACTCTGACAAATCACCTGGCTGGAAATTCAGTGAGTATGAGATGAAGGGTGTGCCGGTTCGTCTTGAAATAGGGCCAAAGGATATAGAAAAAGAGCAGGTTGTCTTAGTGAGAAGAGATACGAGAGAAAAGGTTTTTGTTCCTATTGATGAGATTGAGTCAAGGATTCCGGAGCTTTTAGATTCTATTCAAAAAAATCTGTTGGTTCAAGCCACAGCCCTGAGAGATTCAAAGACATTTACTGCATTTGATATGGATGAGTTTGAAAAAATTATCAGCTCTACTCCGGGATTTATAAAGGCAATGTGGTGCGGTGATACGGAATGTGAAGAAGCGATAAAAGAAAGAACAGGTGCTACTTCCAGGTGTATACCCTTTGATGAAGAAGCAGTTTCAGACAAATGTGTCTGCTGTGGAAATGAAGCCAAGACCCTTATTTATTGGGGCAAAGCATATTAATGGAGATGGTGTGGGATTATGAGTATTTTTGAAATCATTATGCTGGTTTGTTTTGGAATGGCGTGGCCGTTTTCAATATACAGATCATACAAATCAAGGAAGATAGAAGGGAAAAGTATTTCTTTTTTGATTACAGTTGCTATCGGGTATGCATCAGGGGTCATTCACAAGCTGCTATATAATCCTGACATAGTTACTTATCTGTATTTGCTCAATTTTATTATGGTGTCTACAGATATAATACTATATATCAGAAATAAAAGGCTGGCGAGCAATCAATAACGCTTTAGCTTCTGAGAGCGGACAGCTTTCTGCACCGGAGTAATGTCGGAAACAGGGTGTAAGAAATAAGTCTCGCAAAAATGCGGGCGCGGCTGAGAACGCGTCCGTGCATTAACATTGCGCCGTCGGCGTCCATGCCGACGGGAGCCGCATTCCGACTTCACCCCATTTCCTTTGCTCAAATAAAGATCTTTTGCTTATCCCTTGCTTAGAAAAAAATATTACCTACATAGTGTAATAATGCAAATAATTCAGAATTTTTTGTCAATACTAGTACTAGTATTGATTTTAATATTTTGCATTATTAGAAGGTTTGGAGGTAATAGTATGAAAAGAAAGATAGTTATTTTGGTTGTGCTTGCTTTGATGCTTACCGGTCTGGCAGGCTATTCCGCTGTAGCTGCCAATGAAACTGCAACAAAGCTGGCATTTGAAAAGGTCGAGACATCTTCTGCGATAGTTACGGCTTGGAGGCTGAATGTAAGAGAAGGCCCCTCAACGAGTTATCGTTCGATCTGCAAGCTTGATGAAGGAGCGACGGTGACAGTAATAGGGAAGCTTGGTGACTGGTATGCCATATACAGCGTTGATAAAGGATTGGTAGGGGCTGTGGATGGCAGATATATCAAGCTTGATGAAGGCCAACAGGATATAGTCGCTGCTAAGACAACCGACACGTCTGCAAAAAAAGATAAAAAGGATGATAAACCAAAAGTAGTATTGTCAGCAGACGAACAGAAGCTTCTGGATCTTGTTAACAAGGCGAGGGACAAGGAAGGGCTTGAACCATTAGAAATAGACGAAAATCTTATGAATGTTGCAAGGACAAAAGCCAAGGATATGATTGAAAACAATTATTTTTCCCATCAATCGCCAACCTATGGCTCTCCCTTTGATATGATGAGGCAATTTGATAACACTTTTAGGATTGCAGGGGAGAATATCGCAGGAAATAAGACTGTTGAAGGGGCATTTAAAGCATGGATGGCTTCGGACAGCCATAAAAAGAACATACTTAACTCAGGGTTTAAGGTGACGGGAATAGGAATTGAAGACAGCAGCACTTATGGAAAAATTCTGGTTCAACAGTTTATAGGACGTTAATGGAAAAATAATGCGGCTGTTAAGTTTTATGACAGCCGCATTTTCTCAAATCCAGGTTTCAAACCCCGGGTCCACACTAAATTCCATGCCATTAAGGTAATCAAGCAGAGTACCTGTTTTTGTGCTGGAAAATTTAAGCTTATATGCCCAAAGGGCTTGGGCTTTAAGGTTAAAGCGGCGGTTAATTGAATTGGTTCCATACTTGCCGTCGCCGATTACCGGGTGATCCACAAAGGCTAAATGAGCTCTTATTTGATGAGTGCGCCCTGTGACCAGATCAATTTCAAGCAAGCTAATATCATGCTCCTGGTTGTATCCGATCACCTTATAATAGGTGATTATCTCCATGGAACCCGTTTTTTTGTTGGCACTTATAAAAACCCTGCTTTTTGCAGCATCCTTCCAAAGGTAAGCTGTTAGCCGTTCTTGTGCTTTATCCATATTGCCTTTTACAAGACACTGGTAATATCTTTTTATTTGTCCTGATTTGATTTTCTCCATTAAAATCTCATGGCTTGCTTGATTCTTGGCTATAATTAACAATCCTCCTGTATTCCGGTCCAGCCTGTGGCACAAAGAGGGTTGAAAACCATTGCTGCATGATTTATAGTCTTTTCTATTTTTAAGATATTTTCTAACAGAATCTATCAAAGTATTTTGTGATTGATGGCGGTCCGGGTGAACTGATACTCCCTGGAATTTGTTAACGACTAGAATGTTATCATCCTCGAATACCACAGAAAATCCATTACATGGTCCATCGGAATCATTATTTTCCCGATCGGATAATAAACCGTCAGATATATAAATGTCCACCTTATCTCCGGGAAGGACTATAAAATCTTTGTTGACTCTGACGCCGTTGACTTTAATGTCCTTTTTGCGAAACGCCTTGCACAGAATGCCGTATGAGAGACTGGGGTATGTGGCAAGGATAAATTTTTCAACTTTTATATTCCCGCCATTGGCAGTCACAGTGTGTGAAACCATGCATAAAAAACCTTTCTTACTAATTAATATTCTTGATAATACCATTTCCCGGACTCAAAATAAAGGGTACAGAAGTTTTGGTTGAAAACCATAATTTATATATTTCATATTTAAGAATAATTTGGTACAATGTATGTGTTGGCTTGTACAAGTTCAGCTTTTTTTGATTGAATTTGACAATTACAGCACACTGAATCTCCCATAAATATTTATATATGGGGGAGCGGGGGATAATTAATTGGGGTGAATTTATACTGCGCATGCTTTTTTTTGCAGGTGTATGTATAAAGGGGGATCTCTCATCTGCCTAACCCGTCAACTAACCTCGTAAGTGAGATTGAGAGGAGTCGTTATGTACATAAGGAAGGCAGCTGTTGCTGTAGCAATTGTCATGGCAATTGTTATGGTAATGGGCTCGACTTTTGCTTCAGCAGCTCCAGCTATGCTGAAGAAGGAGTCTCGAGGGAATGAAGTTGTTTCTCTGCAAAAAGATCTGATTAAGCTGGGGTATTTATCAACAAGCGCTACAGGTTATTTCGGAAATGCTACACATAATGCTGTCAAAAAGCTTCAGAAGGACCATGGAATTCTAATTGATGGCATTGTAGGTCAACAAACCTATTCTGTTTTGGACAAGCTCTTAAAAAAGAGTGCTTCAAGAGGATCGGAAGCATCAAGACCCTCAACAAATCCGGCAGTTTCGGCATTGTTGAAGGAAGGCGATGAAAACGATGCAGTGAAAAAATTGCAGCAAAATCTCATAAGCCTTGGATATCTGAACACTGATGCGACCGGATATTTTGGACCGGCGACGCGTGCTGCTGTTGTAAAGGTCCAGAGTGAACATGGCCTTATCGCCGACGGTATCGTAGGAGAACAAACCTACTCTCTACTGGACAAGCTATTAAATAAGGAGAGTTCAAAAGCTTCCACAGCTTCAACAAATAATGAAGCGGCTGTATTGTTGAAGGAAGGCGATGAAAACGATTCTGTGAAGCAATTGCAACAGGATCTCATAAGCCTTGAATACCTTAACACTAATGCGACCGGGTATTTTGGACCGGCTACATATGCTGCTGTTAGAAAGCTTCAGAAAACATATGGGCTAGCGGTTGATGGAATAGCCGGTAATGCGACATTGACGTTGATAAGCAAGATAAAAAGCGGTGAAATTGCTGTTAAAGAGCCTGTAAAATTTACGCAAGAAAATTTCTTACTTCCATGGTTCACCGATGTTGTTAAGAGGTGGAAGCGGGGCGATACAGCTACTGTGTATGACATTAAGACCGGTAAGAGTTTTAAAGTAAAAAGAACCTACGGCACCAACCATGCAGACTGTGAACCACTTACCGCTAAAGATACTGCCATCATGAAGCAGATATACAATGGCAAATGGAGCTGGGAGAGACGGGCGGTTATTGTCACTATCGGAGAAACGAAAATAGCAGGATGTATGACAGGATATCCACATGCCGGGTCTGATAAATATCCTGCAAACAAGGTAATTAGTTCAAGAAGCGGAGGCTATGGCCGGGGTACTAATTTTGATGCTGTGAAGGGCAACAACATGAACGGACACTTTGACATCCATTTTTATGGAAGTAAAAATCATTACAATAATAAAGTTGACCCAAAGCATCAGGCATTGGTAAAGGAAGCTGCCAAGTGGGCAGAAAAGCATTACAAATAAATAATAAGACAATTAAATAATAAGATAAAAGACATATTTTTCATTAATATGTAAATAATATTTAATGGGGTCAGGCTTGAAACAACACAAGCTTGGCCCCATTATCGCTGAGAGGAGGTTTGTGGATGGGACGCAAGAAAAATAAGTCTCGCTTTAATGAAAAAAGGGTGAAGCCTTCTATTACCAATGACCAATTAGGGGAAAATGCAGGAGAAGGAAGGTTTGAAAGGGCGATTCCCAAAGACGGAAAGAACAGATAGCATTTTTAGTTGCAATTAATAAGGACAGAGACGAAAGAGGGACAGTTCCGGAAAATACAGATATTAATCGGGGCTGTCCTTCTTTTGCCACTATCTCTAGACGATGGCAAAAAGGTATGGTAAAGTTTATGCTATAGATTATTATATTGAAGGAGTGACATTATGCTGGAGGATTTAAAGCAAAGTGTACTTGAAGCTAACCTTGAACTGCCGAAGCATGGCCTCGTAGTCTATACATGGGGAAATGCCAGCGCTATAGACAGAGAAAAAAATCTTGTTGTTATTAAAGCCAGTGGAGTTAAATACGAAGAAATGACAACTGAGCATATGGTAGTACTGGACCTGGACGGAAACGTCGTTGAGGGTAATTATAGGCCTTCATCTGACACGCCGACCCACCTTGAGCTTTACAAGGCATTCCCTGGCATCGGGGGTATCGTTCACACTCATTCAACTTGGGCAACAGTATTTGCTCAGGCTAAGATGGGGGTGCCAAGCTATGGAACAACTCACGCAGATTATTATTACGGTGAAATCCCCTGTACCCGTCTGATGACTGAAGAAGAAATAAATAGCGATTATGAGGCTGAGACAGGAAAGGTTATTATTGAGACGTTTAAAGGGAAGGACCCGACTCAGGTTCCCGGAGTACTTGTTGCCAGCCACGGTCCGTTTACATGGGGCAAGGATGCAGCGGATGCAGTCCATAACAGTGTTGTATTGGAGGAAGTAGCCAAAATGGCATATGCTACCCGTATTTTAAATTCTGAAATAACACCTATGCAGAAGGTGTTACTTGACAAGCATTTCTTAAGAAAGCACGGGAAAAATGCTTATTATGGACAGAGCTAATTATTACGCAGCTTAAGAAAGGTATCAATATATGGAAGACCTTATTGACAAAGGAATTCAACATCTGGCCGGATTGTCATTTGACTGTTCATGCGGTAAAAACCATTCTGTGAACATAGAAAAATTAATTATAAGCGATGATATAAGTGAAGTGCTTGTTAAAGCCCTTGAACCGTTCCGGGCAGGAAAGCTTTTTATACTTTCAGATAGCAATACTTATAAAATTATGGGTGCAAATGTATGTGAAAGTCTTACAAATCATGGCTTTTTATATAAATCTTTTACGTTTGACACCGGCGGCTTTAACTTAATACCAGATGAGCGCGCAGTGGGGAGGCTTTTAGTAGAGCTTGAGCAGGACACAGTATTGATATTGGCTGTCGGCTCGGGAGTGCTTAACGACCTTGCCAGGATAATCGCATACAAAACAGGCAAGCCGTTTGCTGTAGCGTGTACTGCACCATCAATGGATGGATATGCGTCGGTGGTATCACCGCTGATTATTAACAGTAAAAAAACCACTTATGCAGGTAAGTACCCGTATGGGATATTTGCTGATATAAATATTATGAGCCGTGCACCTATGGATATGATAAGAGCAGGCTTTGGTGATGTTTTGGGAAAGCTTACTGCATTGTCTGACTGGAGGCTTTCAAATATAATCACAGGTGAGTATTACTGTCCAACAACCGCTATACTTGTCCAAAATGCCGTAGACAAATGCATTGAAAGTGTGGCGGGGCTCGTGCTAAGAGAGCCTGAAGCTATCAGAAAGCAAATTGAGGCACTTATCCTGACGGGGATATCTATGGGATTTGTGGGGGCCTCCAGACCTGCCTCTGGCACAGAACACCAGCTGGCTCACTATTGGGAGGTAAAGGCTATCAAGGAAGGGCGGGAGCACCCCCTTCACGGAAATGCTGTGGGAGTTGGGACTGTTATAACAGCAATGCTGTATGAGCTTTCTTCCCATATGCTGCCTAAAGGCTTTGAACACCCTAAAGCAAAGCTTGTTGCCGAGCTTCTTAAGCAGCTTGGCGCAGCTACATCTCCCAAGGAAATTGGGATTGACCGGCATATGTTTGTTGATGGAATGTTAAATGCAATGTATTTAAGAGATAAGTATACGCTGCTTAAGTTTTGCCACGAAAGAGGGAAACTTACAGAGTTCACAGATATATTAACAGGGAGATTCTATGACTGAAAAGGATAAGTTGTTAAAATCAATAAAGCTTTTTGTATTGGATATGGACGGTACTTTTTATTTAGGGGACAAACTCATTGAGGGTTCTTTGGAATTTCTTGAGAAGCTAAAGTCCTCTGGCAGGGAATTCTTATTTTTTACAAATAATTCGTCTAAGAATGTATCTTTTTACAAAAAGAAGCTGGCTAATATGGGGTGTGATGTTGAAGAAAATCAAATCCTCACCTCCGGCGATGTAACAATAAAATACCTAACTGAAAATCACCCCGATGCCGCTGTATATTTGGTTGGAACGAGCATGCTGGAAGAATCCTTTAAAAAAGCAGGTATACGGTTGGTTGAGGACAATGCAGACATAGTCGTTCTGGGGTTTGATATGACAATTACCTATGAAAAGATTGAAAAGGCTTGCTCTTTTATTAGGGACGGTTCTTTATTTTTAGCAACACATCAGGACCTTAACTGTCCAACAGAAGATGGGTTTATTCCGGACTGTGGTGCCATGTGTGCTATGGTGGAGGCTTCAACTTCCGTCAAGCCAAGGTATTTGGGAAAGCCCTTGAAGGAAACAGTCGAAATGATTAAACTAATAACAGGTAAAAGCGATGAAGAGATAGCATTTGTCGGAGACAGGCTATATACTGACATTGCTGCTGCTGTTAACAACGGAATAACGGGGATTTTGGTGCTTACAGGCGAGACTAAGTTAAGCGACGTTGAAAAATCAGAAATTAAGCCTGATTTTATATTTGAGTCTCTAAAGGCTTTAGGTGAAGCACTTTAAAACGCACACATGATAATAAAAGGAGTATGGTAATGGCTGATATAGCGGCTCAACTAGCAAAAGAATTTAAATTAAAGTCTTTTCAGGTGCAAAATACAATTAATCTTATTGATGAGGGCTGCACAATTCCCTTCATAGCAAGGTACAGAAAGGAATTGACCGGAGAGCTGGATGACCAGGTATTGAGGGAGCTACACGAAAGGCTTGTTTATCTTAGGAATCTTGAAGAGAGAAGAGAAGCTGTCAGGAGGCTTATTGAGGAGCAGGGGAAGCTTACACCGGAGATTTCCGAACTTTTATCCGTATGTAAGAGTCTTCAGGAAATAGAGGATATCTACAGACCCTTCAAACCCAAGAGGAGGACGAGAGCGTCAATTGCACGGGAAAAGGGGCTTGAGCCTTTGGCTGAGATACTTTTTGCCCAGGATATTTTGAAGGGCGATATCGTTGAAATTGCACAGCCTTTTATAGATGCCGAAAAGGGTGTGAACGATGTGGAAGAAGCTTTATCCGGTGCTATGGACATTATTGCAGAGGTTGTGTCGGACAATGCACAGATTAGAAAAGCTGTCAGGGAGCTTTTTTTCAAGCATGGGATGGTAGTTTCAAAAGCATTGACACAGGAAGATTCGGTATACAGGCTCTATTACGATTTTAAGGAGCCTGTCTCGAAAATAGCTAAGCATAGAATATTGGCAATTAACAGAGGTGAGAAGGAAAAAATACTTCAAGTACATATTGATATGCCTAATGAACTTGTAGTTTCATATATTAAGTCGCGAACTGTCAAGAATAATAAATCCGTGACATCGGAATACGTGGAGAAAGCGGTTGAGGATTCTTATAAGCGATTAATCCAGCCATCTATAGAGAATGAGGTTAGAAATGAGCTTACTGAGGCTGCAGGGGAGCAGGCCATAAAAGTGTTTGCTGAGAATCTGAGGAATTTACTTTTGCAGCCTCCCGTGAAGGACAGAGTAGTTTTGGGAATTGATCCGGCATACCGCACAGGGTGTAAAATTGCTGTGGTTGACGGGACAGGAAAGGTGCTCAAAACCACTGTAATATATCCTACACCGCCTCAAAGCAAGGTTGAGGAAGCGGAAGAAGTAATACTTAATCTAATTAAGAAATATGAGGTTGACCTTATATCTATTGGAAATGGAACTGCTTCAAAAGAAACTGAGGTTTTCACAGCAAATGTTCTGAAAAAGGCAGACAGAGAGGTTTATTATATGGTTGTCAGCGAAGCCGGTGCATCTGTATATTCGGCTTCTAAGCTTGCTGCTGAAGAGTTTCCTGAATTCGATGTTTCCTTGAGGAGTGCTGTGTCAATTGCAAGAAGGCTGCAAGACCCACTTGCAGAGCTGGTCAAAATAGATCCGAAGGCTATAGGAGTCGGACAATACCAGCATGACATGAATCAAAAAAAGCTGGATGAAACATTGGGTGGCGTAGTAGAGGATTGTGTGAACAGTGTAGGGGTGGACTTAAACACAGCTTCACCGTCCCTTCTGTCATTTGTTTCAGGTATTAGCTCAGCTGTTGCAAAAAATATAGTTGAATACAGAGAAGCTTATGGCCGTTTTAAGAGCAGACAGGAATTGAAAAAGGTTAAAAAGTTAGGAGACAAGACATTTGAACAATGTGCCGGGTTCTTAAGAATACGGGATGGAGACAGAGTATTAGACAATACTGCTGTTCACCCGGAGGCATATGAAGCGGCACAAGAGCTTTTAAAGCTGTTGGGATATACTCTTGAGGATGTTAAGAACAGGCGCCTGGATGACTTGGCAAAAGAAGTTGAAGCAAGAGGAGTAGATGAAATTGCATATAAAATAGGAGTCGGGATACCGACACTGCGGGATATAATAGATGAGCTTCAAAAGCCAGGTCGGGATCCGAGAGATGAACTTCCTAAGCCTGTTCTTATGTCAGATGTCATGGATATTTCTGATTTAAAGGCCGGAATGGTTTTGACAGGGACTGTAAGGAATGTAGCCGACTTTGGGGCGTTTGTGGACATAGGTGTTCACCAGGACGGGCTTGTGCATATTTCCGAGCTGGCTGACAGATTTGTCAAAAATCCAATGGAGGTTGTAGCTGTCGGTGATATAGTAAAGGTGCGGGTACTGTCTGTAGATGTAGATAGAAAAAGAATCAGCCTCAGCATGAAAGGGGACAGATAAGGTTGAATATTTTTGTTACCACAATAAAGACTATAACGAAAAGGCCGTTTATACTTATATTTATGGGAATACTTATGCTGGTGGCAGCAATCTTAAACTCAATTGTCCCTATTGTTGCCATAATAATTGGCGTCGTAAATATGGCCGACGGAGCATCTTTAGATGTTGTTGTGTCTGCCCTGCAAATGCTTTTAGACCCCGGGGTAGCGTTAACGTTGCTGGTCGCCGTGGCAGTGATGTCCGTGCTGATTTCTGCGGTCGCAGGAATGCTGCTGCCCGGCTATTTGCTAATGGTTGATGACGGAATTTTTGGTGGTACAAAGAAACGGGGCTTATTTAGCCTGGGTATTAAACGGTATTTTCTAAAGTTTTTTGTGATGACACTAAAAACATCGCTGATAACCGTTATATTTGGTGTAGTATTATTAGTTGCCACTGTGCCCGCGATTGTTGTAACGAGGGTAGCAGTCTCGACTAAGCCGGAATTACTGCTCGGTGCGGTGTTTATTGATTTGGTTACAGCCGTAGTATTCTTTATGTGTGTATCATTTTACAAGTCCTATGTGTTTATGTGGTATTTAGCAGCTGCAGATGGTGAAAAAAAGCCCTTTGCGAAAGCTAAATCCATTGCTGACCGGAGATTTTGGAGGCTGTCACTTGGATTTCTTTTATTTGACTTAGGCTTTGCAGTGTTAATTTTTCTTATATACCAGAGCGACAGCCAGTTATTCAGGTATGTTAGCGGATGGGCTTTTACTACATTGTTTTTCACAATATTTGCGGTGTATCTGGTCAAAGCATATAGGAAAGAAGCATAAGCTTATTTTGCAAAGTTATGCTCTCCGATTTTTATAACAATTTGTCTGGTCCATATCCACGAGCTGGTTGCAGTATTGGGATTATAGTAGTATACACAGCCGTAGGTCGGGTCCCAGCCATTCATTGCGTCCTGGGCGGCGTTTATGGAGCTTTGATCGGGTGCAAGATTTATTTGGCCGTCGTAGACTACATCAAATGCTCCTGGCTGGTATATAACTCCTGCAATTGTTTTGGGAAACCGCGGGTCTCTCGTCCTGTTCAGCACAACAGCACCTACAGCTACCTTCCCTTCATATGGCTCACCCCTTGCTTCTCCATGTATTAGTCTTGCCAATAGATTTACATCACCTGAGGCGTAATTTGTACTCTGCTGATTCCTTGCACCTTGACTCCTGCCGGCAGGTAGCCCAAGAGCGGCTAATGTTTCGGGTCCTGCTATTCCATCAACTGTCAGTCCGTTCTTTATCTGAAAATCCCTGACAGCAGTATATGTCTGGTAACCGTAGAGTCCGTCAATGTCTCCGAAATAGTAGCCCCAACGCGATAACCTTGTCTGAATATTAATGACTTCCTGACCACTTGAACCGTATTGTGAAAGAGCGGCTATACTGTCATCCTGCGTGTTGAAAAATTTCAATTGTGACAACAGTCCTGCTACGATAAGCAAAGTTGCTAAAACAAGTATTGTTATTTTTCTGCGCATCGCTGTTCCTTTCTCATATGTTTCTATTTTCTCTGCTTATTTTTAGCAATATGCATATATTTATTCAGATGAGTCATATGGGTGTCGGCCACCACTTAACAATTCCTCCTTGATATTGTTAAGTAATTTTTCAACATCATTGTGAGATACAGTATTTTCAAAAAAGCCTATCCCCATAGTCATTATTCCGTTGTAGGTGTTTGCAACCAGCAGTAATCCAGGCGCACTGACAACAGGTGGAATAATAAAATATTCAATAGCCGATACATCACCAAATTTAATTATTTGCTTTGACAAAACACCCAGGTTGGATAAAGACGGCACACATCTATTACCAAAGAAGGCAGGGCAATTTGGCTGATTTTTACCAACCTTCGATGTAGCTTGATAGTAGGCAAGAGTATCTTTGAAGCTTATTTTTTCCAAACGCTCAAGACCTATAGCGCTTTGTAAACCTGGATAACCCTTTTTCATTTCATTTGTCATAAAAGCAACCCTGGATAATGTATCACCAAATGCTTCGTTTTCTACCATGGAGATCCAAATACTTGATGAGCCTGAGAAATTTCTTATTGCCTCCGTCTTTTTGTCAGGCAGGTACCGACGCAAATCAACGGTAACATTGATACCCATAGGAACGCCGTATATCGGCTGCCCTGCTTTTAGCATAGCTCTGCAGTATGCGGTAATAATCAGATCGTTAATGGTGACATTTTTGGACTTTGCATAACTGATGATTTTATCCAGCTCATTCGGCGAAAGTCTACAGGTTAGAAAACGGGTTGTGTTGGATGTGCCCTGCATCCAGGGGAATGACCACGTAGGTATTATGATATCTGACCCTGGAATCCATACGGCATCAGGGTTTGTTATTCCAAGACTTTTTAACAGCCTATCCTGATCATTTCTTCCTCGTTTTGATGATACGGGTATAAATTCATCTGCAGAAAGATTGATTTTAGAATATATATCAGACAGAAGCAAGATATATTCTCCAGATTTATTACAGGCACATCCTTAATCGTAGATGGCGGATATTTGTGTCATTAATTGGTTAAATGGTGCCAGGCACTTCAGTGCTGGCACCATTCAAAAGAGCAATATGTATAAAAGAATAACTAGCAGCAGATCGTCTTCTATGGATTCGTCGAGTAAAAGGATTATCAATCCTATGAGTATTATTTCTTCGATTTTGATATTTCGGCGTATGTAGTTGATAACATTTGAGATTATGGGAATACCTTTTTTCGGAGCTCTATATTCTACTAAATCCTCCTTTTCGTTAGGCAGCGGAATCCCATAAAAATCATTTTGTCCAAAGGCGCCTGTGGAGTATCTTGGTATTTTTCTATATTCCATTCAGGTCACCTCACCTCATTTTCATGATCGGTTATAAGGTTCCGCAGGCTGGCAATCTGAAGCATTTGAATACAATTGCTGATTTTTTTCTGACGGGTATAGCTCATAAATGGTTTTATGGCCTGCAAGAGATTAACACGAGGGTCATTATTCGAATTTATTCTTTCCATCGCTCTTTTTGCTGCGTCAATAAGCTCAGAGTTTTCCGGTTTATCTGAGATTTCGGGTGCATCAATTTTCTCTTTTTCGGTTGGGGTAGCGTCATCAGAGCTGCCTTCGCTGCTGCCAAGCGATGAAGCCAGCATTGACACAACTTCCTTTAATTTGTTGGGAGCCTCATCCTGCCCAAGCATTTGTATAATTTGTTGTATCTTGTTACTAAGGTCATCACTCATCATCTATCACCCCCACCCTAAGGCATTAATAAATATATTCAGTTCCTTAATTAATAATGTCTTTTATTTTTTTCATTATCATTGGCCCCTGTGCTCCCAGCATTTTCTCGACAGCATCCATATCTACAGAGTTGAGCTTTTCCTTTAGTTCTTTCTTGTTTAGATTCAAGCTTTTTAGTTTTTCATCGTTTATTTCATTTAGTTTTGCCAATACCTCATTTTTATCGATTTTATCGATTTTTTTGGCTAACTCCTCTTTATTAGCTTCACTTAACATTTCCATTGCTGCATTTAATTTTGCTTTCAATACCTTATCATCCATTTTTCCCAGCAGCTCAGAGAACTTTTTGTTTAAATTACTCGACATTTTGCTGTTACCTCCCAAAAAAATTTAATTATATATTATCTTCCCTTGTGTCTGTGAAGCTTACGAAAAGCAGAAGGAATATGCCAATGACAATAAGAGGGAGGATGCCGCAGCTCTCCTTGCTTTCGTCAAGCTTATCCTGCCCTGACAGTAAAAGAAAAATAAAGACAAAAGCAAAAATCAGAACTTCATCAAGTCCATCATCAAATACACCTCTAAGAGTATCGGGGATGTGTTCTAAAAAAGCCATAGAATGCCTCCGGCTAATAGAATAACAATATATTCTATGACAAATGATAGAATTTGTTACTATAATTGACTAAAAATTAGAAAAATTCAAGAGGGCATAATGCCCTCTATGGACTTTAATAAAATAGTTTTAAGAAAACAAGTATGAAAAACAGAATGGAGTCGTTTCGGCAACATGTATTTATACCGCGCTTACCGGTTGATAGTATACCCAGTGCGCTATTGTCGTAAAATAGCAACAAGAAAATCAGTATGAAGAAAAGGAGAGAGCAGTCCCCTGTTTTTTTACAATGTTCAATGTTTGACATATTATACCTCCCCGGTATTGCACAACCTCTCATTGACATAATATGCATAGGAACGTTATATTGTTACTAATAAGGTTTATAGAAACTTTATAATTGAATAAAATGATATTTAAGTATTAATAAAAAAAGGAAGGGCAAATACTATGTATGATATTATTATTATCGGCAGGGGTCCGGCAGGTTTGTCAGCTGCGTTATACACTGTGAGATCAAATATGAATACATTAATAATAGGACGGGACGACAGCAGGCTCAAGCTAGCTGATAAGATAGACAACTATTTTGGATTTGCACAGACTATTTCAGGCAAACAGCTTTTGGAGGATGGACATAAGCAGATAGAACGGCTGGGAGCACAGATTGTAGAAGATGAAGTTATAACCATAGAAATTGATGAATTCTTTAAGGTGACCACGCCTAAAGCACAGTATTCATGTAAGGCGATATTGCTTGCTACAGGCCAGTCCCACAAGGTGGTAAGAGTTGAAAATCTGGTGAAGTTTGAAGGAAGAGGTGTCAGCTATTGCTCAACCTGTGATGGATTTTTCTACAACAATCTGAAAATAGGTGTACTGGGCAATAAGGATTACGCTATCCACGAGGCAAATGAGCTTCTGACATTTACGAAAGATATCACAATATTTACAAACGGGAAGGAGCTCAATGTCAACAGTATATACAGAGATGATATTTTAAAATTTAGAGTTGACAAAAGGCAACTATCAAAGCTGGACGGAGGCGAAACACTCGAAAGAATACACTTTGTCGACGGGACCAGTGAAGAAATCGAAGGTCTGTTTGTTGCTTCTGAAAGCGCCTCAAGTGTGGACTTTGCAAGGAAGCTTGGTATTGTGGTTGAAGGCAACTCGGTGGTGACTGACCAAAGGCAGCAGACAAATATCAAAGGAATATTTGCCGCAGGGGACTGCACAAGTGCACTTAAGCAAATATCGGTGGCAGTAGGCCAGGGAGCTGTAGCAGGAAAAGCAATGGCAGAGTATGTTAAAAGCTTGTAGAAAATATGGCATAGACTCGGACTGGACGGGAGGGAATTAAATGCTACTTGGGAGCTCACTTGTTATTGACGAAAACACAGAATTTCAGAGCATAAGGCAAGGAGGACTTAAATTCCGGCAGGTGTTAGGTCAAATAATAGAGTTTATTTTGGCGGATACCAATTGCTCTTACCGCATCTCGGTAGGTACCGATTCCCAAGTTGGCATGAAGACCTCAATTGTTTCATGTATTCACGTTCATAGGATAGGAAGAGGTGCCATAGGATTCCTGCACAAATTTGAGATGGAAAGGCCTGTGACAAATCTACGGGAAAAAATCTATATCGAGACATGTGCCAGCTTACAGCTTGCATACCTCTTTGATGATGAATGCATGAAAAGAATTCAAACAGCCGTTAATTCCGGTGGCCACGGCAGTTGCATTTCGTTTGAGTTTCATATAGACATAGGAACCAAGGGACAGACTAAGAGCCTCATCAACGAGATGGTTGGCATGGTTAAGGGATTGAATTTCGTTCCGAAAATTAAGCCTGACAGTTATTGCGCTAGTTCCTTTGCCGACAGATATACAAAAGCCATGTAAAACTTCAACGTCTTTTATTGGACAAAAATTTGTTTGATATAGAATACTAAAGGCCGCCAAGGCATAAAGATATCTTATAGGATATTGTGAGGTGGCCGAAATGAAAAAAATAACAATTATTCTCCCTTTAATTTTATCTGTATTTTTAGTGCTGCAAGGATGCAGTGCCTTACAAAAACTAGGTCTTGAGGAAAACGCTGATGATGAATTAAGACCTGTAAGCAGTGTAGTTATCGGTGAGGAAGAAGCCAGCCGGCTGACTGATAAAACACCGGTAAGGCTTTATTTTGCAAATGAAGATAATACAAAGCTAAAGATGGAAATCAGATATATAGATTCAGCAGAAGCAAAAAAAAGCACCAGTCACTTGGCATCGATCATAGTTGGGGAGTTAATAAAAGGCCCTTCTGTGGATAAAGGCTTCAAACCCACTATTCCTCCTGAAGCTAAGCTTGCTTCACCTGTGAGTATCAATGGAAAGGTTGCTACTGTTGATATGTCAAAGGAATTTAAAACGAAACACCCAGGTGGGAAGGATGCTGAAAAGATGACCATTTATTCTATTGTAAATTCCCTTACTGAGCTAAGTGAAATTGAGAAGGTCAAATTCACTATAGAGGGGAAAACTCAAAAAGAATACATGGGTAACTTCAAGTTTGATGCACTATTCCCCAGAAGCACCCAGCTCATAGGAAAAGATGCTGCCGAGACTTCGGGACAAAATAGTGACACAATCGATGGCTTGGAAATTCTTGAATAAACCGAATGATTATTAATACAAGGTTTTATTGAGAACGTGATTAATCTGTAAGGCAGGCATTAATTGCGTTCTTTTTGTATCTGCAACAAATTCAAAGTCTTGAAGTTGCAGTTCTTAAATAGTAGAATATACAATATATATTTTGGCAGGGATTTATATTACATACTAGGTGGTAGATATAATGGGCAAAAAAAATATTGCGGTAATATTCGGAGGGCAGTCTTCAGAGCACGAGGTTTCCAGATTTTCTGCAGAATCTGTTCTCAGAAACATAGACAAAGAGAAATTCGATGTAAAAATGATAGGCATCACAAAGAATGGCAGATGGCTCTCCTATGACGGACCCATAGAGCTTATCGGAACAGGTGAATGGCAACAGTTGGCTGAGGCGGGGAATAAGCCTCAGCAGATATTACTTTCAGCCGGTTCTGCTATAATGGCTTCGGAAAATGATAGCAATAGGAAAATTGATGTAGTATTTCCCGTACTACATGGATTAAATGGCGAAGACGGCACAATTCAAGGACTTCTGGAAATGGCAGGGATACCGTATGTAGGCTGTGGAGTTTTAAGTTCGGCGCTTTGCATGGATAAAGCCTATGCAAAGATTGTTTTTGAAAAGGAAGAAATACCTCAGGGCAAATATCTTGTGTTTAACAGGAAACAGATATACAGGGATATAGATACTGTTATAAAAGAAGTGGAGAAGACACTGACATATCCATGCTTTATAAAACCCTCAAACGCAGGTTCTTCAGTGGGTGTAAGTAAAGCCCGTGACAGAAAAGAGCTTTCCGGTGCACTTAAGCATGCAGCCAAATATGATATACGAATTCTTGCTGAAGAGTTTATAAACGGCAGGGAAGCTGAATGTGCCGTGCTGGGGAATGACGAACCTGAAGCATCTGTGGTTGGAGAAGTAATACCATGCAATGAGTTTTATGATTATGATGCCAAATACATGAGCGGGGACGAATCAAAGGTTATTATTCCTGCAGATTTTCCCGGCCATGTAGTTGAAAAAATAAGAGATTACGCATTAAGGGCGTTTAAGGCTCTTGATTGCGCAGGGCTTGCAAGAGTAGACTTTTTTGTTGATAAGGAAACGCAAGAGGTCTATATAAATGAGATAAATACAATGCCCGGGTTTACTCAAATAAGCATGTATTCAAAGCTTTGGGCTGCTTCAGGGGTACCGTACAGTGAACTCGTTGAAAGGCTTATAGCTTTAGCACTTGAGCGCTATAATGACTCTCAAAGAGAGCTTGACAAATAACACTTTTTAGATGGTGTGTTACAGGGGGATATTTCATCTATGGATAACAGGGCAATAGGAGTTTTTGATTCTGGACTTGGGGGACTGACAGTTTTTAAGGAAATTTCCAAGCAGCTTCCGGGCGAAAGCTTAATATATTTCGGAGACAGCGGCCGTGCACCATACGGTACAAAATCCCGGGAGACTGTTGTGAAATACACATTGCAGGATGTCCGTTTTTTAATGAGCCAGAATATAAAAATGATGGTCATTGCATGTAATACAATGAGTGCTCATAGCTATGAAATAGTAAAGAAAACTGTGAACATACCGATAATAGAAGTAATCGGCTCAGGTGCAAGGGCTGCTGTTGCACAGACAAAAAATAAAAAACTGGGTGTTATTGGAACCAACGCAACTATAAACAGTGGCGCTTATAAAAATGCAATAAAAGAGCTGGACAGCAGCATTTCGGTAATACAAAAGGCCTGCCCGCTATTTGTTCCCTTAGTGGAGGAAGGAAAGGTATGGTGGGACAATGATATAGCATTTGACATTGCACAAAAATATCTGACCGACTTAAAAGAAACAGGAGTCGATACCCTGGTACTCGGGTGCACTCATTATCCACTGCTTGGGAATGTAATATCAAGGGTTATGGGCGAAAATGTAAAACTTGTAAGCTCTGCCACCGAAGTTGCCAGGGTTGTAAAAAAACTGATATTTGATAATAATATACAAAGTGGTGCAAATGCGCCAGTAGAATATAGATACTACACCAGTGATAGCGTTGAGAAATTTGAGCCTCTTTGCAGTACGATTTTAGATAGAGATGTAAACTTTGTACAGAAGGTGGATATAGAAAAATATTGATAAGTTTAGTTGAAGAAATGGGAGGTGCGTGTTAGATGGGTAAAAATGTTATAATATCAGTTAAAGGCACGCAATCTGCACTAGACGATAGCATAAATACTATGGAGCTTGTAACAGAAGGAAGGCTGTACAAGGAGGACAATGCATACGTTGTGACCTATGATGAAAGTGAGATCACCGGTATGAACGGCACAAAAACGACTCTTAAGGTTATGGACGGTATTGTGACACTGGTCCGGGTGGGCTCGGTAAATTCCCACTTTGTATTTCAGCAAGGTCAGAAGCATGTTTCATACTATGATACGGAGCATGGGGCCTTTACCATCGGAGTTACTGCAAATGAAGTGGATATTAAACTCGATGACAGTGGAGGCGAAATACGTGTAGGTTATAATTTAGAAATTGATAATAATAATACAGGCGAAAATGATTTTTTCATGTCTATTAGAGAGGTAGGAAAGCCAGATGACCAATATAATCGAGGATATACGGGCACATGTCACTAGTTGTGTTAAAGGAGCTTTATTAAAAGCTGCTTACGCAGGAGAGCTTCCTGACATTGAAATTGACGAGATAAACATCGAAACTCCAAAGGAGAAGGAGCATGGTGATTTGTCTACAAATATTGCTATGCAAATGGCAAGACAAGCTAAAAAAGCTCCTGTTAAGATAGCATCTATTTTGATTGCCAATATGGATTTTAACGATACATATATTGAGAAAGCTGAATGTGCAGGCCCCGGTTTTATAAATTTCTTTTTAAAAGCAGAATGGCTGCATGAAGCAATTAAAAGGATCCTTAAAGAGGGCGAGGACTATGGCAGAATAAATATTGGAAAAGGCAAAAAGGTCATGGTCGAGTATGTCAGTGCCAATCCCACAGGTCCTCTTCATATGGGAAATGCCAGGGGCGGAGCTTTGGGAGACTTAATCGCAAGTGTGCTTGAAGCTTGTGGGTACGATGTTACCCGCGAGTTCTATGTTAACGATGCAGGTAATCAGATAGAAAAATTCGGGATATCACTGGAAGCAAGATATCTTCAGTTGATAAAAGGCGAGGATGCAGTAGAGTTTCCTGAGGACGGTTATCATGGTGAAGATATCATCGACCATATGAGGGACTATGTTGCGCAATATGGAGACAAGCTTATTAATGAAGAGGCCGAAACAAGAAGGAAAACACTGGTAGAATACGCTCTTCCTAAGAATTTGGAGCGTATAAAAGAAGGACTTGAAGCATATGGGGTAGTGCATGAAGTTTGGTTTTCAGAGCAATCTCTTTATGACAGCGGTGAGTTTGATCAGACTCTCAAATACCTGAGAGATAATAATCTTACTTATGAAAAGGAAGGCGCCGAGTGGTTCAAGGCATCTGTGTTCGGGGTTGAGAAGGATGAGGTTATTATCAGAAATAATGGTCTGCCTACTTATTTTGCATCAGACATTGCATACCACAGAAATAAGTTTATAACCAGAGGGTTTGAGTGGGTCATTAATCTTCTGGGAGCAGACCATCACGGCCACGTTGCTAGAATGAAGGCGGCGATAAAAGCACTGGGGATAGACCCGGATAAGCTTGACGTAGTTGTGTTTCAGCTTGTAAGGCTGATAAAGGACGGCGAGGTAGCCAGAATGTCAAAAAGGACAGGCAGGGCAATTTCGCTGAACGACCTTATTGATGATGTAGGAAGAGATGCTGTCAGGTTTATTTTTAATACAAAAACCTCAGGTAGCCATCTTGATTTCGATCTGGATTTGGCAGTTAAACAGTCAAATGAAAATCCTGTATATTATGTACAGTATGCCCATGCAAGGATTTGCAGCATGCTGCGGCTTCTTGAAGCTGAAGGCATCAAAATACCGAAGCCAGAAGAGGTTGATTTGCATAGGCTTACGGCTAATGAAGAACTGGATTTGATTAGGAAGCTGGCCGAATATCCAGATGAAATGAGAATATCTGCCCAGACACTAGAACCTAGCAGATTAACCCGGTATGTTACAGATGTGGCATCACTTTTCCACAGCTTTTATAATGCATGCAGGGTAAAGGGTGAAGAGGACGAATTGATGAAGGCAAGACTTTTGCTTGTTGAGTCGACAAGAATCGTTATAAAGAATGTGCTTGATATTTTGAGTATTTCCGCACCTGTTAAAATGTAATATAAATTTAAAGAAGCAAAAGACTGCAGATTGTTAAATCAGTAGCCAATTAAGCCGATATATATGTCAGATAAACTGACCGGATATATCGGCTTATTTTATATATTTAGTTGGGAAGGAAGCTTATATTGGATAAATTATTTTATAAAGCATTAAAACGGAAAACAACAGCGTGGATTTTAACAATTGCTATTTTGTCAATTGGGATATCATATTTTGGCACAGGCTTTGTCAAAGCTGAGCAGGCGCCTGAGCAGGTTTACTACGGCAGCAGTGAAGCTGCGTCGATATTAACAAATCTGAATTATTCCGACATAACGGGAAGAAACATATGGTCAAAGGAAGCCATATACCAAACAGGTGCCTTAGGCATAGTTAAAAACCCTGGCGGGGCTTCTAGAACATTCGGAAGGACTGTACCTGTTTCAAAAGAGGAAGCCCTTGGAATTGTTTTTAGGGCTTCCGGCCGCGAGGCAGAAGCTTATGAGCTTGGAGTCGCCATAAACAATATGAGGTTTGGAGATAACAAGAAAACAGATCCTTTGGAAGTAATGTATGATGGATTTCTACAACTGGCAGCAAATGAAGGTTTGATTTCCGCTCAGGATTTAGCTGATGCTTTTTCGTCAGAACAGGGACAGCTTCCGCCTGACAGCTTCAGAAGAAAAAGCCCGGCTCAAAGGCAGGAAATAGCATATTGGCTGGCAAGGGCATTGAACATTGAGCCTGTCAGAGAGCATATTGAGCTTTTGAATTACACAGACTGGAGAACAATCGATCCCGATAAGGCTTCTTATATGGAAGCAATATTGAGACAAGGAATAATGAACGGAAGCGGAGGCCGCATAAATCCAAGGCAGGCTGTCACACGGGAGCAGGGAGCCCAAATAATTAAGAACGCTGATAGTGCGGTTCTAACAGCACTATCCTATATAAAAAATCAAGGCATAGTAGAGGATATAGTAGCAACACGGGACTATTCAGGTGAAACAGCCAAATCAGGAAAGAATATTATACTAAGGAATGTGAACGGCAGAGTGTCATCAATTCTGACTGATGTATTGTCGAGTAATGGTTCCGGGACAAAGAATGAAAACAGTGGAGCGGCGGTATCTTCGCAAAACGGTGAGCTGGTTGTTTATAAAGACGGGATATTAGGCAATAGCAGCCTTCTTAAAAAAGGCGACAGACTTCAATTTATAACTGACAGTGAAGGGACAGTAAAGTATGTTGATGTTGTATCAAATGTCAACAGCATTAAATATGTGGCGGCACAGGTCAATTCAGTAGATGCAGCCAACCTTAGGATGAATGTTTCCGAATTATTTAACATGGACTACCCGGATTTGGACAGCATCAGCGGTGATGTTTCATTTACAGGTGCAGCTGGTGACAATACAATATACTTGATAGCAGCTAATGCAGCTATTACGGTTAACGGTAAGGTTTCTTCATTGAAGGACGTTACAAATGACGCTACTGCAATTTTAACAATAGACAGAAACAATATTGTTAAGGAAATACAATGCGTTGATTTTGGCATAAATGCGGAAGCAAGAAGAATTGTCAGAGGAATTGTGCAAGAAAACAATCCTGACCTGGGATATATTACTTTATACAATGAAGACGGTTCAGGTACGGGAACAAGCAACGAGATATTTTTGCGCACATTCAACTATGTTGACCAGGATAGAACCGAGGTCTTCAGAAATCATAAAATTACTACTCCCGACAGTATACAAAGCGGTGATACAGCGTATATAAAGCTTGATGACAATGGCGATATTGCATCTATAAGCGTTGTAGACAATTATATTGTCAGATACGCAAAAATTTTGTCAAAGCTTAATTCTAGCATAGCTGTTGAATATGACGACGGGACACAGCAGGTTCTTGCGCTTAAGGACGATATTCCAGTCGTCAGGGACAAGGCTTTGGTGGGAATTAATGCTTTGAGGGAGTCAGACAGGGTCAGATTACTTATAAATGATACTGAAAAATCCACCGATGTAAAACAAATTACAATTGAAAGCCAAGAGCACTATATAAGCAATATATATAAAGGAATAATAACGAAAATAGACGATATGTCCGACCGGGTAACTGTCATGGGATTGAGGTCTTTCGATAAGGGAAATTGGAAGCTGACAGACAGGAAGGGCTTTACAACACTCCCCTTGGCTGAGAGCTTTAGAATTTATTCGGGGGATAAACTGCTGGATTTGGAAACCGCTAATGAATTATATTATTCAAACGAAGCATATTTAGCCGTGGAGAAAGGTTATGGCGGAGAGGAAAAGGTTGTACTTCTTTCCTATAGGGACAGTCAGGATACATTGGTTCCGATCACTGGTGACAGCATATCTGATATAGTATCCGGCTCCGGCAGCTTTAGATTAATGAAGGAAGACAAAGTGGTTAACTATACACCGGGAAGTATTGTTGTAAAACATGGACGGCTTGTATCCGGAAATAGTCTTGATGTAGATGATAAAGCATATTTAGAGTTAAACAGGGATTATTTAAGCGGTGACTATTATGCATCGGTTGTTAAGGTTGATGAGCCACAAAGTGCTAATGCTCTTACAATCTACCGCGGAAGAATAAGTCAAATTACAGACGGGACCAGCTTTACTGTAGAATCCTTCTCACAACTGACAGGGATAATGTGGCATTACAGTAATACTCCTAAGACCTTTAATATTACATTAAACACAAGAATACTTGCAGATGAAGGACTCTTGAACACCCGTGATTTTAAGGGCTACGGGGAGAACAGCTATTTGAACAGAACAGTATATATAGTTGCCGATGGAGTAAATGCCGTTTTGGTAAGCACCGCACCATATGGTACAAGCATAATGAAGGGGACTGTGTATGCAGCACAGGCAGATACATTTTTATTGCGTGATGCGATTATTTACGATAGCGGGGCATATATTTGGAAGAGCATTCAAAATGCATCATTTGATATTTTGGCAAATAGTATTGTTATCAAAAATGGTAAGATAGCAAACAGGTCAGATATTAAATCAGGTGATGAGGTTAGGGTTTTAAAGAAGGATGCTACTGAAGACGGCTCCGGTTATATAATTTTTGTAGAATAGGTTAAATACACAAATGTTGGAGGCATTCAGAACATGAAGAAGAAAGTATTGACGATTATTTTGCTTTTATTATCTTGCTTGCTTATACCCGCGACGGCGTATGCCAGGGAAGGAATTTGCGGATACGAAGGCGGAATTTCGTCAGGTGAGGTTCCCGGAAAAACTACATACGACTATAAGGAGGTAACCTTTGTAACAGGGGAACCAGTGGTGCTGGAAGGCACAATGACTATCAAAAAATCTCAAAGACAGGATAAAACAACTACCACTTATAACTATAATCTGAGAAATGTAGAGAAGGATGCGACACTTACAAGGACAGTTGTCTTTGAAACTATTTCCCAGAAGCATGAAAACGGTCAAACGACTGAGACGGCCAGCATTTATAAGACGCCGACCGAAACTCTGAGAATAGGGGGAGAAACATTTACACTTCTTAGGACTAACGGATACGATTTTACCCGTTCAAATCTCATTGACCACCATCCGGCCGTGGATTTTCATCAAGGCAGCTTGTATAGCAGAAAGATATATCAGAAGGGGCCCGCAAGCGACGGCAATACTGTGACTGTGGAGTGCTTAGGCGAGTATAACGGATATGATCAGTATTGGGGAAATGCTGAAGCAATTATGTTAAACTATTCAATAATCAGTGAAAGCAACAACGGCGGGATTGCCGACGAATGGGGCGGGACTGCAGAAGTTACAATATCAGCTACATCTACCGAGCAGCTTGAGTATCAGAAAAACAAGCCTAATCAGATTAGCTTTGAGGGGAGTTTTTTACAAAGCCGTATGAACAACAACATTCTCAAGTACACGGCGAAGCTGCCCGAATTTGATGCTAGGGGTATTTCCACAGATCATATAATTACTTATACGGATAGTTTGATGATTGAAACCTTCCCGGTACAAAAAAGACTTCCGACTGTTGGCTCAGCGAATATAAGAGGCCATTGGTCAGAAGAAGCCATACGAATCATGTTTGGTCTGGAGGTTTTTAAGGGCAACGGAGCATATTTTAAGCCCGATCAATACATGAGCAGAGCTGAGTTTGCCACTGCCATGGTTAAGATAGCAAAGGAGGTACCCATCGACCCCGCAATTCCAGTCAGAGCTACTGCATCATCTAGAAGAGCATCTTCAAAGGAACAGGTTATCTCACCATTTGATGATGTTTCCATAGAAAATGCCAGCTTTTCATATATTAAAAGTGCCTATGAAAGAGGTCTTTTAAACGGCAAGGGAAACAATCTTTTCGGGCCTAATGACACTATTACTAAGGCTGATGCCATAACCGCCATTATCAGGGCATTGGGGCTTGAATCACTCGCCCCTGATCCTATAGCGGTTACTTCCTTCAGGGATAATGAGCTGATACCGTCATATGCGAGAAATGCAGCATATACTGCACAAAAACTTGGACTTCTGAAAGGTGATAGCAGAGGAAACATGAATCCAGGTAAAAAGCTTACTAAGGCTGAAGGTGCGGAGATGTTCAAAAATCTTATCTCATACCTCCAAAACGGAATAAGAAAGGACTATAGAGAAAGACTGGTCAATTATTAGCCATTTACCGGAGGATTTACTTAAAGATAAGAAATCTATTATGTGAGGGGTCTTAATTTGAAAAAACATTTTTACAAGCAGAATTTTATAAAAGGCCTGTGCCTTGTCTTGGCTATTTTTATTTTCCTATGCCAACCGGTGCATGTTAATGCACAAACAACTGATACAGATATATACAATCTTATGTATCTTCAGGGTATTATGGAATTCATTTATGACCAGTACAGTGGAAGTTATACAGATGATGAGCTGCTTAAGGGCGCGACAGCAGGTATGTTAAATTCCCTTGATGATTATACTACTTTTTACACGCCCCAGGAGGCTGAGTTATTTTGGGAGGATATGTCGGGTGAGTTTGGCGGTATTGGTATAGTGATGGAGGTACATAGGGAAGGGATAACCGTTGTAGAGGTCTTTTCCCCTTCGCCTGCCGAGGATGCGGGAATTATGCAGGGAGATATGATATTGGAGGCTGATGGTCATAGCCTTTTAAATGCAACAGCAGATGAAGCCGCAAGTATTATCAGAGGGGAGTTAGGTACCAAGGTAAGACTAAAGGTATTGCCGTGTGGCGGGAAAGAGACAAAATACATAGATGTGGTGAGGGATACGGTAAAAATAAATCCTGTTAAGTACGAGATAAGAGGCGGAATCGGGTATATCAAGCTGGAAAGGTTTAATGAGAATGCCGATGAGTTTATGACAGAAGCTTTAAATGAAATTGAGAAAAAAGGTATTACTAAAATAATACTGGATCTGCGGGACAATCCGGGAGGGGATGTGGATCAAGCTGTAGCCGTTGCCCGTAAGTTTGTTCCCGAGGGAGTAATCACAACCTTAGATTACAAATCAGAGAAATACAGTGACAGAGTATACCGTTCTGAACTGAAAAGCCCGAAATTTGAGCTTGCTGTACTGGTAAACGGTATGAGCGCAAGTGCATCTGAGCTTCTGTCGGCAGCAGTCCAAGACACCGGTGTTGGAAAACTGGTCGGCACAAAGACCTTTGGAAAAGCTAAGTTCCAAGGGATACTTCCCATATTGACACCCGATGCTTTTATTAAATACACTAACTTTCTGGGTAAAAGAGTGGTGAATGCATTTGAACTTTATGATTACAGAATCAGCCCTAATGATGATGAAATATTAGGGTACACGAAAATGACACTGGGTCTTTACTACACTCCAAAAGGAAGGTTGATTGACGGAGTGGGACTTACAGCGGATATAAAAGTCCCAGACCCGAAGCCTGTATCGGGTATATATATTCCGTATGTTGGCATGCTTACAAGTACCGCGGAGCCCGGATTAAACGGACGGGGAGTTGACATTTTTAATGCTGAAATGATACTAAAGGCGTTGGGTTATAAAATTGGATTGCTGGATAATATTCTTGACACTTCAACTCAGAGGGCAATTAAAGCTTATCAAAAGGATAAAGGCTTAAATATTACAGGCATTCTTGATTTTGAAACCAAAAAGGCATTGAATTCATCCCGCTTAGCGCTAATCGAGGAATACGACAAGCAATATAGCGCTGCATACAAATATTTGAATTAAATCAAATCCATATCCTTTTATTCTTTCTGCTGCATTTAGTTTACGGAAAGTATAAAAATTAGGCAATTTGCCAATACTTATTATGAAACAAAATGGTGCAGCAGGAAGTGCTAGGAGGATAAACCATGAACAAAGCGATACTTTCAGTTGTCGTTGCTTTTATTATTCTGATGGGTTCCTATACTGAGGATATAAACCGGGGGTTGTCAGACAATTTAATCAGGCTGCATGTGGTAGCAAGCAGTGATTCTCCGGAGGATCAGTCCTTGAAGAAGAATGTCAGGGATGCCGTTTTGGCATACATGGAGCAGGAGCTGGACGGTTCAAAGGATGTCGAAGAGTCAAAGGCTATTATTAGCAACAGGATAGATGATATTAAAGCTGTCGCACAAAAAGAAATTGCCTCTCAGGGAAGAGATGAGGAAGTTCAGGTTATGCTTGGGAAATATCCCTTTCCCACCAAGGCCTATGGCGATATCATGCTTCCCGCAGGTAATTATCAGGCATTAAGGGTTGTTATAGGCAACGGAACGGGAGAAAACTGGTGGTGCGTATTGTTTCCACCTCTGTGCTTTGTGGATGTAACCCATGGAGTGGTTCCCGATTCTGTGAAAGAAGACCTTAAACAGGTGCTTTCTGAAGAGGAATACGATATTGTGACATCAGCTTCTGAGGAAAGTGATATACCTGTGAAAATAAAATTCAAGATTGTCGAGCTGCTTCAAGATTCCAGAGTCAGATTTGCCAGTGTCATAAGTAAAATCTTCAAGTCTCAGTGAAAATAACGGGCAAGCTGTAATCGCGACATTACACGGCACCTGAAGCTGCCCGCTCTTAGCAGCTATTAGCGTCCGCATTTGAGCTTGGCAAAGGATAAACAGCCTACAGCCGTTATTACGCAGATGTCGTCCTTGCAGTTGTGCTGAACCAAAACTTTGCATTCTAACTTCGCCACATTTCACAGTCTGTAAATGTTCCTCATAGGATTATTGCATCTACTTATTTACCTGCCTTTATTTTCTTGACTCTTATAATGCAGGTGTGTATAATATTATCTAATATTTTTCGGGCATAATTGATTATAGCCCTTTAATTTTAATCGTACTATATTAAGCCATTGGATAGGAGGAATGAAACATGGCGTTTTATTACAATGAAAGGTCAAGAACTTTTAGTGAATATCTTCTGTTACCAAATTTGACCACAAGTGATTGCACACCTCAAAACATTGATTTGCGAACTCCGATTGTTAAATTTAAGAAAGGTGAAAAGCCACCTTTAGCCATCAACATTCCTCTTGTTTCCGCTATAATGCAAGCTGTATCGGATTCGCGAATGGCTATTGAGCTTGCAAGGTGTGGAGGGCTGTCTTTTATTTATGTTTCGCAGCCCATAGACCAGCAGGCAGAAATGGTACGAAAGGTTAAGAAATATAAGGCTGGCTTTGTAGTAAGCGATTCAAATCTTAAACCGGATGATACTTTGGCTGATGTCCTTGCACTGAAGGAAAAAACCGGTCATTCCACCGTAGGGATTACACATGACGGCACTTCTTCAGGAAAGCTGCTTGGATTAGTCACTAGCAGGGATTACAGGGTCAGCAGGATGTCACCGGACATGAAAATACATGAATTCATGACCCCGTTCGAATCATTGATTTATGCAAAAGAAGGTATTACCCTAAAAGAAGCAAATGATATGATTTGGGATCACAAGTTAAACTGCCTTCCCGTCGTGGATGAAAACCAAAATTTATTGTATATGGTATTCAGGAAGGACTATGACTCTCACAAGGAAAATCCGGCAGAGGTTCTTGACTCTCATAAACGCCTTATGACCGGAGCGGGTATAAACACCAGAGATTATAAGGAAAGAGTGCCGGAGCTTGTAAATGCAGGTGCCGATATTTTATGCGTTGACTCATCGGATGGCTACACAGAGTTTCAGAAGGAAACCATAGAGTGGGTAAAGAATCAATACAATGGAGAAATCAAGGTCGGCGGTGGCAATGTAGTTGATGAGGAAGCTTTTATGTACCTGGTTGAGGCGGGAGCAGACTTTGTAAAGGTTGGTATTGGCGGCGGCTCTATCTGCATTACCAGGGAACAAAAGGGAATAGGACGCGGTCAAGCAACGGCAGTTATTGAAGTAGCTAAAGCCAGGGATGAGTATTTTAAGAAAACCGGTATATATATTCCGATTTGCTCCGACGGCGGTATAGTACATGACTACCATATGACTCTTGCACTTGCAATGGGAGCAGACTTCATTATGTTGGGCCGATATTTTGCAAGATTTGATGAAAGCCCTACCAGAAGGCTTAAGCTTGGTAACAACTATGTGAAAGAATACTGGGGAGAAGGTTCAAACAGGGCTCGCAACTGGCAAAGATATGACATGGGAGGCAGCCAGAAGATGGACTTTGAAGAAGGAGTAGATTCCTATGTTCCATATGCAGGCAAGCTTAAGGACAACCTAGAGATAACTATAAGCAAGCTCAAAGCTACTATGTCTACATGTGGTGCTAGAAGCATAAGTGAGCTCCATGAGAAAGCAAGGATGACATTGGTTTCATCCACCAGTATAATCGAAGGCGGAGCCCATGATGTCATTTTAAAGGACAATGAATCGTAATTTTGTTTCTGATATCGAATGTTAAAAACTTCGACAGATTGACAATGCTAAAGTTGTATTTTATAATAGTAAAACTGAAATATACCTATTTTTTGCATTCACCGGTTTTTATTTTAAAAGAATAAATGCAACGCTAATGCATATATTATCAACACAAATTTAATCAGTAAAGGAGAGGCTCTAAATGGCAGGCAAGGAAGTCATTCTGACTTACGAGGGCTTGAAAAAGCTGGAGGAAGAGCTCGAGTTCATGAGAGGTCCCAAGAGGATGGAGATAAAGGAACGAATTAAAGTTGCGCTTTCATTCGGAGACATCTCCGAAAATTCTGAGTATGATGAAGCAAAAAATGAGCAGGCTTATGTAGAAGGAAGGATTGCCCAGCTAGAGGCGATGCTCAAAAATGCAAGAGTAATAGACGAAGAGGATGTAAGTACGGACAAAGTAACTGTCGGCTCAAAAGTAACATTGCTTGACATGGAATATGATGAAGAGGTTGTATATACTATAGTTGGCTCGACAGAAGCAGACCCGGCTTCCTCAAAAATATCCAATGAATCACCGGTAGGAAGCGCTCTTTTACAAAAAAAGAAGGGGGACATTGTCGAAGCAGTAGTACCAGACGGTGTTTTAAAGTTTAAAATATTAAAAATTGAAAAATAAAGGCAGCCGTAGCCTGTACCAAAGCAATAAAATATTGTATAATATTTAGAATAACAGTTTACATTATGTAAGCTGTTATTCTTGCTTAATGTACAAAAGAACAGAAAAATTGGAGGTTTCAAATGACGGACAAGATAGAAACTAATCATGAATTCGATGATTTAAGTGAAATTTTGAAGGTGAGGAGAATGAAACTCTCTGAGCTTCAAGAGAGTGGTAAAGACCCCTTTAAAATAATAAAATATGATGTTACACATAGCACAAAGCAAATTCATGATAACTTTGAGAAGCTTGAAGGCTCACAGGTATCAATTGCAGGCAGACTGATGTCCAAACGGGGAATGGGGAAAGCCAGCTTCAGTGATTTGCAGGATCGTGAGACTAAGATACAGCTTTATGTCAGAATTGACGGAATTGGTGAGGAAGCTTATGAGGACTTTAAAAAATTTGATATAGGCGACATTGTTGGTGTTAAAGGAGAGGTTTTCAGAACACATAAAGGTGAGATATCGGTAAAAGTCAGCAGTATAACACTTCTTGCCAAATCACTTAAGCCTCTTCCGGAAAAATGGCATGGCCTAAAGGATGTTGATTTGCGTTATAGACAAAGATATGTTGACCTGATAATAAACCCCGAGGTTAGAAAAACTTTTTTCACCAGAAGTAAAATATTGACTGAGATAAGAAGATTTTTGGATGGGAGAGGCTTTTTGGAGGTTGAGACTCCGATCTTAAATACTATACCTGGTGGAGCCACAGCCAGGCCGTTTATTACCCATCACAATACACTGGACCTTGATCTCTATCTTAGAATTGCCCCGGAGCTTTATTTAAAGCGTCTTATTGTCGGCGGCATGGAAAAGGTTTATGAAATGGGCAGGATGTTTAGAAATGAGGGAATGTCCATAAAGCACAATCCGGAATTCACAATGATGGAGGTCTATGAAGCCTATACTGACTACAATGGTATGATGGAGCTGACTGAATCGCTGATTTCAACAGTAGCAAATAAAGTGCTTGGGACTACAAAGATAACATATCAGGGGCAGGAGATTGATTTAACACCTCCATGGGACCGATTAACAATGAGGGAAGCGGTCCTAAAGTATGCCGGTGTGGATTTTGACAAGATTGACAGTGATGAAGAGGCCAGAAAGCTTGCTCGTGACAGGAATATTAATGTAGATGACAACCTTACAAAGGGCGAGGTTATGAGCGTTATGTTTGAAGAAATGGCTGAGGAAAATTTGATACAGCCGACATTTATATTAGATTACCCTGTTGAAATATCTCCTTTAACAAAAAGAAAGCCTGACAATCCGGAGCTTACTGAAAGATTCGAGCTGTTTATTACAGGAAGGGAAATGGCTAACGCATATTCAGAGCTTAACGATCCCATAGATCAGAAACAAAGATTTTTAGAACAGGTAAAAAAGAGAGAAGCAGGGGACGAAGAAGCCAACATGATGGATGATGATTTTGTAAATGCACTTGAATATGGTATGCCGCCAACAGGAGGTCTGGGAATTGGTATTGATAGATTGGTTATGCTTCTGACGGATTCTTATTCCATAAGAGATATCCTTCTTTTCCCCACAATGAAGCCTCGAGAATGATTGAGGCGAGGGAGGATTATGTGGTATGATGGATAAGGAGAAAGCCAGGGAAATACTTGGCGTTGGGATAGATGCAAGCCCAAATGAAATTGAAAAAAGGTACTCAATACTTTTAAAGAAGTATAAGCAATCAAATTCAACGCACAATGAAGGCACCCAAGAAGATAGTTACAGCTTTGAGCAAGCAACAATAGCATACAACACATTAATGGGCTATAATATTCCAGCAGAGGAGACCCCTCCAAGCAAAGCCGCGCCGGTTTTAAAAAAATTAGGGCTAGATGAAAAAAAGGTAAAGAATTTTTTCTACTATTATAAATATTATATTCTTGCAGTTATCGTAGCACTTATTATTGTGGGTACCATTATTAAGTCTTTGACAACAAAGGTAGAGCCTGATTTTAATATGGCTTTTATCGGTGATTTCGCTTACACGGATGGGCAAAGGCTTGAAGATACCGTAAGAGAAGAGATAGACGAAATAAATGAGCCGAGCATAGGTTTTGCTTATATATCCGATGACATTATAGGTGAAGAGCAGGTCGGTATGGCAATTAAGGCTACACTGTTCTTTGTGTCACAAGAGACAGATTTGTTTATTTTTGATAAGGAAAACTATGAAAAATACGCAATCGAGGGAGTCTTTTTAAACCTTGATGACATAGCTCCAAAGCTGGGCATAGATATGGAAGAGAACAAAGAATATATTCTGACTGCTAACGGGCAATCCGAACCCCATTTATACGGGATAAATGTTACTGAAAGCAAAGTACTTAAGGAATCAGGAGTATATAGTAATGACGAGATGATAGCTGCAATTTATTTGAATGGCAAACAACAGGAAACTACGCTCAAGGTGCTTGAATTGCTAACGAAATAATGAGTAGGAGGTTTTTCTTATGTCTAGTGAATTGACACTGAAAGAAGAGTATTTAGCTGGCAAAACCAAGGTTTTTGTTTCGGGCGAGGTTGATATTTATACAGCGCAGAGTTTTAAGGATAAAGTTTACAGTATCGTTGAGAAAGCCGATAACGATATTATTATCGATTGCACAGGATTAAACTATATTGATAGTACAGGGCTTGGCATATTTGTAGGTGCATTAAAAAAAGCGAAGTTAACGGGGAAAAGCATATGCTTGGAGAACATCAAGGACAATATTAAAAAGCTTTTTGTTATTACTGGCCTGGACAAGCTTTTCAATATTCAGTGACAGCGATGTTTGAAAAGACATAGGAATTATGTTACATAAGGAGCGATTATTAATGGTGTCACCTGACAGAATTGTAATTGAGTTACCCTTTAAGGCTGAATATGTCAGTGTTGCAAGGCTTACTACTTCCGGGATTGCCAGCAGGGCAGGATTTGACATCGAGACAGTCGAGGACATAAAGGTAGCGGTTTCTGAGGTTTGCAACAGAATTATTCGTGTAGGTTCAGAATTGGACGGCAAATACAAAATTAGTTTCGACATTTATGACAATGAGCTTGTTATTATCTTCGAGTCTGATTCAGAGCTGATTAAATGCATCTTTGATGATGATGAAGACGGCTTGGGAATGTCTATTATTGATGCTTTCATGGACAAGGTTGAGTTCTGTCCTAATAACGACTATATTCTGTCCATGGTAAAAACCATAGGGGTAAATTCGAACAATGAGTTATAATAAAGAATCAGCAGCTTTCAAAGAGACAGAAAGCACAGAAGCTCTTTTTGCAAGGTATTATACCGACAGGAACATTCAGGACAGGAATGAGCTTGTAAAAAGGTATTTATACCTGGCAGAAATAATTTCAAAGAAATTTCTAAACAGAGGAGTGGACTACGAAGATATTTTCCAAGTAGCCAGTATCGCGCTTATCAGTGCGGTTGAAAGATTTGATCCAAACAAAGGTTTTAAGTTTGTAAGCTTCGCTACGCCTACAATTGTTGGTGAAATTAAACGGTATTTCCGGGATAAAAGCTCCACTATAAGAATACCCAGACGTATTTATGAGGTATACCAAAAAGTCAATCTTGCAAGAGAGCAGCTTTCACAAAAACTGAATAGAACGCCACGAGCAGAGGAAATAGCCGCTTTCTTAAATATTAAGGAAGAAACAGTGCTTGAGATAATTGAGTCATGGAATGCATATTATATGCAGTCCTTTGATCAAAATGTATTTAATGAGGATGATCTGGAGCTGCACGAAACTATCGGTGAAGAGGATGCTACCTTTGAGAGAATAGAGAACAGGGATTTCTTAAAGAAAAGCCTGAGCCGGTTTAATGAACTTGAGAAAAAGTTTATTCATATGCGTTACTTTGATTCTAAAACCCAGAAGGAAATAGCTGAAAAAATGGGCGTTTCCCAAATGTATGTGTCAAGACTCGAGCATAAGGTGCTTAAGAGGTTTAGGACCATGCTGGCAAAATGATATCGCCGCAAATAAAATAAAGATTGTGTTTAGCATATATTATCTGGGTAATATATAAATTGAATGGCATAAGAGCATTATTGGCCGCTTTATTTTATTATCAAGGACGTGGATTAAGTGAGCTGTGACGACTTTTACAGTACCCATGTGCCAAGCCGGATAAGTTGCATTGGCACTGTTGTTAATGAATTCATAACAAGCCTTCAAAACAGTTATGGATGTTTAGATGATTTAATAATATTTGAGCTTAAGGTTATACTTAATGAGGTTTTACTCAATGCAGTAAGGCATGGTAACGGTGAAGATGAGCATAAGCTGGTAAAAGTGAGGGCAGGTGTTAACAGAATGGGGAACATGGTATTAGTTGTTGAGGATGAGGGAACCGGATACAACTACAATGATGTTTGCAATTGCCGAAAACCTTGCTGCGGCGTTGAGGATCCTATGGAGATAAGTGAGCATGGAAGAGGGATAATTATTATTAAGGGATTAAGCGACAAAGTAGAGATAAATGAACGAGGCAATAGAATTATCATCTCGAAAAATATCTTTTAGCCCTTCTAACGCCATTGATGGCATTACCAATAATACTTTTTGTGATAAAGACGAAGAAAACAGAATGATAAGCTGATAAAACAGAGGATAAAACAGAAAAATTGCTGTAAATCAGCTGTTTTATTAAAAATGCTAATTGCCTGGGGTTGAAGAAATATCGAAGCGGTGATATATTATAAAAGCTGTCCCGCAAAACTCCACAGAAAATTAATTTTAATATGTGGTTGACAAAAGGAAAACAGCATGATAATCTATTAAAGCTGCTTCGCATGAAGCACGGCTTAAGTCAGCCTGAAATAAGGCGGACAGGAAGTAGATGGACCTTGAAAAGTAAACAGTGAAGACAATAAAAAACTCGTAAATTCTTAAGAGAACTTTGCGACTTTTACAAAAAGTCAGTAAAACGTAAACAAAGAGCCAAACGGCTTTCTGATAAAATTTTGTGTGACATTCCTCGAGCACAGAGGAATACCTCTTTCATAGGAGTGTCACCATACCTTTTACAGAGAGTTTGATCCTGGCTCAGGACGAACGCTGGCGGCGTGCCTAACACATGCAAGTCGAGCGGAGATGCGTTGAAGATTTATCGGAGACGTTATCTTAGCGGCGGACGGGTGAGTAACGCGTGGGCAACCTACCTCTCACAGGGGGATAACACAGGGAAACTTGTGCTAATACCGCATAACATATTGAAAGGGCATCCTTTTAATATCAAAGGAGCAATCCGGTGAAAGATGGGCCCGCGTCCAATTAGCTAGTTGGTGGGATAAAAGCTTACCAAGGCGACGATTGGTAGCCGAA
>CAZPMC010000017.1:0-26044 GCA_964587755.1 uncultured Oscillospiraceae bacterium
CCACGATACTTGGCTGGAGACGGCCCGGGAAAATAGGTCTCTGCCGGAATTATATTCCTCAATAGCTCAGTCGGTAGAGCATGCGGCTGTTAACCGCAGGGTCGTAGGTTCGAGTCCTACTTGAGGAGCCAGGGTAATTGCATAGTCAAACCCGCGAATAGCGCTTGAACTACATAGTTTAAGCGCTATTTTGGTATTTTATGAAATAATATAATTAATTGTACATAATCAGACTTGTATATGATTTTGAAAGTATAATAATGTAATGAGGGCAAAGGAAAGGATTTTGCTAATGTGGGTTCAATTTATAACAGCGCCTCTTGTAGGGGGGCTTATAGGGTTAGTCACAAATGGCATTGCCATTAAGATGATATTTAGACCATTACGGCCGGTATATATAGGAAGGTATAAGCTACCGTTTACACCAGGGCTGATTCCTAAAGAACGATCCAGAATCGCAAAAGCAATAGGGGATGTTATAAGCAATGACTTACTCAATAAGGACACCTTTAAAAGCACATTACTATCTGATTCAATGAAAATTCAGATTAATTCTAAAATCGACAATGCAATACTAAAGTATTCTGAATCGGAGGACAAAGTAAGCACAGTTTTAGAAAGATTAGTCCCTGAAGATAAAATCAATCAAAAACTGACGGTTGTCCAAAAAAGCTTGGCAGCGACTATAACCAAAAAAGCCATAGAGCAGGATATTGGGTCTGCCATTGTAGACTACGCTTATGAAGAAATAATTTCAAAAACAAAGCCTGTGCTAAAAAACCTGACCAGTACTGCCTTAAATTCCTTGAAGCAACCCTTTGCTGTGAAAATTAATATTATGATTAAGGAAAAGTCAGAGCCTCTTGTTGAGAAATTCTTAGAGGAGCAGGCTAGTGAAATATTAAATACGCCAATAAAGGATATATTAGCAACACATAAGGACAAGACACCTAAAATTAAGGAAGGTTTATGGAAAGTTTTCGAGGATATTATCAATAGCAGGCTTGACTCTATTCTGGAAGCAGTTGATATTTCGGCTATAATAAATGACAAGATAAACCAACTGGATTTGTTGGAGCTGGAAGGTATAATCATGACCTTGATAAGACGGGAGCTCAATGCATTGATTTATTTGGGCGGCTTGCTGGGGGTGATTATGGGATTTTTGAATATAGCTTTTGACTTACTGATATGATTGAAGCTTCAGCTTTAAAAAAATTGACGAAAATTAAATTATTATTAAACAATTTGCACTATCCTATCATAAATTAATCATATATAATGAGTCTAATAAATACCTTTAATAATTATTGCAGGTATACATAAAATATTATTAAGCATTAGATAATTACAAATGAAGAGCTCAAGGGGGTACTTTTTTACATGAAAGCAGTTGTTATCAAAAAAGCAGTTGCGGCAATTTTAATAGTTTTACTTATCTTTACAGGATGCAGCAATGATAAGGTATCTAGGGGTGATACCGACAATACTGACCAGCAGGCTCCTCAACCTGAAACAACTGTCGAAACAGGGGATAATACCAATGAAGAAGCGACAACAATTGACACAGAGCAAACTATTGATTCCGACTCTGGGGATACAATTCAGCAGGAGCAGACTGAGGAGGAAAAAGCTGCACCTCCTAAGGTAAAAGCACTATACCTTACGGGCTGGACTGTGGGAGGCGCGGAAAGAAGGAAGCATTACATTGATTTGGCCAACACTACAGAAATAAACGCATATGTAGTAGATATAAAAGATGATGACGGACTTGTAGGCTATGAATCTCAGGTTCCAGAAGTTCAGGCAAACGGGACCTGGAAGAAAAAATACAATGTTAAAAAGGTCTTGGAAGAATTTCATGAAAACGATATTTATGTAATCGGACGACTTGTAGTTTTTAAAGATCCTGTATATTCACTCAAAAGGCCGGATTTAGCAGTCAAAAGCAAAAATGGGGGCTTATGGAAGGACAGAAACGGAAAAACATGGCTCAATCCTTACAACAAGGAGACATGGGAATATACTATAAAGATAGCAAAAGAGGCTGTAGAATTGGGTTTTGATGAGATACAGTTTGACTATGTGCGATTTGACAGTGATTCAAAGGGAAGAATGGATTTTACCGGTGTAGAGCAAGAGAAGTACGAGGCTATAAACGAATTTCTTGCATATGCTGTAGCTGAGATACCTGACGTACCCATATCGGCTGATGTATTTGGTATCATTTTAGAGAGCCCTGCGGATACTGAGAAGATTGGACAATATCTGGAGTTGATTGGAAAAGACATAGATTATATATGTCCCATGGTTTATCCATCCCACTACGCCTATGGACAGATTGTAAACAAGGTCCAATTCCCGGCTCCTGACCTTGAGCCTTATGAGGTGGTTTATAATTCACTGATTAAATGCAAAAACAGGCTCTCTGAAGCCAGTGACTACAAGGCAAAGGTCCGACCATATCTGCAGGATTTTACTGCAAGCTGGCTTCTACCGAAAAACGGCAAAAAAATGTATCAGTCCTATGGACCTGAACAAGTGAAGCAGCAAATCAAAGCTGTTTACGATGCGGGATATGACGAGTGGATATTGTGGAACGCATCAAACAGGTATTCTGAGGAAGCGCTATTAAAAGAGTAACAGTAAAGGTAAAGACTAATAAAAAAACAGGGCAATCCACCCTGCTTTTTTATTTATGTGATTTCTATCATATTTAAGATGATTTTTCAATAGGACATAATTACTATTTAAATTTATTGCTTCTGTATTGACTTGGAACATAAAAATGATACAATATACAGTACCAGATAAAATAAAAAACACTAAATATAGTGTTTGGTTCAAGGAGGCAATAAATGAAACTCTCCGAAAATGCAATTAAGGTTCTCGAAAAGAGATACCTAGCAAAAGACGAAACTGGTAAACTTATCGAAACCCCTGAGGGCATGTTTAAAAGAGTTGCTAAAGCAGTTGCAGAGGCGGACGCATCTTACGTAACTTCCACAGAGCTAAAGAAAATTGAAAAAGAGTTTTTTAATTTGATGGCAGATTTGGAATTCTTGCCGAATTCGCCTACTCTTATGAATGCGGGACGGCCTTTAGGTCAATTAAGTGCTTGCTTCGTTTTGCCAATTGAAGACACAATGGAAGGCATATTTGACTCAATAAAGCATGCTGCACTTATACATAAAAGCGGCGGCGGCACTGGATTCAGTTTTTCAAGGCTTCGGCCGAAGGGAGCCAGTGTTAACTCCACAGGCGGAATAGCAAGCGGTCCGATAAGCTTTATGAAGGTTTTCAATGCTGCCACGGAGGCAGTTAAGCAGGGCGGTACCAGACGTGGTGCAAATATGGGTATTCTTAGGGTGGATCATCCAGACATCAGGGAGTTTATCACCTGTAAGCAAGACAACAACGATATTACAAACTTCAATATCAGCGTGGCATTAACCGAGAAGTTCATGGATGCAGCCAAAAAGGGTCTTACATATGACCTTGTGGATCCCAGAACAGGTAAAACTGTTAAGCAGGAAAATGCATCAGAGATATTTGACATGATAGTTAATAATGCTTGGAACAATGGCGAGCCGGGTATTATTTTCATTGACAGATTGAATAAAGACAATGTTACACCGAGCCTTGGTGAAATTGAAAGCACAAACCCCTGCGGAGAGCAGCCTCTGCTCCCCTTTGAGGCATGCAATCTCGGCTCTATAAACTTAAGCATTATGACTAAAAAAACCGGGAATTCTATTGAAGTTGATTATGACAGGCTTAAAAGAGTAGTCAGATCTGCTGTGCATTTTCTTGACAATGTCATAGAGGTAAACAAATACCCTCTTCCCCAGATAGATGAGATGACCAGGGGCACCAGAAAGATAGGCCTGGGAGTTATGGGCTGGGCTGATTTGCTGTGCAAGCTAAATATCCCATACAATTCTTCAAAGGCTATCAACCTTGCTGAAAAAATAATGCATTTTATACAGGATGAAGCCAAGAAAAAATCTATTGAGTTAGCGGAAGTAAAAGGAGTATTCCCTTATTTCGATAAAAGCATTTATAAAGAGCTGGGAGTCCGTGTGCGCAATGCCACAACTACTACAATAGCACCTACCGGCACACTGAGCATACTTGCAGGATGCTCCAGCGGAATAGAACCAATATTTGCCATATCATACATAAGAAATGTTATGGATAATGATGAGCTGATTGAAGTAAATCCTATATTTAAAGAAGTTTCAGAATCCGGTGGATTTTACTCAGATGACTTAATGAGGAGTATAGCCAAAAAAGGCTCCCTAAGCGAGTTCACTGAGATTCCCAAAAAAGTGAAAGAAGTTTTTGTGACTGCCCATGACATTTCACCTGAATGGCATGTTAAAATGCAGGCTTCCTTCCAAAAATACACCGATAATGCGGTATCAAAAACCGTTAATCTGAGCCACGATGCTACAAAGGAAGACGTTAAGGCTGTTTTTGAGCTGGCTTATAAGACTTATTGCAAAGGCGTTACCATTTACAGAGATGGAAGCCGTGATATGCAGGTATTAAATATCGGTCAGGTAAAGGGCAAGGAAGACGGAAAACAAGATACCCATGCAGTTATAGTAAACGATGCCGGAACTCAAACCAGGATTTCTCCGAGACCACGGCCAGATATTACAACAGGCTTTACTGAAAAGGTTAAAATAGGCTGCGGAAATCTATATATAACAGTTAATTACGACGACAAGGGTATTTGCGAGGTATTTACAAATACCGGGCGTGCCGGAGGCTGTCCATCCCAGTCTGAAGCAACCAGCAGACTTGTTTCTATTGCTCTTAGATCTGGCTTGGATGCCAAGTCTATTGTTGAACAGCTCAAAGGGATAAGATGCCCCTCCACCATCAGGCAGAAGGGCATGAAGGTTACATCCTGTCCCGATGCCATTGGAAGATTGATAGAAAAGGTATATAAGCTTCAAAACGGCAATGACGAGGAAGAAAAAAGCGGTAAAGTATGTGAGAGTTCTGTTGAGTATTCCGTTAACACTCCTATACCTACTGCAAATTGTAATGACCAATGCGACGTATGCACATTGAAGGATATTTGTATGAACAGCGACAGGATTTTGGGTGAAGACGTTGATTATAATGACGAAAAATTAACCATATCCGTCTGTCCTGAATGCAACAGTGCTTTAGAGCATGAAGGCGGTTGTGTTGTATGCAGGAATTGTGGTTATAGCAAGTGCGGATAACTTATTTGGGACAAATAAATTCTCAAATCGTAAAAGGATAGGCTATCAATAGCCTATCTCTTTTTTAAATAATCCGAAAAAGCTTGCTGCCATAGAGGAATCATAGGTAAAGACTCCTATCAGTATTGATGCTATAATATAAATGGTATGGACCAATCCTCTGCTTGATGGCAGGGGAGTCCGGCGATTGCATATATATATATAAAATAAAAAAGCGGGGAGATTAAATGAAGAACATCATCAGACTTGTAAAATACGCGAAACCATACTGGAATCTTATGATTATTTCAAGTATAAGCTTGCTGGTCATAACGGCAATTAATCTACTTGGTCCTTGGCTCATAAGGGACTTGATTGCTGTTTTAACCGGAAATTTCAGCCGGGAATCAATGGACCACATATGGAAGATAGCTATTATTCTTACCGCCACTTATATTCTTAAAGTGCTTTTTAGGTTCCTAAACAGCTATTTAAGCCATAAGGCAGCATGGCAGCTGGTTGCTGATATTAGAGTAATGATTTACGATCATTTACAAAAGCTATCTCTTCGATTTTATCAAGACAAGCAGACAGGACAGCTAATGTCCCGCACAACTAACGACACTGCGACATTTGAAACACTTATAGCCCATGCTGTACCAGACCTTATTACAAATATTCTCGTGATTGCCGGTGTAACTATAGTATTATTTGCAATGAATCCGTACCTTGCACTTTTGACACTTATTCCAATACCTTTTCTGGCAGTGGGTGGATGGATTTTCACAAAAAAGATTCGCCCAAATTTTCGCGCCGCTCAAAGAAATCTGGCAGATCTCAATGCCACCTTACAGGACAATATCTCAGGCATGAAAGAAATACAGGTTTTTAACCAGCAGACAAAGGAAAAAAAGCGTATTCAGAAAAGTGCCCAAAGCTATGCTTCAGCTATATTGCATGCTCTGAAACTGGGGGCAATTTTTCATCCTTCAGTTGAAGCCATAAGCTCATTTGGTACGGTTATCGTGGTGGCTTTCGGCGGATGGCTTGCGCTGGACCAAAAGCTGTCGGTTTCGGATATCGTCGGGTTTTTACTATATCTAAATCTTTTTTATCAGCCAATAAGCACACTTGCTAGAGTGACTGAGGATTTGCAGCTTGCGGTAGCGGGAGCAGACAGGGTTTTTGAGGTTCTTGATACGGAGCCCGATATAATTGACAGCCCTGATGCAGTTGAGATTGCCCGTTGTAAGGGTGAGCTGGAGTTTAAAAATGTCAGTTTCGAGTACATACCGTCTGTACCGGTTTTGAAAAATGTCAGCTTTAAGGCTGAAGCAGGTAAAATGCTGGCTTTGGTCGGGCCTACCGGTGTTGGAAAAACTACGGTGATTAGCCTTATTGCACGGTTCTACGACCCTGTGTCCGGAAGCATACTGCTTGACGGCAAAGACTTAAGGAGTATTACAATGGCATCTCTTCGCAATCAAATCAGCATTGTTCTACAGGATATTTTCCTTTTTAACGGCTCTGTTGCTGAGAATATAGCATACGGCAAAAAGGATGCTTCCTTAGAGGAGATTGTGAATGCGGCGAAGGTGGCCAGAGCACATGAATTTATAATTGAAATGCCCGACGGATACGACACTGTTATAGGTGAAAGAGGGGTCAAGCTATCAGGGGGACAAAAGCAGAGGCTTTCAATCGCAAGGGCAGTGCTTCGCAATACGCCTATATTGATTTTAGATGAGGCTACCGCTGCAGTGGATGTAGAGACTGAGGAGAAAATCCAGCAAGCGATCCATGAGCTTGCTGCCAGTAAGACCATTATAGTTGTAGCTCACAGGCTTTCCACAGTCAAACGGGCTGACAATATTCTTGTTATACAAGAGGGAGAGATTGCAGAATCAGGAACTCATGACCAGCTTATTGCAAGAAATGGACTTTACAAGCAGTTATGTGACATACAGTTTAGAAATCAATAATAAAAGTAATGTATGGCAAACATGGAACTTTTTTAACTTTACTGTAGTCTAATTAAAGCCAGATACAATTCATAGTATTTGAGATAAGGAGCACTAGTTGTTTTGGAGAATATTATTGAGCTTAAGGGTCTGAGAAAGGTCTACAGAGTAGGAAGTGAAAAGGTTGTTGCTTTGGACAATATAAACCTGACTATCAAGAAGGGCGAGTTTTGCTGCCTATTGGGAACATCGGGCTCAGGCAAGTCAACTCTTCTTAATATGATGGCAGGACTTGAAAAGCCGACACGGGGTACTATATTGATAAAAGGCCGTCCTGTCGAGAAAATGAACGAAAAGGCGCTGGCTTTGTTCCGTCAGGAGACACTGGGGTTCGTGTTCCAGTCATATAATCTCCTTCCAATGCTTACTGCCTTAGAGAATGTAAGCATTCCCCTGACCTTCAAGGGTGTACCCAGGGCAACCAGAGACAAAAGAGCAAGGGAAATGCTTAAAGCAGTTGGCCTTTCCACCCATGAGAAGCATAGGCCGTCCCAGATGAGCGGTGGTCAGCAGCAAAGGGTGGGAATAGCCAGAGCTTTTATTGCCATGCCAGAGATTGTCTTTGCTGATGAGCCCACAGGAAACCTTGATTCCAAAACAACAAAAGAAGTAATGGACTTAATGACAAGCATGGCAAGAAAAAATAATCAAACCCTTGTCATTGTCACCCACGATCTTCAAATCGCAAGCTATGCGGACAGGATTGTCCATATGCTGGATGGTAATATAGAGAAGATAGAGATAACAGAAAACGCTGGGAGGGGTTTTAGTGAGGAAGCTGACGGCATTTTGCTTAACAGTGGTGCTATTAATACTGGTATTTAGTAATTTTGTGGTTTTTGGTGATGATAGTGATTTATATATTGAAAGTTATTCACCGCAAACAATTGTAAATGATGTGACAAAGTCTTTTAGCTTTTCAATGAGAATCAAAAATACATCGGGAAGGACGATTACTGATTTAAAAGCGGAGATTGATGTCGATAATTCAGCCTATTTCCCATCAAATGATAGTGATAAAGTGAAGGTTGTAGCAACTAATTTAGGAGACAACACTTTATCTGATAATTACTCAGTACAATTAAGGTACAAAGGATCCGGCACGGCATTAAAGTTTATATTTACATATAAATACGAAGAAGGGGTAGATGAACAAAGAGCGGAGAGGACGATAAACATTCCGGCTACGGAACCACCAAACAATACAGACAACCCCATATTCAATATCGACCCGTCGAAGATTATTCCTGTCCTTGGCACTGTCGAGGGGAATGAAATGCCTACAATTAAAGCTGGCGGTCAGGCAACTGTCACCTTTCCTGTTAAAAACAGCGGGGGGCATCAGGCAAGGGATATTACTATAACACTCGGAATGGTTGACGAGTCAAAGGCTCCCTTAGTGCTTGACAACCTTGACCTTAGAAAATATGTGGACACAATAAACGGAGGTCAGACAAAGGACGTAACCTTCACCATAAAAACCCTCAGGAGTGCACCTGAAGGCATTTATGCAATGCGGCTCAACTACAGCTATGTTAATGCCTTTGATTACAGCTTCTCTTCCTCTGAAACAGTTTACATAAAGATAGAAAATGACTATGTTAACCCAAGGCTTTTGGTGGAAAGCATTAAGATGCACAAAAATGATACAACGGATTCAGCTATAGGTTTGGAGCTGGTGATTAGAAACCTGGGCAACCTTCCGGCAAAAGAAATAAAGGTTACATTGAACGGACTGAAGACGGGAGGCTTTACCGCAAGTAATTCCACCAATATAAAGCACATTACTGAAATAAGCGGAAAAAGCGCCGGCGCTGTGATATACCAGCTTTTGATGCCAAAGGAAATGCTACCGGGAAGCAATGAGCTTTTTGTTAAGATGGACTACAGGGACGACGCAGGCAATAATTATTCTGAGGAAAATCAGATATTTGTTCCTGTGGGAGAGGCGGTAAGTGCTAAGCCTGCCCTGACAGTAAGCGGGATTTCTGCTCCAAAGAGTGCTGTAAATGCCTATAATGACTTTGTTGTAAGCTTTGACATTAAGAACAATGGTGATTCTGCAGCAAGGAACATCAAGGTTTCCCTTGCCACAGATGCACAAATTGTTTCAAAGACCATGAATCCTGTTTACATAGATAAAGTGGAAGCGGGTTCAAACAAGACAGCATCATTTACACTGTTTGCAACAGATGATGCCGTGACTAAGAATTATCCCATTGCCATAAATGTGGAATACGAAGATGCTTACGGCACAAAATTTAATGCGGCGCAATACATTGGCGTCTTTGTGGAAAATAGCGCCCAGGGGAAGTCGGTGCCCAGAATAATAATAGACAATTACACTATTGAGCCTGATACTGTGCGGGCAAGTGATGACTTTTTACTAAAGCTGTCTTTTCTTAACACCAGCAAGACTGCTGACGTATCCAACATAAAGGTGACTGTGATATCGGAAGATGGCACATTTACACCGACGGATTCAGGAAATACATTTTTTATCGAAAGCATACAAAGCAAGCAAAATGTTCGAAGAGAGCTGATGCTGAATGTTAAACCAGATGCGGAGCAAAAATCCTACATGCTGTCCATAAATTTCGAATATGAGGATAATGCCGGCAATCAATATACCTCAAGGGAGTCAGTCAGCATCCGCGTGCTGCAAAACCCGAGACTTGTTACGGGCGAAATGAGTATTATGCCCGAGACCTTTGTAGGGCAGCCAGTCCCAATATATATTGACTTTTACAATATGGGCAAATCCACTCTCTACAATATGATGGTCAGGGCAGAGGGCGAATTCGAAGGACAAAATCTCAGCTATTATGTAGGAAACTTTGAGCCGGGGAGAACTGACTACTTTGATGCGTCGATTATTCCGATGGTTCCCGGGCAGGTTACGGGCGCTGTTGTATTTTCCTTTGAAGATGCAAACGGTAAGATTACCGAGGTGAGAAAGGAATTCAGCTTAAATGTCATGGAAATGATGATGGAGGGTCCAATCTTCGATGAAAACGGAATGCCGATAGAACCGGGAATGGAAATGGGAGGCGAAATGGGAGGAAGCAAGCCAAGTGTCTGGATTTATATAGGCATAGGAGCCGCGGTCATAGCTGCAGGTGTGGTCACTACTGTCCTGCTGCGGAAAAGGCATCTGAGAAGGAAGGAATTGAGTCTGGATGAATAAGATAGATCTAATAAAGCTTGCTCTTAGAAACTTTACAAGGAGAAAAACCAGATCAATTCTGACAATACTTGGTGTTCTAATAGGTACTGCTTCTATTGTTGTGATGCTCTCTTTAGGTATAGGAATGAATGTCAGCTTCGAAAACCAATTAAAGAGCATGGGAAGCCTTAATATTATTGATGTAAGCTCATGGTATTATCAGGATTTGGGCAACGGCATGGGTCAGTCAAAGGAGACTGTCCTCGATGATAAGGCAATAGCCAAAATAGAGGCTATTGACGGGGTAGAAGGTGTTATGCCTGTTCTCAATACATCTCTTAAGCTTGTAGCAGGCAAACATGTGTCCTATGCCAATATAATAGGAATAGACCCGGATGTACTTGAGGCATTTGATTTCAAAGTGGCATCAGGCAGACTCCTTGATAAAAGTGATACATCTGCATTGCTTTTTGGAAGTGAGGCTGTATATAATTTTTACAACCCCAAGTCGTCGGGTATGCACTATTTCTATCATGGTGGTTATGGTGAAGACAGGCCGGAGCCGCCGGTCGATGTCCTTAACGACAAGATGGTTATGACATTTGATATGAGCTATGGTGAAAGAAGACAGGCAGGAGGAGGGGGCATGCCGGGCGGTTCGAATAAGCAACCTAAGCTTTATAAGACAAAGGGAGTCGGTATCCTCGAGCAGTCCCAGGACGATAAAGCCTGGTCTGTTTACATGAATATAGATTATCTTAAAAAAATAATGAAAGAAAATCAGCGGGCTCAGGGCGGGAGCGGTGGACGAGGCGGCGGGACCCAGTCCTTTGACACCTATCAGCAGGCGAAGGTAAAAGTAAAGGATATAGATGATGTTCAGAAAATCCAAAAGCAGATAAACGATATGGGCTTTGGTGCCTATAGCCTTGCAGATATATTGAAGGGTATGCAGGAGACGTCAGCCACACTTCAAACGGTGCTGGGGGGAATCGGTGCAATCTCCCTTTTGGTAGCTGCTCTTGGAATAACTAACACTATGATTATGTCTATATATGAAAGAACCAGAGAGATTGGTGTAATGAAGGTGCTTGGCTGTGTATTGGGAGACCTTCGTAATATGTTCCTTTTTGAAGCAGGATTGATAGGCTTAATAGGAGGAATAGCAGGACTTTTGTTTAGCTATGCAGCGTCCTTTATATTAAATAAATATGCCGGAGGTCTTTTCGGTGGGGGATATATGGGAGGCGGCGATACAATATCGGTTATTCCGCTATGGCTTGCTCTTGCTTCTTTGGTATTTTCGACACTGGTGGGACTTATATCGGGCTTTATGCCTGCCAGACGCGCTATGAAGCTTAGCGCATTGGAGGCAATAAAAACAGAGTAGAACAATCCAATTGAAGTAGCTGCATAAGAGCAGACATATTCTTGAAACGGGGTAATGTTGGATACAGGCTGTAAGAAATAAGTCTTACTGAAATGCAGCGTCCAGGAGCTACTTAGATATGGACTGCCAGTCCATATCTAAGTAGCAGCTATCAACCGCCACATTTCAGCTTCTTATAGCAGACCGTCACTGCCGGTCCATAACTATCTGTTTTCGTCGGCGGTTCTGATTTCTTTTCTTTTTATTTTACCGCTGATTGTTTTAGGCAGTTCATCAACAAATTCTATTATCCTGGGATATTTATAGGGAGCAGTCACTTTTTTAACATGCTCCTGAAGCTCTTTTACAAGGGCAGGGGTGCCGCTGTAACCCTTAGCCAGTACAACGGTTGCTTTTACAACCTGGCCTCTTATGGGGTCGGGAACTGCCGTAACGGCACACTCTAATACAGATGGGTGCTCAATAAGCGCACTCTCAACTTCAAAGGGCCCGATACGGTAGCCGGAGCATTTTATTACATCATCGGATCTGCCAACAAACCAATAGTAGCCGTCCTCATCCCGCCAAGCCACGTCGCCTGTGTCATACACATCATCATGCCAAACAGCGGAGGTTGCTGCTTCATCCCTGTAATAACCTTTGAATAATCCCGGAGGAAGGCCTTTGTCGAGATTTTTAATGACAATTCTCCCCTCCGTACCTGCAGGGCATGTCCTGCCGTTGTCATCGACAATGTCTATATCATAAAGGGGTGATGGCTTACCCATGGAACCGGGCTTAGGTGTAATCCATTCAAAATTGGCACATAAAACAGTTGTTTCTGTTTGCCCAAAGCCTTCTATTATATTAAGACCGGTGGCCTTTTTAAACTGGGAGTACACCTCGGGATTTAAGGGTTCTCCTGCTGTGCAGGCTTTTTTTATACTGGACAAATCAAACCTTGACAAATCTTCTTTTATTAAAAATCTGTATATGGTCGGTGGTGCACAAAATGAAGTAACCTTGTATTTTTCTATTACACGCAACAGATTTTCAGGGACAAACTTGTCCATATCATAAACAAAAATTGCAACACCGCATATCCATTGTCCGTAAAGCTTACCCCAACCGCACTTTGCCCAGCCGGATTCTGAAACTGTAAGGTGTAATCCCTCTTCGCTTAAGCCTTGCCAGTAATGTGCAGTAACTATATGACCGATTGGATGGTAGAAATCATGCAACACAATTTTAGGCATACCTGTCGTGCCTGAAGTAAAATACATAAGCATGTTGTCGTAACCGCCGGCTGCTTCAGTGCCTTTTGGCCGTACCCATTCCTCAGATGCTTTTTCAAGCTCAGCATCGAAATCAAGCCAGCCGTCTCTTGATGCACCAACCAATGCCTTACATTTGACAGTTGGTGATTCCTCCATAGCTTCTTCAATGAAAGACAGTATTTCATGATCGTCAACTGAAACAATCATTCTAACTGAAGCAGAATTATTTCTATACACAATATCCTTTTTTGTCAACTGAACAGTTGCGGGGATTGATATGGCTCCGAGCTTTTGAAGAGCAAGGGTTGAGACCCAGTAGTGCCAGCGCCTTTTTAAAATCAGCATTACTACGTCACCCTTTTTTATGCCCTGAGCCTTGAAAAAGTTGGCGGCTTTGTCGCTTAGGCGCTTCAATTCTTTAAAGCTGAATATTTTTTCTTCACCCTTATCATTGCACCAGACCAAAGCGGTTTTATCGGGCGCAGTGTATGCCCATTCATCTATAACATCATAGGCAAAGTTAAAATTTTCGGGCAACTTTACCTTATAGTTAGCTTTAAAATCTTCATATGAATCAAATTTAATCCTTTGTAGAAACCTTTCAAGCATGGGGTTTGCCTCCTTCATCATGAAGTATTATAGTCAGAAATTTACCGGGTTTGTTATCTACGGCTGCCTGACCATGGGGAATAGATGGGTCAAAATAGATAGAATCACCTTCGGACATAATTATCTCACTGGATCCGAGGATAATTTTAATCTGACCCTCAAGAACATAGTTAAATTCCTGACCTCCATGTGTAACAAGAGACATTTCTTTGTTTTCTTCCGGCTCAATAGTTACAAGGAGGGGTTCAACCTTTTTATTTTTAAAATTGTATGCCAGGTTTTGAAATTGATAGCCTTTATATCTCTCAATGTATGGTGCTTCACCTTTTTTTACATAGCAATAGTGCTGCAAACGTGGTGTAGAGCCAGTAAGAAGCTCTGAAAACTCAACACCGAGGATGCCTGCAATTTCATACAGTGTGCTTATTGGAATTCCCACTTGCGCATTTTCATATTCCAAATATGTTTCAATTGAAATATTTAACTTATCAGCAAGCTCCTGCTGTGATATGTCCGAAATTTCTCTCAATTCACGAATACGGCTTGAGATTTGAACAACGCTATCCGACATAATAAACCTCCAATGATTTTTTATTACTTTAATTTAACAGTATTATAACAATTCAATATTATAACATATAAAAACGCATTTTAAAGAAAGCTTTGAATAAGATACAAATGGAATTTCAAGTTATAAATTTTAACCAATTATTAAATAACTATTTTGGATAAAAAGGGTATGATTGTCTTGGAGGCTGAAAAAGTATGAACGAAAGGGAAAAAAGACTTTTGAAAGCGAGCCGCAATGGATGTGTATCCGCTTTTGAAGAGCTTATAAAGCCGCATCAGACCAGAGTATATAACATAATGCTCAATGCTTGCCACGATAAATTCGAGGCGTCACAGCATGCTCAGGAGGTTTTTATAAGAGTCTTTGAATCTATCATGAAAAAAGACTGTAACAGCCTTACAATTGAAATTTATAAAACGGCAGGTCAGATAATCCGATCCATAGCAGGCAATACTGCCATGATTTCATGAATCGCGGTGGAAACAAATTTGTTAATGATGTAGAATAGGAATAGCCTTAGATAGGGGTAATGTTATGAGTGAGGACAAGCTAAAGATTTTAATAGTTGAAGATGAGGCGTCTATAAGAAAGTTTATTGCTATAAATTTAGAAAGAAGCGGATTTGAAGTGCTGGAAGCCGAAAACGGCGAGAAGGCACTGCAAATGGCTGTTTTACACAAACCGGCGGTTATGGTGCTGGATGTTATGCTGCCCGGAATTGACGGCTTTCAAGTGTGTACAAGGTTAAGAACCGAAATGCCTGAGTTAATAATTATTATGCTTACAGCCAGAGGGCAGGATATTGATAAAATAACAGGCCTTGAGCTTGGTGCAGATGATTATATGGTAAAGCCATTCAATCCGCGTGAGCTTACAGCGAGAATCCATGCGGTTCTGCGCAGGGCTGAGGGGATAAAGGCTTCGCAGGAAACATCTCTAAAATACAAAAATCTTTTGATGGACTTGAATTCTCAGAAATTTTTTAAAGACGGTAAAGAAATTGAGTTGACACCCACTGAATTTTCAGTGCTTAAAATGTTCATGTCAAATATCGGCAGAGCTTTAAGCCGCAATGAGATTTTTAACTGTGTATGGGGTAAGAACTATTTTGGTGATTTAAAGACTTTAGATGTCTATATCAGGAGGATACGCGAAAAAATTGAGGACAACCCTTCCAAGCCCCAATTCATAGAGACAGTGTGGGGATATGGATATAGATGGTGTGACAAATAGACAATTTAGACCGGGAAAGATACATATTATGCTGAATATAAGAAAAAGAATGACTCTAAGCTTCATATTCGTTATTCTTCTTACGGTATTAGTTTTTGAAATACTGATAATCAATATTGTTCAAAAGAATTATTACAAAAATCTGGAGGACAGCCTTTACAATCAGATAAAAATCTCCTGTGAGCTTTACGAAAAGTATTTCTCTGATGCGTCTTTATCCGACAATGTTCTCAACAATGTGGATTCCTTTTGGAAGCAGACGGATGCACAGGTTGAGATACTGGATACTAAGGGAAAGGTTCTAATGGATTCTATTGGTTATATGCCGGATAATGATGAGGTCTTTGCAGATGTTGTAGAGGCACTAGAAAACGGGAAGGGCGTCTGGATAGGAAAGGTGCCTTACGACAACAGCCCTGTAATGGCAGTTTCAAGTGTGCTGAAAGTTGATGGTTCCACTATTGGTGTCTTACGTTTTATTACAAGCTTAAGAAAGGTAAATGATGACATCCGCTCGGTTTCGAGAGTTTTTATAATTATAGGGATAGCGGTCAGCATCGCCTCAGTTGTGTTAAGTCTTTTATTGTCCGCGACAATTGTCTATCCTTTAAAAAGAGTTACAAAGATAGCCAGTAGAATGGCACAGGGAGATTTTAGTGTCAGAGGGGAGAAAATTTTTAATGACGAAATAGGAAGGCTTTCCGATACATTAAACTATATGGCTGATGAGATAAGTGAACGGGACAGGTTAAAAAATGAATTCATTTCTTCCATATCACATGAACTCAGGACGCCGCTGACATCAATAAAGGGATGGGCAGTTACTCTAATGGAAAGTGGTCTTGAGGACAGGGAGATATTTGATACAGGTCTTGATATTATAGAAAAGGAAAGCGACCGGCTCACTCAGATGGTAGAAGAGCTTTTGGACTTTTCCAGACTTGCCACAGGAAAAATAAGCATTAAAAAGGAAAGTATCATACTTGAGGAACTGTTGTGTACAGTAGGAAGACAGCTTGCACCGCGAGCCACACGGGAGGGGTTGGTTTTTAACATTGAGATGGATGATGAGCTGCCGCAGCTCTATACCGACGGCAACAGGCTAAAGCAGGTGATTATAAATATACTGGACAATGCCTTCAGATTTACCCCGGAAGGCGGAAAGGTGATTCTTAAGGCTTGTGCAAGCGGCGGAGAGGTAGTATTGTCTGTAACAGATACAGGCTGCGGAATACCGCCGGATGAGCTGCCGAATATAAAAGAGAAATTTTACAAAGGAAGAAACAGTAAATTAGGAAGCGGTATTGGGCTGTCAATCTGTGATGAGATTATAAAGCTAATGAACGGCCGTCTCACAATATACAGCACTGTCAATAAAGGTACCCAGGTAGTTATCCGTATTCCGATTTTAAATAATAGCGAGGTGTTAGCTTAAATTGGGTGGTAGAAGGAAAATAACCGCAATAATTATATTAATATTGGTTTTTATTATGACAGGATGCACTTCGGATAAATCTGAGAGCAGTGACATGATTGGCCGTCCCTTAAATGTCACTGCACCCATTGAAGGAAGCTGGAGGATAAGAAGCTGTGTAAACGGGATAAGTGAAGCGGAAACTGCAAAAAGCATTGAAGATACCAATGTGGGTAATGTACTGATGTTTTCTCACGATAAAATAGTATTTGGAGACGATCAATTCGATAATATAAGCTATAAGATAAAAAGAGTAAAGGCTGACGAGTACTTCTTGCACAAAAGCCAAGGGGTTTTTACAAAAGTGTCTTTACAGGGTGGAGAGCTATTTGTGATAACCGTATATTCCCAGGATAAATTTCTATATGAATTAATAAAGGATTCCCAAGGAAAGATTTTATTAAATATTGATGAAAAGTACTATTGCTTAGAAAAGATAGATGATGAAGTATTCGAAGCATTTATTAAAAATGAAGACATGGCAGTAGCTAATGTCAGCAATTCTTTTGAGGAGGAAAACAATCAAACACAGTCAGGACTTCTTTTAGCTATCAGAGAACCATCCGGCAAGCTTAATGGAATAGACGAATTCAGATATGTGACCTATTGGATAGCAATTGTAGATGATGTGATCAGACCTGTGATGTATGCAAGTGATATTTATCTTCCGAGAATGGATGGTTTTTGGAAGCTTAAAATGGAGAAACGGCCGGGAACCCAAGGGTATGAGGATATTATAGTTGCCTGGAGAATTTCCAATAAGGGCAGTGAGCCTGCGCCAAAACTGCTTTATGATTCTTCCAGTCTGGTGGAGACAACGCTTAAGAAAACAATTCAATATGTAGGGAATGACTATATCTGTGTAGAGAATACTATTGTCAAAAATCAAGGTGATGAAAAAGAGAAAGTTTACAAAAAGACATTACGTACATTGCCTGTGGATAATTTGGACAGGGTTGACGGAATAAAGATTTCGGATCTTGTTGGCGAAAATGCTGCAATAGCTGTTGATGATGCCGTTAAAGAAACCCTCAGGAATCTGGCCGGAAGAAGAATTGAAATAGAAAATATTAATGAACAGGAGCAAAATTTCTCACTTTTCAGAAAGACAGGACACTGGTTTTTTAAAGGCAGGCTAAACTATGTGCTGGACGGGCTAAATTCTTATACCGACTTCAACATAAATGTTATTCCACCCTCTGATATGGTAGCTTACGATACTTTGCATATTCCATGGACATATGTAAAGGATAAAATACCTGAGGCATCTGACATATATACTTCTCCAAATAATGACATAGCGGTAATACTGACCGGTGATGAGATTCTTGTGTATGAGATTGGCAGAGCAAATAGCTTGTCAAAGCTTCTCACTTCTATATCCTTATCCCGTGGGAGTTCTGTTATAATGGCTGAATGGGCGACAGGCGACTATGTCATGAATTGGGAAAAATCTTTTATTAAGAACAATGACACAAAACAATATTCTCAAAAAGATTGATTTTTTCTTTTAGGTATGCTAATATTACACAAATGACGCACAAATGTGCGCCATCAAAGGACATAGTTGGAGCATATAATGAAGAATGAATCAAAATTTTATTTGGTTGACAGTACTATTTTGCCCGTAGTGTTTTCAAAGGTTGTAAAAGCCAAAAAGATCCTGAGCACAGGCAAAGTCAAAACTGTCAATGAGGCCGTAAGGGAAGCGGGCCTTAGCAGGAGTGCTTATTACAAATATAAGGACTATGTTTTTCCCTTCAATGAGACATCAAGGGGCAAGGTAATTACGCTTTTCTTTGTGGTTGAGGATTTTTCGGGGATTTTATCCAGTATTATCGAAAAAATCGCCAAGGCTAAAGCAAATATCATTACAATAAATCAAAATGTTCCCATCAACGGGCTTGCAGATGTTACTATTTCGATTGCCACTACGGGGATGACCATGGACATCGGTGAGCTGATGGAGAGCATTAGGAAAATAGAAGGAGTGCGAAAGCAGGAAATACTGGCAAGAGAGTAAGATGTTTTAGGATGGAGGAGCATGTACTATGGAAGTTGCAATTTTAGGATATGGTGTTGTAGGATCAGGTGTAGCCGAGGTGCTTAGAAAAAACAGCAGAAGCGGGCTGGTGAGCAAATTAAAGTTAAACGAATTTTGGAAATCAGAGATATACCGGAAGGACCTGACAAAGCGCTTCTTACAAAGAATGTTGCGGATGTTTTCGACGACCCTGATATAAGTGTGGTTATTGAAACAATAGGCGGAACCAGAGTTGCTCATGAATATACAAAAAGGGCATTTGCGGCGGGAAAAAATGTTGTTACCTCAAACAAAGAGTTGGTAGCTGCATTCGGACCCGAGCTTTTAAAGATGGCCCAAGACAATGGAGTTAAATATTTTTTTGAAGCAAGTGTGGGCGGAGGGATACCTATTATCAGACCTCTAGAGCAGTGCCTTGCAGCAAATATAATTGACGGTATTACCGGTATATTAAACGGTACAACGAATTTTATTCTCTCAAAAATGCGAAGAGAGGGAAAGGACTTTGACGAAGCTCTAAAAAATGCCCAGCAAAACGGGTATGCTGAGGCTGATCCTACTGCCGACGTCGAAGGACACGATACATGCAGAAAAATAGCCATACTGTCCTCAATTGCCTACAACGAATTTATTGATTACAGGAACATTTACACCGAGGGGATTTCAAATATCAGCATTGAAGACATGCAGTATGCACAGGCAATGGACTCTGTTATAAAGCTTGTGGCAGTCAGCAGGAGGCTTACAGGAAATATTTTTGCAAGAGTATCACCTGTGATAGTAAGCAACGAGCACCCCTTGGCAAATGTTGAGGATGTTTTTAATGCAATTGTTGTCAAGGGAGATGCTATCGGTGATGCAATGTTTTACGGACAAGGAGCAGGAAAGCTGCCAACTGCAAGTGCGGTAGTGGCTGATATCATTGACATTGCCAGGCATACTGAAAGAGGCGAATGTTTCGTATGGAAGAGAAAAGAGGAAAATAACATCCTTGACATATTAGACAGTGAAACCCGCTATTTTGTCAGGGTGTCAACCAGAAACGGCGATGAGGCAGCAAAGCTTATTGACCGGGTATTTGGAGAGGTAACATATATAAACGCAGGACTCAATGCACCTGCCGGTGAAATCGCATTTACTACAGCAAAAAGGACGGAAAGAGAGCTTAAACAATGTGTTGAACAGCTTAAGGGAAGAGCTTCAATTCGTGAAGTAATAAATATTATAAGAGTAGAGGAAGACTAGATGAGTGGAGGATATACAGCGTGAGTCTTATTGTCCAAAAATATGGTGGTAGTTCTGTTGCAAATGCAGAAAGGCTTAGAAATGCAGCCAACAGAATAATTGAGACCTACAATAAAGGTCATTCTGTTGTGGTGGTGGTATCAGCGCAAGGGGATACTACAGACGATTTAATTAAAAAAGCTTTTGAGGTCAATGAAAATCCATCAAAGCGTGAAATGGATGTACTGCTGTCTACCGGAGAGCAAATCTCCATGTCGCTTTTGGCTATGGCAATAGAAAATCAAGGCTATCATGCAACATCGCTGACCGGTTTTCAAGCAGGAATACATACCAACAGCAAATACGGCAATGCCAGGATTAAGAATATTGATACCGAAAGGCTTTATATAGAGCTTGATAAGAAGAATATTGTAATTGTAGCAGGTTTTCAGGGCAGGAATAAGTTCGATGACATTACAACTTTAGGCAGAGGCGGCTCTGATACAACTGCAGTCGCACTTGCGGCTACATTACATGCAGACTTATGCGAAATATATACCGATGTGGATGGTGTTTATACGGCTGACCCGCGAATTGTAAAAAATGCCCGCAGGCTGGACGAAATTTCATATGACGAGATGCTTGAATTAGCAAGCTTAGGCGCTAATGTACTGCACAACAGATCAGTTGAAATGGCAAAAAAGTATGGCGTTCATATGGTGGTAAGATCCAGCTTGAACAATCATAGCGGGACAGTGATAAGGGAGGTAGAAAACATGGAAAAGATGCTCATAAGAGGAGTTACGAGAGATAATGATATAACAAGGATTACAGTCTTGGGAGTAGAGGATACACCGGGAAGGGCTTTTAAGCTTTTCTCCCTGCTTGCAAAGGAAAAAATCAATATTGATGTCATTTTGCAATCAGTGGGCAGACATGAGACCAAAGACATATCCTTTACAGTAAAAAAAGCAGATCGTGACCGGGCACTGGAAGTGATAAATGCCAATCTTGATGTCATAAGAGCAAAGGAAGTCAAGTACTCCGATGAGTACTCAAAGGTTTCTATTGTGGGGGTAGGAATGGTAAACAACCCCGGGGTGGCAGCAATGATGTTTGAGGCATTATATGATGCGGATATCAATATTCACATGATTACTACCTCTGAGATGAAAATATCGGTACTTGTCAATGTGCGTAATGCAGAGCGGGCTGTAAACGCAATTCATGATAAGTTTAAACTGGGGGAGAACAACAGCTAGGTGTAATATCCTTGCTCCTCTCAAGCTGGCGCTTGTTATTCGGCGTCCATGCCGATGGGAGCCGCATTTCAGCTTCGACATTATTTCACATCCTGTAATCGCTCCATTACACGGTGTCTAGATTATAGTTGTTGAAAATACAGATGTAATAGTATATACTAATTTTGTACAACTGAATATGAATATAGGTGTCAGCCATAGTGCTGCAAAGTAAGGCGTTTTGACTATGAAAAGCGCCCAAATAGGGAAGTGGGTTAGAATCCCACGCGGTCCCGCCGCTGTAATAGAGGAGTTCTGCCACAATGCCACTGGGAAACCGGGAAGGAGTGACAGAGCGATGATGCTTAAGCCAGAAGACCTGCCTGTATTTTGAAAAGTGTAACTCTACGAGCGATAGGGGGTGCATTAGGATGTCGATGAAACATCATTTTATGTGTATTAAAGCCTCTTGACGTAAAGTCGAGGGGCTTTTGTTGTAGGACAGTGTATTAAAGTATTTTTTGATGAGAAGGATAGGGTGCTAGTTATGAAAGGCTTAGTGCATATATACACCGGAAATGGTAAGGGTAAGACAACGGCTGCTGTCGGACTTGGAGTAAGAGCTTGCGGCAGTGGACTTAGGGTTTTGATGGTACAATTTCTAAAAGGTACGCCTTCAGGAGAGATTAAGAGTATACAGAAATTGGAGCCGGGATTTCGGGTGTACCGTGGCAAGGATACTAAGAAATTCACCTGGCAGATGAATGAAGAGGAGAAAGCACAGGCTTTCTCAGAGCAGCAGAAAATTCTTGAGTACGCATACGATGCGGTGCAAAGGGGCGAAGTTGATTTACTTATATTTGATGAGGCATTGGGTGCGATGTCATCAGGTTTTCTTAATAAGGAAGCAATTATTGATTTTATTAAAAACAAGCCTGAGTATCTTGAAATTGTACTGACAGGAAGAGGAGCTCCGGAGGAGCTGATAGAGCTTGCTGACTATGTTTCGGAAATTAAAAATGTAAAGCACCCTGCTGAAAAAGGCATTAAGGCAAGAAAAGGAATTGAATTTTGAAGAGACTAAATTAAAGGAGCGTAAAGTACAGGTGAAAAAAGGTTTAAATAGAATTTTCATATGTTTATTGATAGTATCATTAATAATATTGCCAATGACAGGCTGTGCAAGCAATGATCCTAAAGACAGTGATATGACTGACGCCTCTATTGCTGAGCAGTCTACTGCAGCTCAGCAGGAGGAGTCAACACAAAAATTCCCCATGGAGGTGGTTGATGCTACAGGGTTTGAAATGACGATTGAAAGCGAGCCCCAAAGGATTGTATCCTTAACCCTGGGCTCAGACGAAATGCTGATGGGGATGCTTGATGAAAGCAGAATCCTCGCGTTGACAAAGTATGCTGATGACGAAGGGATTTCAAACATAGCCGGGGAAGCTGCTAAAGTTGAGAAGAGAGCATCATTTGCTCAAATTGAAGAGCTGATCGCAATGGGTCCGGATCTTGTTATTACCGATACATGGGCGGACCCTAATGAGATTAAACAGCTAAGAGAGATTGGAATAAATGTATACGCATTTCAAACCCCATCTAATATAGAGCAGCAAAAAGCTATGATACTGGAGCTGGCTAAAATAACCGGGGTAGATGAAAAGGGGCAGAAGCTGGTTAACTGGATGGATGAAAAGCTTGCAGAAGTAGAAAAAAGGCTTTCGAAGCTTAAGCCTGAGGAAAAGCTTACGGTTTTGGACTATGGTGAAATGGGGAGCAGCGGTAAGGGTACGAATTATGATGACATTGTAACAAGAGCCGGACTTATAAATGTTGTGTCAGAAGCGGGGATTGAAGGGTGGCCTGTTATTTCAAAGGAACAGATTATTGAGTTTAACCCCGATGTTATTACACTTCCTTCATGGTTTTATGATGACAACAACTCATTACAGGGTATGATTGATACACTAAAATCAGATGAGAGCCTTAAGACTGTAAAGGCAATCTCAAACGACAGATTCATATCAGTACCAAATCCACACATAAGTGCCATCTCCCAGTACGTTGTGCTTGGCGTTGAGGATATGGCAAAAGCGGCATATCCACAGTTATTTGAGTAATGTTATTCAAGGGGGAGTAGCAGACCGGTATGGACAAAAAGACCTATTCTGTTTATAAAAAGTTGGGGACAGTTCTTCCAACAATGCTGTTGGTTTTAATATTAACAGTTATAGTGGCTGTAGCTGTGGGGACTGTATATGTACCATTAAAGGACATTGTAAAAATAATACTGGCAAGAATCGGTCTCTCCCCAAGCTCTTCCCTATCACAGGAACAACAATCCATTATATTCCTTGTAAGGCTGCCCCGTGTATTGGTAGCATGTCTTGCGGGTGCAGCATTATCGTCTTGCGGGGCGGTTATGCAAGGCATGTTTCGAAACCCTATGGCTGACCCGGGTGTTTTAGGCATATCAAATGGAGCCGGGCTTGGAGCAGTGCTTGCAATAACTCTGGGTCTATCGGCCAGAAGTATTTATATGCTACCTCTTTTTGCATCAATAGGTGCTCTTGCGGCTGTTTGTGTGATATACATACTCTCCTTAAGGAAAGGGAAGATATCACCTCTTACGCTTATACTATCAGGTATTGCTGTAAGTACATTCATTGGCGCATTTACACAGATGATACTCATAAACAGCAACTATTACGAAGTAAGAAGCTATATTTTCTGGACAATGGGCGGACTCAACGGTATGATGTGGGATCAAGTCAGGTTAATAGCAGCGCCTGTAATAGTATTAATAACTATACTGATTCTTTTATCCAGGGATTTAAACCTTTTGCTGCTTGGAGAGGAAGAGGCGCAGTCTGTTGGCCTTGATCCGTCAAAATCCAGAAAGCTTTTGCTTCTAATAAGCTCCCTTACAACTGCGATAGCCATATCCGTATGCGGCCCTATCAGCTTTGTAGGGCTTATAGTTCCGCATATTCTCAGGTTAATTGTAGGGGCTGACCACAGAATTTTAATACCTGCAAGCGCTTTAGGCGGGGCTATATTTCTAGTGGGCTGTGACATTATATCAAGACTGCCGTCAAGCGGCGAAATCAGTGTAGGTATTATTACATCTATTCTGGGAGCACCTTATTTCCTTTACCTTCTGATTAAATCAAGAAGGGAAGGTGAGCTTTTTTGATTAACAATAATAAAAAAGAATTATTACAGGTTGACAGGTTTAATTTTAAAATAAACGATATACAAATATTGAAGGATGTCAGCTTCTATGCTAGAAAGGGCGAATTCATAGCCTTAATCGGACCAAACGGAGCCGGTAAAACAACACTTTTAAAATGTATCAATGGAATTAACAAGGGCAGCGGAAGCATTAAAATCAACGGCAGAAAGCTTTCCTCAATGACTAAGAAGGAAGTAGCTGCAAAAGTTGCGATGCTTCATCAGGACACCACCGTAGCATTTCCATTTTCGGCAATTGATATTGTTATGACAGGCAGGTATCATATGCTGGGCAGATTAAAGCCGGAGACCGAAAGGGACTACAAGGCGGTACGAAGATATATGGAATACACGGATACTCTCAGGTTTGAAAACAGACTGATTAATACTCTGTCAGGTGGTGAGCGTCAAAGAGTTCTTTTTACAAAGGTGTTGGCCCAGGAGACAGAGCTGATATTGCTTGATGAGCCATCGGCAAGCCTTGATATTGCCCATGAGGAACAGATTTTTAAGTATTGTGAGCAGCTTTGCAACAAAGGCAAGACAGTAATTGCGGCAGTGCATGATTTAAAAACTGCTGTCAGATTTTGTTCGAGGCTTATCTTAATGAAGGACGGACGGATAATTGCAGATGGAGTGCCGGATGAGGTTATTACTAAGAAAAATTTATCTGAGGCATATGGGGTCAATGCACTTGTTTATAAAAACCGTATCACGGGGCTTGTGGATTTTCATGTGCCGATGCCGGCGGATAAGGGGACAAACTGGAAAGCTCATGTCATTGGAGGCGGTGGCTCTGCATCAGGAGTGATCAGGCAATTGTATGAAAAGGGGTATTCTGTTACAGCAGGAGTATTTTCTCATGGAGACAGCGATTTAAGCAGTGTTGACGTATTCGGGGTACAGGCGCTGGTGTGCCAGCCCTTCAGTGAAATTGGGGATGAAGAAATGTCCCGCAACATTGAACTCATAAAGGAAGCTGACATAACAATCCTTTGTGATATGCCTTTCGGATATCAGAATATAAAAAATCTTGAAGCGGCACGATATTCGCCAAGATTGATTATTATAGAAGACCAATTGGCACAGGTTAGGGATTTCACGGGGGGAAAGGCACTAAACATTTATAATGAGCTTAAGAAAAATGCGATAGTTGTGGAAAGCTCAAGGCTTCATGAGGTGTTGGATTAAAACGGTTTTGGAGGCGGGGTTTAAGCAATGCTAATATTAGTAACAGGTGGTGCAAGAAGCGGAAAAAGTTCATTTGCAGAAGAAAAGATAAAGGACTTGGGTGAGAAAATCCTGTATATTGCAACTGCAATAGGGTTTGATGAAGAAATGAGGGAGAGAATA
>CAZPMC010000017.1:26054-33438 GCA_964587755.1 uncultured Oscillospiraceae bacterium
TGCAAAGACCAGAAAGCTGGGAGACGCTAGAAGCTTTCAGAGATTTTGGCCAACTGCTGCCCCCTATAATTAATAAATATGATGCAGTGCTTTTGGACTGTGTTACAGTCATGGTATCAAATATAATGCTCCAGAAGGCAATGGATTGGGAGAAAATGAGCACTGATGACATCCGGGAGGCGGAAAACGAGGTATATAGGGAGATTGGAAAGCTTTTGTCTATTGTGAGCGAGTCCGGCATCCCCTTTATCATGGTTACAAATGAGCTAGGTATGGGAGTTGTTCCTCCTACAGTGCTAGGCAGAGCAATACGCGATATTGGGGGAAGGGTAAATCAAAGGTTAGCGAGAGCTGCCCAAGAGGTTTATTTGTGTGTATCCGGCATTCCGGTAAAAATAAAGTAGGAGTGATTATAATGGCTTATGGCAGGCGGTTTATTTTAATGATGCAGTTTATGACCTCCATACCTATAAATGTAAATGTAAAAGCCGAGAAGGAGGACTATGGGAAAGGTCTTGCATTGGCGCCTGTTGTCGGCTTAATTATCGGACTTATTGTGGCAGCAGTAAATTTTATTTTTGGAAAGCTGTTTCCGGCAAGTGTTACTTCAGTTATCACAGTGGCGATATATGTCGGGTTGACAGGGGGGCTTCATTTTGACGGGCTTGGGGACACAGCCGATGGCTTATTTTCTAATCGGTCAAAAGAGAAAATACTGGAGATTATGAAGGACAGCAGAATCGGGACAAATGCCCTGCTGACTGTTGTTATTACAGTGCTGATGTATGTAACTCTCATCCGTTCTCTAGGGGACGGTTCTTCAATTTTTATACTGATGCTGATGCCTGTGGCAGGAAGAATAGGCTCTCTGATAGCCTCGGGAACCTCAGACTATGCAGGTGTTTCCGACGGGCCGGGAAGGTGGTGCGTCGAATACTGTGGGAAAATGGATGTCTATTTAGGTGTTTTCATATATTCTGCAATATTCTTAACTGCTGCAATATTGTCAAATGGATATTTTCTGCTGCTGCCGGCAGTTTCTGCTCCTGTATCGGCATTTGTATTATCAAAATTTTTAGGGAAAAAGCTTGGCGGGGTAACTGGTGACATTTTAGGCGCCGTTTGTGAGCTCAATCAGGTTATTTTTCTGGTAATTGCCTTTGCATCATCAAAATTATTATGATTATTGCAAAAATCATGTATCTGCATTATTATGGGTAATATAGTTATAAAGGCAGGGATTAGCAACTATGAGAATGTACGACATTCTGGACAAAAAAAGACGGGGAGCGGAATTGACCGCTGAAGAAATCGAATATACGGTTAAAGGATATACGGAAGGAACCATTCCGGATTATCAGATGTCTGCATTGCTTATGGCCATTGCCATAAATGGAATGAGTGATAAGGAAACCTACGCTCTTACGAAAAGCATGGTGGAAACAGGTGAGACAGCGGATTTATCCAAAATCCACGGAATTAAGGTCGACAAGCACAGCACAGGGGGCGTAGGAGATAAAACAAGTCCTGTAATCGGAGCAATTGTAGCAGCATGTGATGTGCCTGTTGCTAAGATGTCAGGCAGAGCTCTCGGACATACCGGGGGCACTATTGACAAGCTGGAGTCCATACCGGGCTATTCCATAGAGATATCAAATGAGCACTTTTTCGAAATTGTAAATACTGTAGGTGTCAGCATAATAGGGCAGACAGGCAACTTGGCTCCTGCCGATAAAAAAATATACCAACTGCGGGATGTAACTGCAACCATAGAGAGCATTCCACTTATTGCATCGAGTATTATGAGCAAAAAAATAGCAGGCTCTGCCGACAGGATATTGCTTGATGTCAAGGTGGGAAGCGGGGCATTTATGAAGGATATCGGCTCTGCTACAGCCCTGGCTGAGAAGATGGTCCTAATCGGAAAGAGCTTCGGCAAAAAGACAATAGCCTTGATTACTCAGATGGATAACCCGCTTGGATACAATATCGGTACGTCTCTTGAGGTAATTGAAATGATTCAGGTACTCAAGGATTTTAAGCCCGCGGTTTTGACTGAGCTTTGCCTGGCATTGGCTTCCAATATGCTGTATCTTGCGGATAAGGGTACAATGGAGCAATGTGAAGATATGGCCCGTAACTCTTTGGCCAGCGGCAGAGCATTGAAAAAGTTCAAGGAAATGATTGAGGCTCATGGCGGCGATGTAAGGGTTGTTGACGATATTTCTCTTTTCCCCAAGGCTAAGTATATAGAACCTGTTTATGCAGGCAGGGAAGGGTATATACAGCAATTTAATTCTGAAAGATGCGGTATAGCATCTGCTGTATTAGGCTCGGGACGCGACACGAAGGATTCTGAAATTGATTATTCAGCAGGTATAAAACTATGTGTGAAGGTTGGCGATTATGTTAAAAAGGGCGATGTAATGGCTTTTATGCATACCTCAAGGCAAGAGACCCTAATCCAGGCCAATGAATTGCTAAAGTCGGGAATAAATATTGCTGACCAAATGCCTGTTGAAGTGCCTTTAATATACAAGAGAATTACAAGCGAGGATTTATGATGATGGATGAAAAGCAACTGATTGAGATAGCAGAGCAAGCAAAACAAAATGCTTACTCACCGTACTCCAAGTACCGGGTGGGAGCTGCATTAGTAACTGAGGACGGGTCAGTATTTACAGGCTGCAACATCGAAAACATTTCATTTCCGGTGGGAATATGTGCTGAACGGGTAGCATTTTCAAAAGCAATATCAGAAGGGCATACAAGGTTTAGGGTAATAGCGGTGGCGGGCAGTACAGATGAGTATGCTTACCCATGTGGTATGTGTAGACAGTTTATGGCAGAGTTTGCAGAGGATGAGTTTATTGTCCTTTGTGCCAATGAAAATGATAAATATGAACGGTTGAAGCTATCTGAGCTATTACCCAGGGGCTTTAATGCAGAATTTTAACGGGGTGACTTACATGGGAAGAATTTCTAATAAGAAATTAGTGTTTTATGGTTTAATGATAGCAGTAGTGTTTTTAATGACTATTTTTGTCAGGATAAATACCCCTTTACCGGGAGGATATTTTAACCTGGGAGACTCTATGATAATGATTGCAGCGGTTTTCTCAGGACCTTTGGGGGGACTGATTGCAGGAGGTATTGGGTCTGCACTGGCGGATTTGTCAGTCGGGGCACTGATGTTTGCTCCGATAACCCTTGTGGTTAAAGGAATGGAAGGCCTTGTGATAGGTTTTCTTGCAAAAGAATACTCTGAGGCAGATAAAAATAAAAAAGACAGTGCAAGAATTCAAATTATACTCATAACAGCAATTGTTGCGGGCGCAGCCATTATGGTGGCAGGCTATTTCTTTGCAGAAGCTTTTCTACTGGGACTGTTTGATAAAAACTTTGGAATTACAGCAGCGATGGCCGAGCTTGTACCTAACTTAATTCAAGGCGGAGCGAGTGCAGTATTAGGCTACATATTAGTATTGCTGCTTTCAAAAATGGATATTGAAAAGTATATTTGAATTACCAATTCAGTGAGTAAAGTAAACGGATGGACCAAGCTTTGTCAATCCATCCGTTTTCAATGCATCCGTTTTATTTATCCCTGTCTTCCTGACAGGGGCGATTCTGCTAATCGGGTTTTTGTTATCTTAATTTGAATTTTTTAAGCTTTTTGTCCAGTTCCTGAACAAGGCCGTCCAATTGAATGGCTGCATTTTTCATTTCTTCAATGGCAGTGAGCTGCTGCTCTGTAGTTGCGGCTACCTCTTGGCTTGAGGCTGCGGTTTGCTGAGAAACAGAGGATATGTTTTCAATTGAGGAAATAACATTATCTTTATCTTTTTGCATTGAAGAAACGGCGTTATTAACGTCCATAATTTTTGTCACAATTGATTTGATTCCATCTGCGATATCCCCAAATGCTTTATTTGTGCTGTCAACCGCACTATTTTGCTCAGAGGACGCCTTTCTCATAATCTCCATTGCTTGTATTGCCATTTTGGATTCTTCGCTGATGCTCTCCATTAAATTAGTAATCTCTTCTGTAGACTGCCTGCTTTGGTCAGCCAGCTGACGAACCTCCTCTGCAACAACTGCAAAGCCTTTACCTGCTTCACCGGCTCTAGCAGCTTCTATTGCGGCATTTAAAGCAAGCATGTTGGTTTGTTCAGCTATTTCTTCGATAGATTGAACAAATGTTCCGATTGCCTGAGTGCTGGTAGTCAGCTTTTCAACTACAGAGAATATTTTTTCAGTAGATTCATTGTTCTCTTCAGATTTTTCTCTCAAGATATTTACGGAATCCAGGCCGATATCATTTAGAGTGTGGATGTTGTTCGTTTCATCCATTATACTGCTGTAAGCTTCGTATACACGGTTAATTTGATCCGACAGCTTCTCTACAAGCTGTACTCCCATTTGTGCTTCTTGAGCTTGCTCTGAGGCGCCTTTGGCGATCTCGTCAACAGTTGCGGATATCTCCGATATGGCGATGGAGGCCTCCTGGGATGTTGAACCAACTTTTCTCGAGGATTGAACTATTGATAAGGACAAATCAAAAAAGCTTTCGATCAATGCTCTTATATCACTGAGAACCGAGTTGATAACAGAAGCTGTCCCTGCAAGTATACCAAACTCTTTTGCGTCAACAAATTTTGAGTAATCACCTTGTTTAATAACATCAAATTCGGAAATTAAACGCTTTGCCGTTTTCTGAATGATAACATTGTTTATTATATTTGATATTAGAGCACTAGCAGCTGATGAGAGTATTAACAATAACGATATAATGAATAATTCCTGGGAGTTATCTGCTGTAATCCCGTATACTATACTCAAAATCACACCCACGGCAATAGCTGAAAATATTTTCAGACTGCGAGTATTTGATGCATTTTTCTTTTTAGCCATAACTATCCTCCTATATTTCTGCAGTTAACTTAATATTTCGATATTAATTATAAAAATCCTTCAAATAGTAACCAATAATTCAAGAAAAATGGATAAAAATCATAAAAAAAAGGGTTGACACAGATTGTATAACTGTATACAATAAAACAAAAACACAGGGATACTGATGTACGGCAGAGACATCGGGATAGGGTGGTTATTATGCTAGAGTTCAATAAAAAGTCAAATACACTGGAGCAGAGACAGTATCGTTATTCATTGCAGGATATAGAAACTCCGAATCTATACCGTGACATCTTTAATTATGAAGAAGTGCCTAAATGTGCGTTCAATCATAGAAAAGTACCAATGTTTCCGGCAGATGAAATATGGATAACAGATACTACCTTTAGAGACGGACAGCAATCAAGAGCACCTTATACTGTTGAGCAGATACTGAAACTGTTTGATATGTTACATAAACTTGGCGGACCTAAAGGGATTATAAGACAATGTGAATTTTTCCTTTACAGCGACAGGGATAAGGAGGCTGTATATAAATGCATGGAGAGGGGCTATAAATATCCGGAGGTAACAAGCTGGATACGTGCTACAAAAAGTGATTTTCAACTGGCAAAGGATATGGGTATAAAGGAGAGCGGCATATTAGTAAGCTGTTCCGATTACCATATTTTTAAAAAGCTGAAAATGAGCAGAAAACAAGCTCTTGAACACTATATGGGGATTATAAAGAGTGCCATTGAGGTGGGTATTAAGCCCAGATGTCATTTTGAAGACATCACAAGAGCAGATTTTTACGGATTTGTGGTTCCCTTTGCATTAGAATTGCGAAAGCTCAGTGAGGAAAGCGGTACTCCTATTAAGATAAGAGCATGTGATACATTAGGCTATGGGGTATCATACCCTGGTGTTGCGCTACCACGCAGTGTTCCGGGAATCATATACGGACTTAAGCATCATGCGGGATTTCCAAGTGAGCTTTTGGAGTGGCATGGACATAATGATTTTTATAAAGCTGTTTCAAATTCTGCCAGTGCATGGTTATATGGGGCATCAAGTGTGAACTGTTCATTATTGGGAATAGGCGAGCGGACAGGGAATACTCCATTGGAAGCTATGGTTATTGAATATGCCCAGTTAAGAGGAACAACTGATGGAATGGATTTAAGAGTGATTACACAGATAGCTGAATATTATGAAAAGGAGCTTAGCTATAAAATACCTGCGAGAACACCCTTCGTAGGCAGAAAATTTAATGTCACACAGGCAGGTATTCATGCAGACGGACTTTTGAAGGATGAGGAAATCTACAATATTTTTAATACGGAAAAGCTGCTTAACAGGCCGGTTAGTGTAACTATAAATCAAACATCGGGTCTTGCCGGAATAGCCCATTGGATTAACGGGTATTTCGGGCTCGAGGGGGTTAAAAGACTGGATAAGAAGGATGGCAGTATAGTTAAAATAAAGAATTGGATAGACGAGCAGTATAAAAACGGCAGAGTCACAGCATTGAGTGACGATGAATTGGAGGAGGCTGTGAAAACCATAGCTCCTGAAATATACGATTTGGTGATATAAGCTTTGTTAGTCCTGGGTTCTTTGTAGTGACATTCACAAATAAAGCAGATTATGATAAAATTAACTTTGGTGCTTTCTGTTGCATAATTATTTCAGGACAAGTGGAGAGTGAAAGGATTGAGTATTGAATTTGAGGAAAATATTCCGAGGTTTAGTTCACTCCGGGATAGGGTTTTTAACCATCTTCAGAATGATATCTTGAACGGTTTGTATGAGCCCGGTGACAGCTTAATAGAAAGTAAACTTTCTGAAGAGCTTGGAGTAAGCAGAACACCGATTCGTGAGGCAATTAGACAGCTTGAGCTGGAAGGCCTGGTTAAAACTGTCCCAAACAAGGGAGCAACCGTCAGCGGCATTTCCAGTCAGGATATCGAAGATATTTACACAATCAGAATGCTCATAGAAGGTCTGGCAGCAAGATGGGCGGCTGAGAAGATTACACCAAAGGAATTGAAGGAGCTTAAAGAAGCTGTGGAATTGGAGGAGTTTTACACCAATAAAAATGACACAGAGCAGCTTCTTAAGTTTGATACACGTTTCCATGACATCATATATAAAGCTTGTAAAAGCAAGCCGTTGATGCACACTTTGAGTACATTTCACCATTATGTGCAAAAGGCTAGGAGCATATCAATGAGCAGCCCCGAAAGGGCCGCGCAAGTGCTGGAAGAACACAAGGCAATACTTCAGGCTATTATTGACGGGGATGGATACAAGGCTGAAAAACTTTCAACCGAGCATGTAAAGAAGGCGAGTGTTAACTTAATCAAGCATAGGGGAGCAAAATAAAAGGTGCCCTCTCGGGTTCTCGTCCCGCCAAAAAGCAAAAAAGAGTTTTGCATACGCAAAACTCCCTGGTGACCCATAGGGGACTCGAACCCCTGTTACC
>CAZPMC010000017.1:33448-45175 GCA_964587755.1 uncultured Oscillospiraceae bacterium
CGTGAGGAATGCAAGCCTCAATTTGCTCAAGCATGGGGAATAAGGAAACATGAAAAAAGCACCCTGTGTTTGCAGGATGCTTTTTTGGTGACCCATAGGGGACTCGAACCCCTGTTACCGCCGTGAGAGGGCGGTGTCTTAACCGCTTGACCAATGGGCCGTATTATTTATGCAGACGGATTAGCCAACTGCAAAAAGAATTATAACATGAGTTGAAAATAAATACAATAGCAAAAGAAGGTTTGGCATGAAAAAAACTCAGAGGCTGGATAAGCTGCTATCAAACTTTGGCTTCGGCTCCAGAAGCAAGGTAAAGAAGCTTGCCAAAGCCGGTGTAATCAAAGTAGATAATGAAATTGTCAAGGATCCGTCAATTCATGTTGACCCTGAAAAAAGTGAAATATATGTAGATGGTGAGAGGCTTAATTACAGGCAATACATTTATATAATGATGAATAAGCCCGCTGGTTTTATCAGCGCGACTCTTGACAAAAAGCATAAGACAGTTTTGGAGCTGCTTCCAAAGGAATTTTCCTGCTTTAATTTGTTCCCGGCAGGAAGGCTTGACATTGATACAGAGGGCTTGCTTTTGTTGACAAATGACGGTCAGTTAGCCCATGATTTACTGTCACCTAAAAAACATGTGCCAAAGAAGTACTATGCTGTCATTGACGGTATTGTGACAGAGGAGGACGTGAGACTGTTTAAGGGAGGCGTCACTCTCGACGACGGCTATAAAACCATGAGCTCAGAGCTGACCGTATTAAAACCGGGGGCTAGGTCAGAGATTGAGCTAGTGCTGCATGAAGGAAAGTTTCATCAAGTAAAAAGAATGTTTGAAGCTATCGGGAAAAAGGTTGTATTTCTAAAAAGAATTCAAATGGGGGGACTTAAGCTTGACGAGTCAATCCCTCTTGGCAAATGCAGGGAGCTTTCGCCTTTAGAGGTTGAGCTTTTGAAAAAAAGTGATATATAGTTTAATGCTACTCTGTTTCTATCCTATCCAGTGCAAATTGTATAATATCGTCTGATGTGTATTCTAGATCAGGTTCAATTCCTTTTTCATGTATGTTTATACCTTTGGGGGTAAACCACTTGAGAATGGTGGCTTTCACTGCATAACCTCTTTTAAGGGGCAGAGTAAATTGTCCAATTCCTTTTCCGAAGGTTTGGCTCCCGATAAGCTCTACATTGTCCAGATTATCTCTTAAGGAAGCAATCATGTTTTCTGTCGAGCTGGCGGAGCTTCCGTTTTGGAGAATGACTATTTTTTTATAAGTCAGGGGCTGGTTTTTATTGGAACGGTATACTATTTTCCAAAAACGGAACTCATCTGTTGCCACAACAGTTTTTTTGGGAAGAAACATTGAGGATATGTCAACCATTGCATCAATGTCTCCTCCCAGGTTTCCTTGCAGGTCAATTATGATATTTTCTCTTCCTTTCAGCCTGTCAATGTTGTCTTTCATGAATTTGAGAGTATATTTGGAGAAGTTCGTTAATCTAAGATATATTGTTTTTTCACTTAATTCCCTGACTTCAGAGGATAATGCTTCTTCCTTTTCTTCGGTTTGCACCCTCTCAAGATGCTCAGGAGTATATAAATAAGTATATCTGTCACCTTTTTCATCCCGGATTCTTTTTGTGACAACTGATATAACCATATCATCAAAATTTGAAAAGTATTTTCCGTTTACATCTTTAGACAGCTCCTTTGAGAATACATCATCCAAGGTATCGGTGTATATGTACGTGCTTGTGATAAAATGCTTGAAGGCAAGATAATCATAATTAAGATATAGATAAAATGCCGAAAGCACGACAAATACAATTAATATAGTCAATACGACACGATATCTTTTTTTATAACGCACTGACAATTCTTCTGGGCTTTTTATCTTTATGTTCTTTCTAGTTTTCATACAACCAATCTTAGCTTTCTAAATATCTTTTAATTTTTCTTGTGGTAGTCTTGGCAAATTCCTCATACCTTAAGTTGAAGTCCTTAATATATTTATATAGAACAAGGCTTTTGTTTACAGTCTTTACTTCTTTATGAATTAAATCATAAACCTCTTCATCACTGGGGGCATGACCCAGCTCTTCCTGTATCACTTCCATTTCAGGAACTATGGTAGCAGATACTACAACATCTCCATAAACAGTATCATCCTTACCGAATACGATGCATTCCTTTATAAACCGGCTTTTATTAAGTAGAACTTCGATCTCTTCAGGGTAAATATTTTTTCCGTTTTTAGTTACTATTACATTCTTTTTTCTGCCTGTAATATATACAAAATTTTCACTATCTATGTAGCCAAGATCACCTGTATAAAACCATCCGTCCTTAAGAACCTGTGCGGTGGTTTCAGGGTCCTCATAATATCCAATCATAACATTTTTGCCTTTTACGCATATTTCACCGATACCATCGGCTCCAGGCTGATCAATTCTTATTTCAAGACCAGGCAGGGGTAGCCCTGCGGCATCATCTTTAAAGTCCACATCTCTGTTTAGTGCAACAATAGGACTACATTCTGTAAGTCCATAACCTTGTATGAAGTGTATTCCCATGCTTCTAAAGCCTTTTGACACAGTGGGATCAATACCAGCAGCCCCGCTGATAAAAAGCCGGATATTGCCGCCAAAATTATTGTGAATAGGAGCGAAAAGCTTTCTGGCAACATCAATGCCGAACAATTTAAGCAGGTTACTGATTTTGACGCCCAATTTAAGTTTTTTCAACATTTTAGGGTTCTTTGCTGCTTGCTCCCAAATACGCTTATATATGGCTTCATAAATAAGAGGTACAGCCAGCATGACGGTAGCCTTTGATTCCTGAAGGTTTTTAACAATATGCCGGAGCCCCTCGCAGTATGCAATAGATGCTCCCCGGTAAAGGGGGCAAAGGAAGCCGCAGGTGTTTTCATATGTATGGTGAAGAGGGAGTATTGAAAGAAAGATATCTGACGGGACTATTTTAGTCATGGAGCTCATTGCCATCAGATTCTCTGTAATATTCCTATGGGATAGCATTACTGCTTTTGAAGTATCGGTAGTAGCAGAAGTGAATAAAAGAATACTCATGACCTCAGGGTCAATTTCTGCGTTTATAAAATCTGTGCGGCCCTCAACGACCAATTGCATACCTTTTTCGATAAGTGATTTTAATGAGACATGTCCTCTTATGGAATTTTCGGTAAAGGCCATGTCGATATAATATTTGATAAAGTCAATGCGTTTGGATATGTTTTGAAGCTTGTCCCGGGTATTTGATGAAAAAATAACGGCATCGGCTTTCGAACGGATAAGCAAATTCTCAATTTCATTTTCGGGAAGTTCTTTATCAAGAGGAACTACAACTCCAGTACCGTTAACTACAGCCATGTAGCTGACAGCCCACTCATAGCGGTTTTCGCTGATAATAGCCACTCTGCCGCCCTTTAGACCTATATCGATTAGTGCTGTTCCGAGTGCGTCTACTTCTGATTTAAAATGCTTGTAGGTTATTGGTTGATAATCATCATTGCCTTTATGTTTGACGAGGAATGCAGTCCTATCGGCATACAGGCTGACACTGGAATCGAGCATATCCTTAATAGACTTTATTTTTCTGACTTCATATAACGGAATGTTCTTCATTATCTACACCTCATTCGTTCATTTGGATAATTTGAAATTCTATTAGTCAATTATATACTATTAGTGGAAGGTATGAAAGGAAAAAAAGAGAGTCATCAGACTCTCTTTAATTTACCATCTGGCTCCGCCGCCAAAACCACCTCTGCCGGCATTGTTGTTGAAGCTCCCGCCGGATCTGCGTTGAGCTTTTCTTGCTCTTCTGCATTCAGGGCATCTTTGCGGTTCATTTTCAAATCCCTTTTCTTTGTAGAAAGCTTGTTCGCCTTCCGAAAAAACGAACTGCATATTGCAGTCTTTGCAAATTAGTGACTTGTCACTCATTTTTAATATTACCTCCTAAGTCAATTTGGATTTAACTGGTTTAGACTTATTACTCCAACGCTCCAAATACAGACTAGGAGGGTTCGGTCTACAAACTAATTAAATCTGGTTTACCATCAAATAATACCATAAAAAAGCATATATTACAAGCTATACCATAATATTTATTTCTGATTAGTAAATTAGCCTTCTTACAACAATATTCTCTGCCATATCAGGCCATAATGCCGGGTCCTCCATTGCCAGGCGCCACAGGGCAACCCCTGATATACCCTGCTGCCAAGCCAGTCTCATTTTCGAAATAATGCTACGGCTGTTTTCAAACCAAACCTCGTGATTGTTTCCTTGCTCGTCGGTATATGAAAACATGGGTGTTAATGTATCCTCGTCAAATATTATTGTTGCATTATAACGTCTTGCGAGGTTTACAGCCATTTCATAAGTGACATAAGTATTTCTGCCTGTGGTCAGGTTGAAATCAAAGCCAAAGACTGATATGGCTGCAACTATTTTACTTGCAGGCATTTTTGTAAGAGTATATCCAAGTACCTTTGTCATCCAGCCGCTAGAGACGACAGGTCCCGGGCCGCTTCCGGGCCATCCGTGCTCGTTGTAGAGCATTACGATGAATTGATCTACTGCGGCACCTATTACCGAATAGTCAAAGGGGTCGGAGAATGGATTGAAGGGAGGATAGTCCCTTATGCGGGAAGGTACTGAAGCAGACAGAAAGTAACCGCGTTCTCTCATAGCGCTTCCAAGCTCGGTGTAAAACTGGGATAATCTTGTGCTATCCTCCATGTATACATCCTCAATATCTATATTGACACCATCAAATCCAAACCTATCAATTAGTGCGATAATATTATTTATAGCAGTCCTGCGGCTGGCTTGAGTTGCTAAAACTTGAGAAACTACAGCCCTGCTTGCTTCCTGGCCTCCCGATTCATAGAGCAGGTTGTGTACAACAGGTAATATCATTACATTATTCCTGTGAGCTATTGCTACTAACAGTTCAACCTCATTGTCAGTGAATTCACCGAATTTCTCAATTGAGGTCGGGTTGTTCCTGTCAAAACGGTAAAAGAAAAGAGGCAGCTCAGATATCAATGTAGTATTGTTTACAAAAGATAGGTATGAGCCCGGAAGAGTAGGGCTTTCCTGTAGTGTATAAAAGCCGACATTTTCAAGAATGGGTCTAGAACCGTCATGGACTCTGAGGGTGATTAAGTTACGGGAAATCCAACCGTCGTTTCCGTCATGCAGCGATATCTTTATCCAATTGGGAGTTGTATCAATAACCGGAAGCCGGGTGGTTGCTACAACTGTTTGCAGTATTCTGTAATTTGTGCCCGGCCCGCTGCGTATATTTGCCCTTGCAGCGTTTACAATTACTTCGGTATACTGTGGAATTACAAGGCGTTGACCTATGCGGATAGTTGTAGATGTAAGCCTGTTTAGAACCGAGATGCTTTCAATGGTAGTATTGTAAGTCCTGGCAAGCTTATATAGGGAGTCACCGGGCTGTACCGTATAGGTTATAACCTTTGAAACAGTTATTGGTATGAATAGATTTTGCCCGGGATAGATTATGTTGCCGATAATCTGGTTTGCAGTACGAAGCTGCGAAACAGAAACCCCGAATCGGATTGATATAGTATAAAGGGAATCACCTGCTTGAACGGTATACCACATAAAATGCCCAACCTTTATTATAATTGCTACATCAGTATATTCACAGCTTGTTAAAAAGGTTCAGCACTGTAAAAAGTTCTAGTGCTATATGGAGTTCCAGCGCAGTGGAGGGAAGGTTCAGGTTTAATGATTCAGCATTTTATAAAGCGCCTCTGCATCTGTCACAGGCCTTTCGCACACATGATTGGTGCAGACATACGCTGCGGCTTTATTATTTGCAGCAGGGGAGTAGCTTGAAATAAAAGGAACAATCGTATCCAGTGTGCTGTGGGCTTGATTGTAATAGAGTGCTACAGTAAAAGGGAGATACCTTTGCCTTATAACATCTAGAAGGCTTCTGGCTCCTTCATCCTGTTCACCTGCAACAATAACCTCAGAGCTTTGAGCTCGTAAAAATAATATGGCACTTAGCATAAAGCTGTAGCTGCTCGGGTAATTATTTATTTCAGATGAAAAGCATTGAATCACTTTAATTGCTTTATCTTCAAGCTCATACCTTCCTGTAAGCCTTGAAAGCCTGATAAGATTCATGGCTGCCGCAGAATTGGAAGAAGGAGTCGCCCCGTCATAGGACTCCTTGGGCTTTGTTATCAGCTGCTCGCTGTCACTGCCGTAGAGGAAAAATCCGCCTTTATCGCTATCCCAAAACAGGTTTATGAAATCATCATTTAGTTTTAGAGCCTTTTTTAGATACTCAGGCTTGTATGTGGCACCATAGAGCTCCAGAAGACCCCATATTAAAAAAGCGTAATCATCGGCATAGCCGGGGACAGGGGAAGCACCGTCTCTGTAAACAGCAAGAAGCCGCCCCTTTTCGTTGACTAAATTATCAAGGATAAAATTTGCCGCCTTTTCGGCTGCATCTGTATAAAGACTATTGCCAAGCACCCTTCCGCCTGTTGCCATGGCTGCGATCATAATACCATTCCAGGAGGTTAAAATCTTATCATCCTTAAAAGGGTATGGCCGTTTTTCACGGTAATCAAAAAGCTTTTGGCGGCAGCTTTCTACGAATTCAAGCTCACTGTCGGGGACAGGGCGCTTGATTGTATTCAGTATGCTACGGCCTTCAAAGTTGCCTTGGGGAGTAATATCGAATATTTGCATAAAGCGCCTGGCATCATCGTCAGACAATACCTGTCGGATTTCATCCGGAGTCCAAGTGTAGAACCGTCCCTCTTCCATATGTCCGCCTTCAGCTTCAGAATCGGCGTCCTCAGCAGAATAGAAGCCGCCTTCAGGGGAGACCATATCCCGCAGTACATATGTGAAAATCTCTTCTGCTGTCTTTGCATACGAGCCGTTGCCTGTAGCCTGGTATGCTTCAAGATAGGCAATGGCAAGCAATGCATTGTCATATAGCATTTTTTCAAAGTGGGGTACAAGCCATTGATGGTCTGTAGAGTATCTGGAAAACCCGTATCCTATATGATCAAATATCCCGCCCCGTCTCATGGACTCAAGGGTTTTTTCTGTCATTTGCAAAGCTTCTTTTTCACCCGTCAGCTTCCAATATCTCAGCAAAAACAGCAGTGAGTGAGGAGTGGGGAACTTGGGAGCATGACCGAAGCCGCCAAAGACGCTGTCAAAGGATAGCTTATACTGGCGAAAAGCAGTGTCCGCCAAAGCTTTATAGTCGGGAATACCAGCCGGGGAGCTTTGGGGAGATATAGCAGATACAATGCTTTTTGCAGTTTTAAGCACCTGTTGCCTGTTTTCTTTCCATAACTCGTGGACTCTCTCCAAAACAGTTATAATTCCCGGCAATCCCATTCGGTCATGCTTAGGGAAATAGGTTCCGGCAAAAAAGGGCTCTTTGTCGGGAGTCATTATGATAGTCATAGGCCATCCGCCGTGTCCTGTGAGAGCCTGGCACACAGACATGTAAATGCTGTCAATATCAGGTCTTTCCTCTCTGTCTACCTTTATGGATATAAAGTATTTATTTAAAAGACTGGCAACTTCGGTATCCTCAAAGCTTTCACGCTCCATGACGTGGCACCAGTGGCAGGTGGAATAGCCAATGGTGAGGAAGATTGGTTTATCCTCACCAACTGCCCTTGAAAAGGCTTGCGGTCCCCAGGGATACCAGTCCACGGGGTTATAAGCATGCTGTAATAGATATGGAGACTTTTCCTGCAGTAATCTATTGGGCATTCGCTTTTTATTCGCTGTCATAGTACCACCTCCTTTAAATACGATATATTGATTAATATACCCAAAAAGAAAAGCTACTATGAAAAAGCATAGTAGCAAAAAGTTAAATGCATTATGGCTTGAGATGCAATTTAACCGCTTAATGCCATTTTATTTACAATGCTTTCTAAACTTAATATTATAATTGTTAATTTTATTAATTTAAAGTAATATTTATTTGTCTTTAAATTTCTTATTTTAAACGAACTAAAGATACGAAGGGGGATAATTCCATGAACCGTGACCCGATTGAAAACACAGAAGAATTCCAGGAAGCAATGAAAAAAATACAACCAGAACTTGACAGACTTAATGAGCAACTGGACAGACAAGGTTTACGTTTAGGAAGCTGTCATATTTATTGGGCCAAGAAAAAACAGCTTTTAAAAGAACATGGCATCGATTGGAAAACTCCAGCCGAATGTAATCCAGATGTGAAATTTGATTAATTAGAGAATAATTTCTCTGATTTTTTATATTATTCTTGCAACGGCTCTTGTCATAGAGCCATCAGCTTTTATCTTTAATGGGAATGCTATGACCTCGAACCTGTCTATACTGATTAGCTGATGTAGATTTTTCAAGTTCTCCAAGACATATATATTATTCTTAAACAGTAATTTATGTATTTCAAAAGTATACCTATCTGGAGAAGGGATGTCCATTCCAACCATTTTAACATTCTTTTCTATTAAGAACTTGCACAGCTCCATATCCATACAAGGATGGCTTTCATAATACTCTCTTGTTCCATAATAAATATCAAAGCCTGTGTATAACAATACAATGCTATTCTCTTTTACAAGTGCATCATATTCAGCTTTAAACTTGATCATTGGTTGATTTCTTACATCAAGTATACACCCGGATGCAATAAATGACTCCAGAGGCAATTCGGAAATATATTTTTTGCAATCAGTCAGGTGCATTGGAGAGTCAATATGTGTGCCTGAATGCATGCTGATATCCAGTCTATAATTATTGTATTTATCTGCACTCAGATATTTTATTTGAAGCAAACTAGTTTTTGGGTCACCGGGATAAACAGGCATATCATCCATAATTTCATGTGATAAGTCAATTAATCTCATTGGCTTTTTTCTCCCTTTTAAAGTATTTTTACTTCTTTCATTTTGCTGCAAACAATAAATCTAATGCTACATCATAGTAATTTCATAACATTTGTTATAAAGTGTCAATATAAAACTAATAACTTTCACAATTTATTTACCATCCAGAATATTAATTGAAATATAATGATTATATATCTATATCTCGGGTTTGAAAAAAGGAGACACCCAAAATGAAAAAGACAATAATTCTATTATTATTAGTAATTGCGCTAACGCTAACAGGCTGTGGTAATGACGCAAAAGAGCCAATTGAAAGTGTAGATAATGAGATTTCTGTTTCCAATGAGACGGTTGTTTCTGATGATACTCCTGTTTCTGTAGAACAGGAAGTAACAAGCGACTTACAAAGTGTTGAAGCTCAGTTACAAATTATTGCTTCCAATATTGATTTATGGGCTGAACCGGCAGACTATGCAAATGACGTTTATCATTATGCAGTAACAGATTTGGACAGCAATGGGAGACTGGAGATAATTTCATCTAATAGTGGTGGGACAGGAATATATACTTACAGTACTTTTTATGAAATAAATGAAGATTTTAGTGGAATGATTACCTGTGATTATATGACGCAGGAAGGTGATTCCCAGGCTGATATACCCGTAGATTCGGCTGATGGATTCTATGATTCACAAATGGGGATTATGTATTATATTTTTGATGATTTATTGAGAAACGGAGCGGCTGAATATTACGAGAATAAGAGAGCGCTGTACTTAGAGGATGGTCAAGTTAAAGAAATTCTCCTTGCATATAGAACAACTATATATACGGATTCAACACCTGAGATTACTTGCATGGATAAAGATCAGAAAGAAATAAGTGAGGAAGAATATAATGCAATAGCTGATAATGTCTTTGCAGATTTGGTAAAGAAAAAAGTTTATTTTGGCTGGTGTGAGTTTTTTCAACCTGATGAATTAAAGAATATGAGTGAGAAGGAGCTGACTGACATGCTAATGATGTCTTATAAAAAATTTAGAGTTGAATAAATAGTAACATATTTAAAGCTCATAAATATTATGTAATGTGTATTAATATTTTCGAGGATTTACTCTATGCTTGGCTATAACAATAACTTTTATTACAGTCTATGGGATGGTTACTGGAGAAGCTACCGGATTAACAGTGAAGCAGCGATTCAAATTGCTTTGCAGCAGGTTCCCGGTCAAGTAATAAAAGTCGAATTAGACTATGAAAATGGTATATTGGTTTATGAAATCGGAATACGTACTTCATCAGGCATAATATATGAAGTACATGTTAATGCGTTCACTGGGCAGATATTAAAGGTTGAAATAGAAAATAACTGGGTTTAAAACCTCGCAGTCACCATGTCACCCCCTACCCCTTAAGGATCTAATCATTAAATAAAATGCCTGAACAGTATTCAATCCACGAATTCAGACATATCATAATAAAATCTTGGTTAAACTAGCTTAAGGATAAAAAATAAGGAGAATACGTTACATGGCAATGAAAGTATGTAAAGAATGTAAAAAAGAAATAAGCTCGTCGGCAAAAAAGTGTCCAAACTGTGGGAAAGATCAGAGAAATTGGTTTATGAGACATAAAATATTGACCTTAATTGCTGCGATTGCCATTATCGGTATCATAAGCGCAATCAGCGGAGGCGATAAGGATGGAACACCAAATAACACAGCTAATAATACGACACAAGCACCTGAAACTACTGCTGAAGTACCGGATACTACGGTTGAGGTACCTGCGACTACTGCTGAAGCACCCGAGACTACCACTGGGACTAAAACAACTAAATTCTCTGACGGTAAATATTTGGTCGGCAAAGATATTCAAAGCGGATTGTACAAAGTAACTGTAACAGATAAAATTACAAAAATGGGTTATGTAGAAAGAGCTAAGGATTTAGATATGGAGATGGATAGCATTATAGCCAATATTATTTTAACCGGAAATGGATATGTAGAAATTTTGTCTACCGATGTTGCTGTAAAATTACAAGGTGTAGAGATAGAGCCTATAAAGTTAGAAGATTTAGAGCCAGATATAAAAAATGAAGTCTCTGATGGTATCTATTTAGTGGGCTATGATATAGCTCCGGGAACATATAAGGTGGAAGTGACCGATACCATAACTAATATGGGCTATGTCGAAAGGTCGAGAAGCGTTGCAATGGGAATGGAGGATATAATTGCAAATGAAATAATACAAGGTCCGGGATATGTAAAAATAGAACAAGGTGATTTCGCGGTCCGATTACAGGGAGTAAAAATATCACTGCAGCAATAAAGGTATATATAGGCTTTCAAAGGCCTGTTTATTGATGAAAGCCTTTAACCAACTCGATTCCACAAGGATTACCCATACCTTCAAACAGTATTATTCCTGATTTCTCTATCAGTTTTATATAAACAACTCCATTCAGTCCTTCCTTTACCGTGGCATTCATAACACCGTTTTTGGGTGCTTTTAATATCCCCTCATTATATGTTTTTACATGAGCTTTCAGCTTAAGATTCCCCCTTGCAAGTATGACATCTACACATTTGCCTGTACAACTAAATTTTAAAAGCTTGCTGTGATTGTAGCTTGCAAATCTGTATTCGTGACCATTGAGTGATATATTACATATAAAACCTTGAAATGAAGTACCAAGAAAGGGGATGTGGGCAATAGAACACATTATACTTGCATCGGAGTCTTTAAAATTATTAGATTGAAACCATACATATTCTTTTGGAAATGAAGTCCCCCA
>CAZPMC010000018.1:0-44854 GCA_964587755.1 uncultured Oscillospiraceae bacterium
AGCCTTCAAATCTGCCAACTACGAACCTCAACTATATAGGAAGGTCCATGTATTCAAACGATCCTTATCTTGATGGACGTGTAGATGATTTCAGGATTTACGGCAGAGCCTTGAGTGAATCTGAAATAAGCGAGTTAGCAGGCAGCGGAACGCCTACAAATCCATTTACTAATGTTGCACCTCAGGCAACGGTCACAACTGATTACATTACCTCGGGCTATAGCTTAAGTGCGGTTAATGATGGCTATGAGCCTAGCAGCTCAAGTGATTCAAGCCGCGGCTATTACAACAATTACAACACACCTGCGACAAAGCATTGGGTACAGTATGAATTCTCTCAACCTCACAGATTTACGCGCTGTGATGTCTATTGGTATTCTAACGGCAGCTCTATAAGACCACCGCGAATGTACGAGTACCAGTATTGGGACGGGAACGACTGGGTATCTGTGCATTCACCGTCGGCCTATGAGCTTGATACAAACAGATATTGCACAACTACTTTCATTCCATTTACAGCAAGTAAAATAAGATTGCTGCTTACAAATCTTTCGACGTCATCATCGGGTATAATTGAGTGGAAAGCGTATATAGGAGGTCCTGAAATCAATATCACACCTTCGGCTGAAGCAGGCCCTATGAGCTATTTCACTTTACCGGATGCTATAGAGCTAAAAGGAACCGTTGTTGATGACGGACTACCGGCAGGATCGTCACTTGTGTCAACATGGACTGTTCATTATGCATCTGGAGTTGCAACAATAGCAAATCCAAATTCGCCTCATACTACAGTAAGCGTCACTCAGCCCGGCAAATATGTTTTCAAGCTGACAGCTACCGACGGAGAGCTGACATCCTATGATTACGTCACTGTTAATGTGTATGGCAGCGGCACAACTCCATATTCAAATATAGCCGGTTTATCTACGGTGACCGCGTCCAATACGTTACCGGGTTATTCAGCGGTAGCTGTAAAGGATGGTTACACACCGAGCAGCTCAAGTGATACAAGCCGGGGAGCTTATGCTAATTCGGGCTCTACTCAGACCCTTGATATGGAATTTAGCAAGGCGTATTTGATCAACCAAGCTCAAATATACTGGTTGGCAAACGGCTCTACTATAGATGTGCCTGCATCGTATAAATTCTACTATTGGAACGGCAGGGAATTTGTAAAGGCATACGAGCAGGAAGGTCTCGGAACTGCTTTGAACCAGTTTAATATCACCACATTCTGCCCCATATACACTAATAAGATTCGTGTTGAGATGACGGCAAAAAGCGGCAAACAGGCTGGAATTATCGAGATGAGGGTAAACGGCTGCACGCCCGGACCGATAGTTACCAATATAGCCGATCAGGCAGAGCCTTCCGCATCGTATGTTGCTACTGGTACGAGCCTGAAAGCTCTAAATGACGGTAAGAACCCGACAAGCTCAAACGATACTTCAAATAGTGTATATGCGTTTAATCCTCAAACATCAATGCAGTATATTGATTATAACTTTAACAGCACCATGTCTGTTGATAAAATTGATGTGTACTGGTACAGCAACGGCTCAAACGTTCTTGTTCCGGCTTCCTATGCAATCAAATACTGGAACGGAAGCGCGTGGGTCAACGTCAGCAATCCTTCCGGACTTGGCGTACAGCCTAACAGGTTTAACACAACAACCTTCACAAAGGTGAACACAACAAGGCTGCGCCTGGAAATAACACCTCAATCGGGCAGATCCGCCGGTGTTATTGAGTGGAAGGTCTTCGGGCACCACCAGATAACTGCACCGCCCGGTTGGGTAAATCCGTTCTACACAAAATGTGTCACTGTTTTTGGCATTCCGATTATATCTACGTCCAAAATAAGCGATCAGGCTTTGTGCCAGGCCGCCAATGTAGTAAATGCGGAACTGAGAAAGATTGCAACAGTTAAACCTGCAATAATACAAAGACTTCAAACAAACAGGAGCAGATGCGTTATTGTGGGAATGTCTGAGTTTAATTACCAGCATCCTGGGCAGGAGGGGCGTCCACATGACTTTAGAGGAGCTTATGGAGGAAACGACAACTTCAACCTTGAGGAAGAGCTATTCATACCGCCGGATATGACCCGGTTCTTTGATTTTAGTGTAATGTGTCATGAGTTTGCCCATACGCTGCACACTGCCATCGATGCGGCTGATTCCACGCTCAGGAATCAGCTTATAGCCGCGTACAATAACGCAATTGCGTTGAACCTGTACACAGAATCCTCATACGACAGAGGCAATGTGTACGAATACTTTGCAGGTCAGGTGGGACGATGGTTCAATTCAAACCCAACCCATCTGAATGTTCCGGATGCAAAAAATAAATCCCACAGGCAGCAATTACAAGAGTATGATCCGACCATGTATAATTTACTGGCATCCATTTTCGGGGAATACGAGCTGACACCGCCGTGGGTAGACTAGAGTAGATGCCATATCAAATCCCATCTTGGAGCCAGTTTGTGATAAAATAAATATCGAAATAAACTGAACGGAATGGAGGACTTGATGTGGGAACAGCCTTAAAAGCCAGAAAAGATGTTGACCAGGCATTGACGTGGGATTTGTCTTATATTTATAAAGACGAAGAGGAATATAATTTACATGTTTCAGAAATGCAAGAGTACGCTTTGAGGATTGAAGAAAAGTACAAAGGGCAGCTTAATTGTCCCCGGACAATAAATGAGTGCCTGGATTTGCTGAGACAAGTATACGAAATAATGAATCTGACCTCTTCATATGCACGATTGCCTGTTTCTGTGGACCAGACGGACCAAATTGCACAAGAAAGAAGCAATAAGTATTCAAATATTGTGTCTGATATCAGAAGCAGGTTGAGTTTTGTTGAGAGTGAAATAATTATGGCTGATGAAGCGGTTATCAACGAAGCAATGAAGGAATCAACAGAAAACTCCAACTACCTGAAGGAAATAAAAAGAAAAAAGAAGCATGCCCTTCATCCCGAAGCAGAAAGGGTTTTATCTGCTTTAGCGGGGATATTAAAAGCGCCCGAGGTTGTATACAATCAAGCAAAGCTCTCTGATATGCAATTTGAAAATTTTGTTGTAGACGGAAAAGATTATCCCTTGAGCTTTGTTCTTTTTGAAAATGACTGGGAGTATGAGAATAATACTAAGGTCAGGAGGGCAGCTTTTGACGCCTTCTCTGCCAAGCTTAGAGAATATCAGCATACGGTTGCTGCAGCATACAATTTACAAGTTCAGAAGGAGAAAAAAGAAACTTCCCTCAGAGGATTTGATTCGGTTTTTGACGGGCTGCTTTTTCGTCAAAAGATTGAACGCCCGTTATTTGACAGGCAAATTAACATAATCATGGAAAAGCTGGCACCCCACATGCGTAAATATGCAAAGCTTATTCAAAGGATTCATAAAATCGACCAGATGACCTTCGCCGATTTAAAAATAGCAGTTGACCCTTCCTATGAGCCGAAGGTGTCCATAGAGGAGTCTAAAAAATATATAAGAGGTGCTTTGTCCATACTGGGTGAGGATTATTTGAAGGTGGTCGACACACAGTATAATAACAGGGGTATAGATTTTGTAATAAACATAGGTAAATCCACAGGTGCATTTTGTGCTACACCGTACAGAAAGCAGTCCTTCATACTGACAGCCTGGTCTGACAGGATGAGCGACGTCTTTACATTAGCACATGAGCTTGGCCATGCGGGGCATTTCCATCTGGCCCACAAGCATCAGAATATATTTGACATAGAGCCTTCCTCATACTTTGTCGAGGCTCCATCCACAATGAATGAGCTCCTTTTAGCAAATCACCTTTTGAAAACAAACGATGACCTGAGGTTTAGGCGGTGGGTGCTGTCGTCAGTAATAGGGAAAACATATTACCATAATTTTGTGACTCATCTATTAGAAGCAGCATTCCAAAATGAGGTCTATAAGATTATAGACGAGGGCGGAAGCGTCCATTCTGCAAGGCTTAATGAGATTATGAAGTCTGTATTGGAAAAATTCTGGGGCGATGCGGTTAGAATAAATGACGGTGCCGAGCTTACTTGGATGAGGCAGCATCATTATTATATGGGATTGTATTCCTATACCTACAGCGCAGGACTGACAATTGCTACACAGGTTAGCCAGAGAATTCTGAGAGAAGGACAGACTGCCATAGACGATTGGAGAGAAGTTCTCAAAGCAGGGGGTACAAAGGCTCCTATTGAGCTGGCAAAAATGGCAGGTGTCGATATAACCACAGACGAACCGCTTTTAAATGCCATTGAGCATGTGGGCAGCATGATAGATGAAATAATAAGGATTACAGATGAGCTGGACAGGCGTGCTAATGCATAATACTTTACATTGCGGTAAAAAATGAATATAATATACACAATATATCAAAATATCAAATGCTATGAAGAGGAATAGTAGGCTGGTTTATTCACTTACAGAGAACCCGGGAGGCTGAGAACGGGAAAGTTGAAGAGCTTGCTGAACAGGCCTTGGAGCTTTGCACCGAACAGGTTGTCAGATGATTGATTTTCAACCTTATTAGGCTGCAACGGCTGCATCCGTTAAAATGCGCAGAGCTGTCGGCAGTGTACAGATTACTTGCGGCAGTTCTATAAGGCCGGGACCGGAAGGAAGCGGCAAACAGGGGTGGCACCACGAAGTTTAAGCTCTCGTCCCCGGGATTACTTCTCGGGGGTGGGAGCTTTAATTATTAAATGCACAGGATTGTTTTAAGAATTTGAAAGGATGATGGCTTTGGAGACTAATACATTTGAAAACAGACCCAAATTCCCCAAGCGTGTTGTTGTTACAGCAGGCATGCCATATGGCAACAAGGAACTGCACCTTGGACATGTTGGCGGAGTTTTTGTACATGCAGATGCGTATGCCAGATTCATGCGTGATCGTATAGGTGAAGGAAATGTTATATTTGTGTCGGGGACGGATTGCTATGGGTCCCCCATACTGGAGAATTACCGTCAGCTGGTTGATGAAGGCGAATTCAGCGGGACTATTGAAGAGTTCGTCCAGACCAACCATGAGCTGCAAAAAGAAATCTTAAAAAAATATAATATAAGCACTAACCTTTTTGCAGCCTCAAGTCTTGACCGGGCTGCTGAGATTCACGTTGAAATGACAGATGAGTTCATAAGAAGGTTATATGATAACGGACATCTGATAAAATTGACTACATCACAGTTCTACGATCCTGAAGCAGATACTTTTTTAAACGGCCGTCAGGTAGTCGGAAGATGCCCTATTGAGGGGTGCTCATCCGAGAGAGGCTACGCTGATGAATGCTCCCTTGGTCATCAGTATATGCCGGCGGACCTGATCAACCCTAAAAGCACTATTACGGGAAAGAGGCCCGAAATGAGGGATGTGACAAACTGGTATTTCAAGCTTAACAGCTTCCGTGAGCAATTGCTGCAGTGGGTAGAAAAACTTGAAAATGAGCCAGGTGCAAGGAATTTCGTCATAAAAAGCATACAGGAGTTTTTAGAGCCTCCCGTTATTCATGTAAAAAAGGATCAGCTTGAGCAGCTTGAGCCTGTCAAGGATAGGCTTCCTGAGCATAGTGTAATCAGCGAAGAGAAAAAGACTTCAATTCAGCTTATTTTCGATAGCCTGGAGGACAGAGAGAAGGCATGCGTGCAATTGGCTGAGCATGGCATACGATTCCGTACCGGTAAAACATTGGTGCCCTTCAGACTGACGGGAAATGTGGAGTGGGGGGTCGCAGCACCAACCATTGAAGGGTTGGATGGTTTAACTGTTTGGGTTTGGCCTGAGTCCCTGTGGGCACCCATTTCGTTTACAAAAACATATCTTGAATCAAAAAATGCGGACAAAGAAGCCTGGAAGGATTGGTGGTGTTCGAAGGAAGCTGAGGTGCACCAATTCATCGGGGAAGACAATGTATATTTTTATGGCCCTGCAGAAATGGCTATGTTTATGGCTCAGCAAGGCCCGGATCCTTCAATAGAAACCCCTGAAGGCCAGCTGCAGATTCCAAAGCTGGTGGTAAACAATCACCTTCTGTTTTTAAACAAAAAAGCCAGCAGCAGCGGTAAAATTAAACCTCCAAGTGCAAGGCAGCTACTTGATTATTATACTGCCGAGCAGTTGAGGGCTCATTTCTTAGGATTGGGGCTTGGGATAAGAAGTGTCGGATTCCAGCCGAAGCCATTTAACCCTGCAGCTAACGAGAGGGACAGTGACCCTGTGCTAAAGGAAGGAAATCTGTTAGCCAACGTATTCAACCGTGCTGTCAGGTCGTGTTTTTACACTGCCCAGAAGTACAGTGACGGGAAAATCCCGGTCAGGGATATAAGCCCGGATGTATTGAAGGAATCCGTAGATGTTATTCTCCAGTACGAAAGGTATATGTATGAACATGAATTCCATCAGGTTATGAATCTAATGGATACCTATATCAGGAATATAAACAAATACTGGTCAAGAAAGATTAAGGAAGCTGACGAAGCTGACGACAACGAGCTTCGCCTGCAGCTTTTGGCGGATGCCTTCCATATGGTGAGAACAGCATCGGTGCTGATGCATCCTGTAGCTCCCGAGGGCACTGAAATGATTCTTGAGTACTTAAGGCTTGGAAAAGAGTTCTGGAGCTGGGATAACATTTTTGAAAATGTGTATTTCTTCATGGAAAATCCCAATGAACACCAATTGAAATTCCTTGAGCCCAGAGTCGATTTCTTTAATAAACACCCAAGCCAGATAAAGAGGTAAAAGCAGAGGGGACAGGGAGATTTATGAGGGTATTTATTGCAATCCTCTTTAATGAGGAGGTTAAAAAAATATTGCGTGAATCCATTTCTGAGTTAAGAAGTCAAGCTGTCTCAGGAAATTTTACCCGGGAGGAAAATCTGCATTTGACACTTGCTTTTATTGGAGAGACCAATCGCATATCTGCTTTAAAAGAAGTGATTGATTCTACTGCGCCGGAAAGCCTTTCACTTCTGATTGGCGGAGTCGGGAGATTTAGACGCCAATCGGGCGACATTTACTGGGTCGGCATTGAGAAAGACCCAAAGCTTATGGAATATGCAGACAATCTGTCGGTATCACTCCGCCGCGCGGGCTTTAATATTGAAAACAGAGAATACAAGCCACACATAACTATCGGCCGGGAGGTAGTCGCAGAAAGCAAAATAGAGCTTGCTGTCCCTATAACAGCAATGACTGTAAACCGGATTTCACTCATGAAGTCAGAGCGTATTCAGGGGACACTGACTTATACTGAAATATACGGGAAGGAAATATAATTAGCAGGAATAAGTGTTTTTTTGTAGAATATTTAAATCAATGGTAAAATAACGAGATAAAGAGGTGTGGTCAATGAAATGTGTTAATCATCCGGAAGCTGATGTATCAGGTGCATGCGTCTATTGCGGAAAGCTATTTTGCAATGATTGCCTCATCGAAGTAAATGGAAAAATGTATTGCAAAGCGGATATCAGTAATGTATTAAATGAGGCCAAAGCGGAGGCAGCGTCGGCAAAAGCAGCTACTCCGGCAATAAACATAAGTAATGTAAACACAAATACTAATACCAATACTAATGCTGGCGTCGGCGCAGCTTACCCACATAAAAGCAAGGTAGTGGCACTAATTCTTTGTATACTATTTGGTTACTTTGGTGTGCATAGATTTTATGTAGGTAAGATTGGCACCGGAGTCATATGGCTATTCACAGGCGGTTTGTTTGGAGTAGGCTGGATAATAGATATAATTATAATAATTCTGGGCGGATTTAGAGATAAGGCTAAAATGCCTTTAGTGTAGAAGTAATTTTATTATGATTTTGAAAATAATAAGTACCTTTTGTAAGTTGAGTGAAAGAATAGGAAAAGATAAGGTTATTTGGCGGTATGACCCTATTATTTTGAACGACATGTTTGACTTTTCATATCATAAGGAACAGTTTTCGAAACTTTGCGATAAGCTCAGGAAATATACAAACCAGTGTATCATAAGCTTTGTAGATTTATACTCTAAATTGAGGACAGATATTTTAAGAGAAATCAGTATAGATGAAATGATTGAGCTTGGCAAAATGATCTCATCAGCTGCAAAAGACCGTGGTCTTGCGGTTAAAGCCTGCTGCGAGGAATCATTCTTATTTAAATATGGTATAGAACAGTCTAATTGCATTGACAGGGCACTAATAGAGAACATTTGCGGATATAGCCTGAATTTAAAAAAAGATAAAAACCAGCGGAAAGCTTGTGGCTGTTTCGAAAGCATTGATATTGGTGCGTACAATACCTGCAAAAATGGTTGCGTGTATTGCTATGCCAACTACAGCAATGTATCCGTGAACAACAACTGTAAAAGGCATAATCCCCACGGGGAGCTTTTGATCGGTCAAATAGGAGATAATGATAAAATAAGAGTTAGAGATTGTAGCACTAAAAGAAAAGGATGATGAGCAGGATGGAAAAAGATCCAAGCCAAAACGTGCCGGTGCTTGAAAGAATGAGCGACTTTTTTACTGTACGGGTTGATGGCTATGATGAGCATATGATAAATGATGTGGAGGGCTGCAAGGAAGGTTACATAAAGATGGCATCTCTTATTCCGCGCAGTACTGAAACGATTCTTGATTTGGGCTGCGGAACCGGGCTTGAGCTCCAGGAGATATATAAACGGTTTCCCAATGTTTCTGTTGTCGGAATTGATTTGACACAAGCAATGCTTGACCGACTGAGTCAAAAATACCATAATAAAAAAATCAAGCTGATTTGCGGCAACTATTTTGATGTTGACCTGGGTGAAGGTATTTTCGATACAGCTATTTCATTTCAAACAATGCACCATTTTCCCCATGCCGATAAGGTCAGACTATATAGGAAAATTCATAAAGCGCTAAAGCAGGATGGCGTATATATTGAATGTGATTACATGGTGACTGAGCAGTCTGTTGAGGACGAGCTCTTTTCGTTGAACGCACGGCTGCGCAGGGAGTTGAACATACCTGACGGCGAGCTTTATCATTTTGATACTCCATGTACCATCGACAACCAGATTGAAATGTTTAAAAAAGCCGGGTTTTCAAGTTCAGAAATGGTTTGGCGGGTGGAAAACACCACGATAATTGTGGCAAAAAAGTGACCAAAGGTCGGATGTGATGAGGTCGCAGCTCAAATCTTAATAACCATCCCTATGAATTCTATCAGAAGATCGGATATAAAATTGTTGGAGTTATTCCTGATGCAAACGGACTGGGGAAGCCGGATATCTTGATGGCGAAAAGACTGAGTCAACTATTCTCGAAGGCGGTGACAATATGCAAGAAATAAGAGATTATGGCTCTTTCAAGAAAATTGAACCTGTAAACAAAGGCTGGTCGAATGACAAGAAATATTATATTGTTAACATGGTGTGATGGTGAGGATGCTGAGAAAGTGTTGCCGTGCTTGACAGAAATCGAGCAATATGTGCTTGGAATAAAATCAGGAGAGATAATTAAAAAGATTCATTCTATACCTGCTCCAAAAGAGCAGGAAGAATGGGGTGCTCGTTTTAATCGCAAGACAAACTATAAAATTGAAAAGTATAAGGCTTGTGGCATAAAATTTGATGGTGATGACAAAATCATCAATTATATTGAAAATAACCGCCATCTACTCTCCGGAAGACCACAGTGCTACCAGCATGGTGATTATCATGTAGGTAATATGATAATCAGATCGGACCACACACTTTCTATCATTGATTTCAACCGTTCTGACTTTGGAGATCCATGGGAAGAATTCAACCGGATCGTGTGGAGTGCGGCGGTCAGTCCGCATTTTGCGACAGGTCAGCTCAGAGGTTATTTTGATGGTGAACCACCCATTGAATTTTTTAAGCTGCTGGCTTTTTATATATCAAGTAATACTCTCTCGTCAATTTATTGGGCTATAACCTTTGGCGAAAAAGAAATTGCAACGATGAAAAACCAGGCAAGGGATGTACTGACCTGGTTTGATAATATGAACAATCCTGTGCCATCCTGGTATTTAAATGAGTTTTAAAAGCAGTCAGCAATGAACGCAGCCGGCGGCATCAATCCATACGGCAGTTTATTGAAGGATGGAATGCAACGAGAAAAGACCCTCAACGGCATGTTGAAGGCCATATTTGACAAAAGGAATTTGAGGCTTAACCTTTTCAATTTCAACCAAATTTTCTATCGTACAGCATTGCTGCGATCAGCACTACAATTATTGAGCCTGCATTGTGAACCAATGCACCTGTTGTAGGAGTCAGCCATCCAATAAATGACATTAATATTGCTGCGAAATTAATAAATAGGGAAAGGAAGATACTGAATTTTATAGTACGTACTGTTGCATTAGAAAGCCGTTTCAGATATGGGATTTTTGAAATGTCATCGCTCATTAGGGCAATATCTGAAGCGTCTACAGCAATATCGCTGCCTATGGCTCCCATTGCAACACCTACAGATGCTGTCTTAAGCGCCGGAGCATCATTTACACCATCTCCTATCATACAGACGGATTTACCGCTCTGCTGCAATTGCACTATACTCTGTACCTTATCCTGGGGCATTAATTCCGCTTGTACAGAAGTAATACCAAGCTGCTTCGCAAAATAATGTGCAGTTTTGCGATTATCCCCGGTAAGCAGCATAGTCTGTGTACTCATATCATCCAACTGGGAGATCATCTTATTTGCAGTAGAGCGCAGCATATCAGAAAGAGCAATCACACCAATGCAATGTTTGTCCTCTGCCACAAGAATCGCAGCCTTACCCTGATTCCGCATTCTATTCAACGTATCATTAACCTCTTGGGAAAACTCAATTCCGTTTTCCTTTAAATATTTCTCGCTGCCACAAAAAAGCTCTTTGCCGGAAACATTTGCATAAATCCCTTTACCGGCCTCCATACGAAAATCTTGTGCATCTATCAAAGTAATGCCTTTATCTTTTGCAAATAATACTATTGCCTTTCCTAAAGGGTGTTCACTGCGAGCCTCTGCTGAAGCTGTCAATGTAATCAGTCCATTTTCATCCATATCTGGTTTGAAACAAATAATATCACTGACAGTAAGCTTCCCGGTCGTAAGAGTACCAGTTTTATCAAAGGCTATTGTATCCACCTTGCCCATATTCTCCAGGGCCTCACCGGATTTGATGATAATCCCGTGCTTAGTAGCCTGACCTATAGCGGCCATAATGGCAGTGGGTGTAGCAAGAACCAAGGCACAAGGGCAGAATACGACCAATACAGTAACGCCCCGGACTATGTCTTTTGTAGCAATATAGGTCAAGATGGCAATTAACAGCGCTGCGGGCACAAGCCAGGTTGCCCATTTATCAGTAATACGCTGAATGGGCGCCTGTTTGTTCTGTGCGTCTTGAACCATCCGGATCAGTTTTTGTAAAGAGCTGTCTTCTCCGACACCTGTCGCTTTCATATCAAAAGCTCCAAAACGGTTTATAGTTCCACAGTAAACACTGTCACCAACCTCTTTATCCACAGGTAGCGACTCACCGGTCATAATAGCTTGATCCACTGATGTATTTCCGCTTATTATTTTCCCGTCAACAGGAATAATTTCTCCGGGAAGAACTCTCAGAGTGTAACCTACTTTGATTTCTTTTGCGTTTATCAACTCTTCCTTTCCGTTATCAATCCGGCGTCCCTGCTGGGGAGCAAGACTGATGAGCTCTTTAAGCCCCCTTTTGGAGCGTTCGGTGGTTTTATCCTCAAGTATTGCTCCAATTGCCATAATAAACGCAACTTCACCGGCGGCAAAGACGTCACCGATAACAACAGCAGCAATCATGGCTATAGAAATCAAAAGGGCTGAAGAAATTTTACTCATGCCTTTGTTGTAGATAATTCTCCATATGGCAAGATATAAAAGCGGAATTCCGCATATGATAACCGAAACCCAAGCAGGGTCAAACGGAACGTCAATTTTCAACAGAATAAGAATCAGGCTAGCAGCCAAAAAAGCACCGCCAACTAAAGTCATTGGCACTCCCGCTAAAATATCACTAATTCTTTTCATAGTATATAAAAACCCCCAATCTAATTGCATTGCTAAATTTATAGTGATACAATTGGTATGTTACTGAACATATTGTTCTATAAAATTATACGACTGCAAAATTCGTTAATCAATAATCAAAATGGCCAGTCTGTAGGTTATTGAACATTTTAACACATTTGTACTGGAGGGAAAATGAATGGACAGAAGGCAACAGAAAACAAGAGCCGCTATTATTAAAGCATTTAGTAAATTGATTGAGAAAAAGCACTATATAAATTTAACAGTGCAGGATATCATAGATGAGGCGAATATCGGCAGAAGCACTTTTTATGCGCATTTTGAAACAAAGGATGATTTATTAAAAACATTGTGCACTGATATTTTCAAGCATGTATTTTCTGATGAGCTCATGTCAGAAAGAAACCACGATTTTTCTGACGGTGGCAATAGCCTAGAAGCGAAGCTCACACATATATTGCATCATGTAAAGGACAGTGAAACGAACATTGCGGGCATTTTATCCTGCGAAAGCGGTGAGCTGTTTATGGGGTATTTTAAGGAACACCTGGCGCAGATGTTTTCAAAATATCTAAATAAATTAACAGTGACTGCCCCGGCTGATTTTGTTTTAAATCATTTTGTAGGCAGTTTTGCAGAAACAGTAAAATGGTGGGTTGGTAAAAGAATGGAGTATACACCAGAAGAAACTGTCAGGTATTACATTGAGGTTAGCGGCGCCGATAGGATTACAGAAACATGCAAATTGTGCTTGACAAATCGCAGTTGATGTGTAATAATATTCCAAAATCGTGAGTGTGCATAAGCACCAAATGGGGACAGTGCGAAATAAGGTCAGGAGCAAAATGTACTCTTGATGAAAGTCCAAAGGTGCGAGCTGCATAGGGGTGATGGAGCCCTACACGTAGGATAGGTACCCTGCGGAGTCACATTAAAGTGATTCTGCGGGGTTTTAATATTTTATAGTGATGACAATTGACTTGGTTGCTAGGAGCTTAGAAGAGTATTAAAGCAAGGGGAAAGCAGAAGGGGAAAGAAAGGGAAATAGCAAGGGATACGGTTTTTTCAACTATCTCCCTTGCTTTTGCTTTTTTAGCATAAGGTCACAAACAAGCAATGAAAACAAGATAAATTTTAGTTAATATTTTAACGAAATAGTTTGTTAAAAATTTATCATATGTGGTATTATATAAGTGAGGGAAATGTTAAATAATTAACAAAGATAAAGGGGTGGATGGTATGTCTAAGAAAAACATTTTTGATTTAACAGGAAGAGTAGCAGTAGTAACAGGAGCATCCTCAGGATTAGGTGTTCAAATGGCCAAAGCTCTTGCTCATCAGGGAGCTGATATTGCAATTTTAGCACGCCGCAAAGAGAAATTAGATGCTGTTGCAGAAGAAATCAGAAAAATAGGAGTAAAATGCTTTTCTTTCAAATGTGACGTAACTGATACTCAGAACGTAGAGGAGGCAGCTAAAGCAGTAATTGCCGAATATGGAAAAGTAGACATCCTAATAAACAATGCTGGAAATGGAAGCACAGGGTCTGCGGAAGATATGACTGATGAGGATTGGGCTCATAATATTAATTTGGATTTAACAGCCGTATTTAAGGTTACAAGAGCTTTTGTCAAGAATATGATTGAGAACAAATACGGGCGCATAATAAATATATCTTCTATGTACGGAATGGTAGGCAATATGGCTATACCGAGCTCGGCATATCATGCGGCAAAGGGCGGTGTTGTAAACCTTACCAGAGGATTGGCTGCTGAGTGGGCTAAATACGGGATTACTGTAAATGCAATTTGCCCGGGTTATTTTGCTACGGAGTTGACAGTTGACACTCTAAATACAGAAGAGTTTTCAAACTATATGAAAGCAACTGTGCCGGTAGGGCGTTACGGTCAAGAGGGCGAATTAGATTCAACAGCTGTTTATCTTGCATCCGATGCATCTTCTTATGTAACAGGTACCATTATTCCGGTCGACGGAGGATATACATGTGTATAAAGCGAATTAAAATACTAAGCTATTGACAACATGGAAAAGATATGTAAAAATACGATAAATAGTGAGTGTGCATAAGCGCCAATTAAGGACAGGAGCAATGTCTTCCTAAAGAAAGTCTGAAGGCGTGAGCTGCATAGGGGCAGCATAGCCCTACACGTGGAATTTATACCCCACGGAGTCACATAAAAGTGATTCTGTGGGGTTTATTTATACAACAAAAATTTAATAGAATGGAAGGAGTGGTGAAGAATGAATCATCTTGGGACGGTACTTTTAGAAACAGAGCGTTTGATTTTACGGCGGTTTAGAGAAACTGATATTGACGATATGTATAATAACTGGGCAAGCAGCGATAACGTCACAAGGTTTCTGACCTGGCCGGCACACAGTTCAAAGAATGTCACAAGAAAAGTTATTGATTTATGGATAAGCAAATACGAAGATTTGAGAAATTATCAGTGGTGTATTGAATGGAAAGAGAACCATCAGGCTATTGGGAGCTTTAGCGTGGTTCATATAGATGAGGAGGTCAACGCAGTCGAAGTAGGTTACTGTATTGGCGAAGATTATTGGCATATGGGTATTGTGGCAGAAGCATTCAGGGAAGTCATTAAGTTCTTCTTTGAAAAAGTCGAATGTAACAGAATATATGCAAGGCATGATGTCCTCAACCCCAATTCGGGAAAAGTAATGAAAAAAGCCGGACTAAAATATGAGGGAAGGTTATTGGAAGCAGATAAGAACAATACCGGCATATGCGATCTGGATATATATGGGATAACAAAAAGCATGTATCTAAAAACAGTTTCTGAGCCATAAAACAGTTAGAAATCGAAATTGTCGGGGTCGGGTCCGTATCTTTTATTTAAATTCAAACCATTTATTGCGTTGATGTCGTCACCAGAGAGCTCAAAGTTAAAAATATCTGCGTTTTCTTTTATTCTGCTTTCATTAGTGGATTTGGGGATTGTAACCACTGCATTTTGAAGATCCCATCTCAATACTATCTGTGCCGGTGTTTTACCATATTTCTCACCCAATTCCTTCAGCAGGGGTATGTCCAAGTTTCCTTGCATTAAAGGGCTCCAAGCTTCAAGCTGGATACCATGTTCTTTACAGAAGGCTCTAAGCTCTAGTTGTGTAAGATGGGGGTGGTATTCCACCTGATTTACCGCAGGAACTAAACTGCTGTTTTCAAACAAGTCCTTCAGGTGGTGAATCTGGAAATTACTCACTCCTGCAGCGCGTATCAACCCATCCTGGTATAGTTTTTCAACAGCTTTCCATGTTTCAATATACTTGCCTTTAACAGGCCAATGAACAAGATAAAGATCTATATAATCCAAGCCAAGCTTCTTTCTGCTTTCCTCGAAAGCACGCAATGTAGACTCGTATCCTTGATCAGGATTCTGGACCTTTGTAGTTATAAACAATTCGTTCCTAGGGACTCCGGATTCTCTAATACCCTTTCCAACACCTTCTTCGTTTCTGTAGCCAGCTGCGGTATCAATGGCTCTATATCCGGTCTTAATTGCCATTTCTACAGTCTCTGCAGCTTCATTTTGGTCAAAAACCTTCCATGTACCCAAACCAAGCCATGGCATCTTAACGCCATTATTCAATTGTGTAGTGTCACTAATAGCCTTAATCATGTAATATCCCTCTTCTCAATAACAATATCTTGCATTACTATTACATTACCCCATTTTTGGAGCAGATAAACAAAAGTAGCAAGAGTGAAATATTTCAATCAACATTAGCTAATATTTTGGGCGAAAAACTGAAAATATGGATTTTTACAACTATTGCTTCAGCAAAGACCCTTGATGCTGCAGTAAAGCAGGCTACATCAGACATGGCTGCAATTCTTATGGAAAAACTTGATCTTTCACTTCCCGATATAGTTATGCTAATGAGCGTTGCAGGTCATGCGCAAATTTGTCAGGTTGTTGACCCGCTTATGACTGCAAGGTCAGTAATGCCCAAATGGATTTTAGATAAATATGGTTTTGAATTCTAAGGCTCCTTCCTCCTTAGCCGGGCAACGACGGGTTCAAGTGCATTTATCCAGCATTGGAACCCTCTGTGTTCTTTAATACTAAGCAGTGCCATTTCGTTTAGCCCACCAGGAGTCATCTCATTTGCAAGGTGGCTGAGTTCTCCGTCGTCGGCGTGCTGGATTCTAGATGATAACGCTTCGAAAAAAGCTGCTGTATAGCTAGTGGCTTCCCTCTCTGAAAGTCCTTCGCTTACGCCCCATTTCACTATTTCCCACAGCAAAGTATAATATGAGCTCATAAGCCCAGTTATGGCAGCTAAAGCCTCAATGCGTTTAACATCATCCACTGCGACGATTTCTCCGAGAGGGGCAAATAGATTTTCTGTGTCCTTGTCTTTGGGGTAAATGGCAACAGGGCCGATTCTCATAGCCGCAAAGGGCAGGGGAACTACATGGACCAGCGTCCGGGTTTTGCCTATCCAGCTTGCTATCTCCGGCAATTTGCGATCTGACATCAGGTTGATTATGCGGTGATCTTCCCGAAACGATAGCGGACGGATGATTTCTTCCCCATATTTAGGGATTACCGCGAGAACCACCCATTCGGATTTGTCTATAACTTCTTGGTTAGAGCTTGCCACTGTCACGTTTTCAAATTTTTCTGCAAGATTGGCAGCCCGCTTGGCATTTCGCGGTGACAGATAGATCCTGTGATTTAAGTCTTTACAGGAACAAAAGCCTGTAACAAGCGCAGAGGTTATAACGCCGGTGCCGATAAAGCCAATATTATATCCCATTATTTAAACGTCTCCTTTAAGATGAATATTCCGAAAATTCCTAAATTTTATGCCTAGTCTTATGATTACATTTTAGCATGAGCGGCTTATGGACTCAAACTTTTACAGTCATTAGACCTAGCAAAACCCAAAACACTGGCGTAACGGATACGGTGCTGTCTGTAAAAAGCCCATTAATTGCATATCCGATAACAGAAACGAATGGAATATTTTATGGCATTTTAGTATGCTATAATTATATGAAGACTATGAAACTTCTGGGAAGGACATTATAATCTTGGACATTTCCATTTCGATATTAAACAATTATTGTGGTGAAAGGAGAAAATCAATATGAGAATGATAAATAAAAATGAATTTGTAGAAAGAAGCACTGGTACCCTTGGAGAATTATTTGATATGCTGGAAAAGCTCCCCGTTATTGAATTGAAAGACTTACAGTATAAACAAACAGCCCTTGTAATAATTGATATGATAAATGGGTTTGCCAGGGAAGGAGCATTGCAAAGCCAAAGAGTGGAAGACTTGATTCCTGAAATAGTCGAATTGTCAAAGGCATGTGATAAATTGAACATTACAAAGCTTGCTTTTGCAGACCACCACACAAAAGAATCACCGGAATTTGATTCTTATCCAACACACTGCATGGCTGGTACCAGCGAAGCGGAAATAGTTGATGAGATTAGGGATGTCGGAGGTTATTCTCTTATTCCTAAAAACTCAACTAATGGATTTCTAGAAAAAGCATTTCAGCAATGGCTCGAGAGAAACCAACAAATAGATACCTTTATTATTACCGGTTGTTGTACCGATATCTGCATACAGCAATTTGCAGTAACGCTTAAGACTTGGTTTAATATGCAGAATAAAAATGTAAGGATTATTGTGCCCATAAACGGGGTTGAAACCTATGATCTTGAATTGCATAATGGAGATCTGATGAATGTAACGGCACTATATAGTATGATGATTAACGGAATTGAAGTGGTTGATAGATTAAAGTAATGTATTAAAAAACGTGGTATCAGGGAGTGGAATAAATGAGTCGGATGAATTTGACAATGCTGATGGATTTCTATGAATTAACCATGGCAAATGGATATTGGAATAATAGAATTAAAGATAAAATCGTGTATTTTGACATGTTCTTTAGAAAGGTTCCTGATAATGGCGGCTTTGCAATAATGGCTGGAGTCGAGCAGCTCATAGAATATCTGAAGGATCTTAAGTTTGAGGATGAAGATATTGAGTATCTGAGGAGCAAAAACATATTCAGTGAAGATTTTTTACAGTATCTTAAGAATTTTAAGTTCAGTTGTGATGTATGGGCTATACCTGAAGGAACCCCCATATTCCCTAATGAACCTATAGTAACTGTTAGAGGACCTGTTATCGAAGCACAGTTTGTTGAAACAATGCTTCTTCTATCAATAAACCATCAAAGTTTAATAGCCACAAAGGCAAACCGGATCGTCAGGGCTGCCCATGGAAGAGATGTTATGGAGTTTGGTTCGAGAAGGGCCCATGGATATGATGGAGCCATTTATGGCGCAAGGGCAGCATACATTGGTGGGTGTATTGGAACGGCGTGTACAATCGCAGAGAAAGAATTTGATATTCCAGCTCTCGGCACAATGGCCCATAGTTGGATTCAGATGTTCCCGACCGAATTAGATGCTTTCCGTGCTTATGCAAAAATCTATCCAGATAATTGTACACTTCTTGTAGACACTTACAATGTGTTGAAATCCGGTGTGCCTAATGCCATTAAAGTATTTAATGAAGAAGTAGTTCCGAGAGGATTTAGACCCAAGGGGATAAGGATTGATAGCGGTGATATCACATACCTTTCCAAGGAAGCCAGAAAGATGCTGGATGCAGCAGGATTCCATGACTGTAAAATTGTTGCATCAAATTCATTGGATGAATTTATTATCAAGGATATTCTTTTGCAGGGAGCACAGGTTGATTTATTTGGTGTCGGAGAACGCTTAATCACTTCCAAGTCAGAGCCTGTGTTTGGTGGGGTCTACAAGCTGGTAGCAGTTGAAGAAAATGGCCAGGTGATTCCTAAAATAAAGCTTAGCGAAAATGTAGAGAAAATAACCAATCCGGGATTTAAACAGGTTTGGAGGCTTTTTGACAAGGAAAGTGGAAAAGCGATTGCAGATGTGCTCACCACCAGAGATGAGACAATAGATGAAAGTGAGCCTTATGAAATATTCGACCCTGAATATACATGGAAAAGGAAGACTGTTATGAACTTTATCGCTAAAAAGCTTCTAATTAGGATTTTCGAGAAGGGGACCTGTGTATATGAAAGCCCGAAATTACAGGAGATAAAGAGCTACTGTAAAGAGCAGGTTAATGCTTTGTGGGACGAGGTCAGAAGGTTCGAAAATCCTCATAAATACTATGTTGATTTGTCAAAGCCTCTATGGGATATGAAGGCGAGATTGCTTCATGAGTATTCGTCAAAATAAAAAATTTTAAGAATCGCAATAAGGAGACAGAAGGAGGAAAGTGGTGCTTAACAAAGCCATAGAAATGGCAAATCGTGCTCATAAGGAACAAGTAGATAAAGCCGGAGCACCGTATATACTACATCCACTAAGAGTAATGTTGACACAGGACAACGAAATTGAGAGGATTTGTGCTGTACTACACGACGTCATCGAAGACTCAGACATGACATTTGATGACCTTCGAAGAGAAGGCTTTTCAGAGGAGATAATAGAGGTTTTAGACTGCATCACCAAAAGAGCCGGTGAAAGCTATGATGATTTTATTGATAGGATTCTTACCAACGAGATAGCTTGCAGGGTTAATTAAAAGTGCACTGGGAATTACGATGGATTTTTAGAATAAAGCAGGCATTGGTCTGTTCTCTTTATCGGTTCTAATTGAGCCCGATGTGGGCGTCTTATTGACATACAGTCTTTCGTAAACTTCTTGGATAATTTTACTAAGGTTTGCCAGCAAATCAATAAAAAAGGGGTTATAGCGAAATCGCTACAACCCTTGTTTTTTGGCGGAGAGTCAGGGATTCGAACCCTGGATACCCTTGCGGGTATACATGATTTCCAGTCATGCGCCCTCGACCGGACTAGGCGAACTCTCCACATCTATTAAAGCATTTCCCCATATGACCAACCTTAAAAGCATAGTCTTAAAACCGCTTTTCTATTCTACAATAGTTGAATGTGGTTGTCAATGAAATTTCCGTTTCACAATGTTCCCAAATTAGGCCATAAATCAAGCGTGAAACCTTGGAGGGCTGCCCCCGGACTGCTGTGGCTACAAAAGCTTCACGCTTGCTGTGTTTTATTTGTCAAATTGCAAGCACTCGATCTTAAAAGTACTCAATCTTTCAAGCCATAACCTTACAAGCTCTTAATCTTCTAGTGCCTGGCGGAGATCCTCAATGATATCATCTACATTTTCTATGCCTACAGATAAACGAATCATATCAGGCTCGATGCCGGCTTTAAAGAGCTGTTCGTCGCTGAGCTGCCTGTGAGTGGAGCTAGCAGGGTGAAGTACGGCAGTCCTGGCATCGGCCACATGAACTACGATGGTGGCAAGCTTTAGTTTGTCCATAAACTTGACTGCGGTCTCTCTGCCTCCCTTTATTCTAAAGGATATTACGCCTGAGCAGCCCTTCGGCAGATATTTCTTAGCCAGCTCATGGTATTTATCATTTTTAAGAGTAGGGTAGCTGACGGATAAAATTTTGTCACAGCTTGAAAGATATGAGGCTACCTTTTCTGCATTTTCGCAATGCCTTTCCATTCTAAGGTGCAGAGTTTCCAGACCTATATTTGTAAGGAAAGCATTCATAGGGCTCATGCAGCTGCCCAGATCTCTCATGTACTGAACTCTTGCTTTTGTTATATACGCCGCTTTACCAAAGGCTTCTGTATAAATTAAACCGTGGTATGAATCATCGGGCTGTATCATAAACGGGAATTTGCCGTTACCCCAGTCGAAGTTCCCCGAGTCGACTATTGCGCCGCCAACGCTTGTAGCGTGCCCGTCCATGTATTTGGTAGTTGAGTGGACAATAATGTCCGCGCCGTATTCGATAGGTCTCAAAAGTATAGGAGTAGCAAAGGTATTATCTACAATCAAAGGGACTCCGTTTTTATGAGCAATGCGGGCAAACTTCTCAATGTCCAGGATACTTATTTTAGGATTTGCTATTGACTCGCCGAAAAGGGCTTTAGTGTTGGGCTTGAAAGCCTCTTGCAGTTCCTCCTCTGTACTGTCCTGATCGACAAATGTCACATCAATACCCATCTTCTTGAGGGTTACGGCAAAAAGGTTAAAGGTTCCACCGTATATTGTGCTTGAGGAAACTATATGATCCCCTGATTGGCATATGTTCATTATAGCAATCATTGTTGCAGCCTGTCCCGAAGAAGTGCACAGAGCTCCGACACCGCCTTCCAGGGAGGCAATTTTATTTTCAACAGCTGCAACAGTGGGGTTACTGATTCTAGTATACATGTGGCCGTCAACGGTCAAGTCAAATAGATCAGCTACGTGCTCTGTCGAGTCGTATTTATATGTGGTGCTCTGATAAATGGGAAGCACACGGGTTTCTCCGTTAGCGGGTTTGTACCCCTCCTGTAGACATTTGGTTTCTATCTTCCATGAATCCATTTTTCCAACTCCTTTATCAGCCGAAATCATTCATCAACCGCCTACACACTCACTATCATGAAAAGGCAGTGAAGAGGCGGCATTTTTTGTATTGGTGCTTTGTTTATTCGATAATATACTATTTAATTCGAGGCCGTCAAGTGCGTAAACATTCTGCAGGATAAAGCTGGATAAGACCGGAAAAAGAACCTGGCCAATTAATAGCAGAAGGAGCGGCAACCTGTTATACTTATACATAAGCTCAAATATAAAACGCAATATTGACTGCAATGTCAGAACGCAATACTAAACTTAATTTGATGTTATTTTGATGATGTGATGTAAAGCTGCAATATTAAAATGAAGATGGGAACGGAGAAGTGTTGATGGAAAAAAATTATATTGAAACTAAATTGTTTGAATACGGTGAAACCCAGATTAACTATCTTAAAAAAGCAGATAAAAAGCTTGGAGCCGCTATTGACAGGATAGGAAAAATCGAAAGGGTTGTAATACCTGACTTATTTACTGCTTTGGTTCGGTCAATTGTGAGCCAGCAGATATCCTTAAAGGCTGCAGCTACAGTATTTGCAAGATTGCAAAGCAGATTAGGAGAAATAAGTCCGCGCAACATTATGGCACATACTGTTGAGGAAATGAAGGAATGCGGATTATCGCTGCGTAAGGTTGGATATATAAGGGGAATTGCTGAAAAAGTCATAAGCGGCGAGTTAAATCTTGAGGAACTAAAAAACATGTCTGATGAGGAAGTGATTAAGAGGCTTTCCGCACTCAACGGAATTGGAAGATGGACTGCTGAAATGCTTTTGATTAATTCAATGGAGCGGCCTGATATTGTAAGCTGGGGTGATATTGCCATCCGAAGAGGCATGTGCAGGCTGTACGGCTTGGAAGAGCTCACGCGGGAGCAGTTTAACATATACAGAGCCCGCTATTCTCCCTATGGCTCAGTAGCCTCGCTTTATTTGTGGAGGGTGGCTCATGGCGAATAGTCTGGTAAACAAAGAGCACTTTTGTTTAAGTTTTACTTTACGAGGCTTGTCTATGGGTATAGATAATACGAAAATATAATTGCATATATGCTGATAATTGATATAGGAGGACTTTTAATGCTTCATATAGGATGCCATTTGTCTGCTTCAAAAGGATACGAGCATTTAGGAAGGGAGGCGCTTTCAATAGGCGCTGACACCTTTCAGTTTTTTACCAGGAACCCTCGGGGAGGTAAAGCAAAGGACATTGATGCGGGGGACGTTTCTTCATTTTTAAAATTAGCCCGGGAGAATAATTTTGCGCCGATAATGGCACATGCTCCGTATACTCTGAATCCCTGCGGGTCAAATGCGAGAGTGCGAGCCTTTGCCTATGAGGTTATGGCTGATGATTTGATGAGAATGGAGTACACTCCGGGCAACTACTACAACTTTCATCCGGGAAGCCATGTGGGACAGGGTACGGAGAGGGGAATTGAATTAATTGCGGAGATTCTAAACGATATCTTAAAGCCGGAGCAGACCACGATGGTACTCTTAGAAACAATGTCAGGCAAGGGAAGCGAAGTTGGAGGCACCTTTGAGGAGCTTAGAGAGATTATAGACAGGGTGGAATTAAGTGACAAGCTTGGCGTATGCTTTGATACCTGCCATGTTTATGACGCAGGCTATGATATTGTCAATGATTTGGATGGAGTGCTTTATGAGTTTGACAAAATAATAGGCCTTGAAAGGCTTTATGCAGTCCATCTGAACGACAGCAAAAACCCTTTCAATAGCCGCAAGGACCGCCATGAAAAAATAGGGCAGGGTGCACTGGGGCTTGAAACAATCGCAACTATAATAAACCATCCCCTGCTTCACCATCTGCCCTTTTATCTTGAAACTCCGAATGACTCAGAGGGGCATGCCGGGGAAATAAAGCTTCTGAAAAGCCTGTATACGGAGTAAGAAATAAAAAAGTGCACGGATTCATCCGGGCACTTTTATAATTTACAGTTAAGAAAATACTGTCTGAAATACAGTTTATCTATTCGCCCGGGCAGCCTTTTCAAACAGATTATGTCCGATGTGGCAATAGCCAGCAGGATTTTTATCCAAATAATTCTGATGATACTCCTCGGCAGTATAAAAGTTTTCGAGAGGCAAAGCTTCTGTGACAATGGGCTTGTCATACTTTTTCTGCTGCTCTTCAAAAGCCTGATTAATAATTTTCAGGTCGTTGATGTCGGTATAATAAATGCCGGTTCTGTACTGCACGCCCGCATCGCCGCCCTGACGGTTCAAAGATGTGGGGTCTATTGCATCAAAGTACAAGCTCAATAAAATCTCTAATTTAAGGACTTCCGGGTCATACACCACTTTTACCGTCTCGGCATGACCTGTGTTGTTGCGACAAACCTCCTCATAAGTTGGGTTTTCAGTTTTGCCGTTGGCATAGCCAACCTGTGTGTCAAGGACACCCCGAATAAGCTTTATATACTTTTCAACACCCCAAAAGCAGCCTCCGGCTAAATATATCTCTGCCATTTTATCACCCTTTCCTATGCTTTGCTTCTTTATTAATAATTGATTCTTACTTACTGCATCTTATTTAATACTCTTACTTAGTATAGGATTATTTCCACAATACAGTCATCAACCATATTATACAAATAAAAATACATGTATAAAATACATACATCAGAACTGTGATTTATAAAGCTCGTAATAAGTACCCTTCCGGCTCATAAGCTCAATGTGGTTTCCCTGCTCGACGATATTGCCGTCTGAGACAACCAGTATCAGGTCAGCATTTTGTATGGTGGACAGCCTATGTGCTATCACGAAGCAGGTCCGGCCTTTCATAAGCTGAAGCATTGCTCCTTGTATTCTGCGTTCTGTTTGGGTGTCGACATTTGAGGTGGCTTCATCGAGAATAAGCATTTTGGAATCCATCAATATTGCACGGGCAATAGTCAGAAGCTGTCTCTGCCCCTTTGAAATATTTACGCCATTATCAGTGAGGATGGTGTCATATCCATCGGGAAGGGACATGATATAGTTGTGAATTTTAGCTGCCTTCGCAGCATTTATAACTTCTTCCCGGGTGACATTCTCCTTCCCGTAGGCAATGTTTTCAAATATAGTACCGTGAAACAGCCATGTGTCTTGAAGTACCATTGTATATGCCAGCCGCAGACTCTTTCTTGTGACATTCATTATATTGTGACCGTCAATTTTTATAGTACCTGAATTTACATCATAAAAACGCATCAAAAGGTTTATAATAGTAGTCTTGCCCGCGCCGGTCGGCCCAACTATGGCAATTACCGTGCCCTGCGGGGCGTCGAGAGAAAAGTCGTGAAGTATTATTTTGTCAGGCGTATAGCCAAATCTTACATTCGTAAGCGTTACATCTCCCTTTGTATCAATTAATTCAAGAGCATTATCTGAATCCAGAGGCTCCGGCTCTTCATCAAGAAGACGGATAACCCGTTCGGCAGCAGCAAGGACTGATTGCAGTTCGCCTATTATATTGGCAAATTCATTTATGGGGCCTGAAAATTTGCGGGAGTACAGCACAAAGGATGAGATGCTTCCAAGTGTGATACTCCCTGCCATATACATCATTGCGCCAAAAACGCTGATAAGGGCTAAAGACAGATTATTTATAAAATTTACTGCCGGGCCTGTCATGCTTGCAAAGGAATCAGCTCTGTAAGTGGCTTCGGCAGCTTCTTTGTTTTTTTCATCGAAGCGCACCAAAAAGACTTCCTCACGTCCGTATGCTTTGGTTGTCTTCTGCCCGTTTGTTATTTCCTCTACAAAACCGTTGAGTTCGCCCAGCTTTGCGGAGCGCTTGCGGTACAGAGGCCGTACTGTTTTTGAACGGAAGCGGGTGAACAGAACCGATATGGGAATTGTTACGACAAACACTAATATCAGCTTCGGTGAAATAGACAGCATCATCAAAAACGACCCCACCACAGTAATGATGCTCGTTAGCATCTGTATCAGGTCATTGGACAAGGAGGCGTTAATGGTATCTATGTCGTAGGATATAACACTGATAACATCACCTGTCTGATGAGTGTCAAAAAAATTGACCGGGAGGGACACCAGTTTGTTGAATACGTCACGGCGCATATGATAGATAATATTCCTGCTGATTTTAATCATTAGCGCTGCTAATGCATAGCTAAGAAGTGAGGAGGCGATATAAAAGCCTATCATTAAAGCAGCATAGTAATACACCACAGAGAAATTGACCTTTCCCTTACCGGGTTCAATGGCATCGATGGCAAACCCTGATAGCTTAGGGCCTACAAGAGCCAGCAGATTGCTTGCTATACTAAGAACAAAGGCCAGTAAAAACAGCCATTTGTGCAGATAGAAATACTTCCACAGTTTTTTTAAAATGTAGGCGGTCTTGGCAATGAGGTTTTTTCCTGAGCTGCTTGACATTTATAAAGCCACCCCCATCTGAGTTTCATATATTTCACGGTAACCTTCACAGCAATCCAAAAGCTCCTGGTGAGTGCCGTAGCCTGCAATACATCCGTCATCCAGCATCATTATTTTGTCAGCGTGCATTATTGAGCTTATCCGCTGGGCTATAATGATGGTTGTAGTATTGCTGAAATTTTTAAGGAGAGCCTTCCTGAGCGAAGCATCTGTTTTATAGTCCAATGCGCTGGAACTGTCGTCTAAAATAAGCATTTCGGGATTTGCTGCCAGGGCACGGGCAATGAGAAGTCTTTGCTTCTGGCCTCCGCTTAAGTTCGCTCCGCCAACGGTCAGCCGGCTTGAAAATCCGCCCTCCTTTTCATATATAAAGTCTGCTTGTGCAGTTTTGGCAGCAGCTTTTATTTGAGAGTCGGTTAAGAAACGACCGAAATCTATATTCTCCCGGATTGAATCGGCTAACAAAAAATCATTTTGGAAAACGACGCCGAACATGGAATGCAGCTCCTTTTTAGGTATGCTGCTGATTTTATTGCCCGATATCCTTATATGGCCTGAATCAGTATCATAAAACCTTAAAAGAAGGTTTACAATTGTGGATTTCCCACTTCCGGTAGCCCCGATAATGCCTAATGTCTCGCCTTTTCGCAGAGCAAAGCTTATATCGGTCAGATTGTTTTGAACCTTCTTATAAGAGAAATTAACATTTTTAAATTCAATGTGATATTCGCTTGGCACATGGTCGGGTTCACCTGTCTTCAAATCCTCCTGTGTTTCCAGCACCTCAGCTATGCGCTTTGCACTGGCAGCTCCCTTTGAATATATGACGAACAGTCTTGATATGCTTAAAAGAGAGTTCAGGATAATTGTAAAATAGCTTAAAAATGCGATGATTTTTCCGGTTTGAGATAAGCCTGCATTTACCCGGAAAGCTCCGACAACAATAACGAGGGTCAGACCAACATTGAGAAACAGATTCATTGCGGGGTTTGTAACAGACATAAGCAAACCCGCCCGTCGGTCTCTTTTTACCATATCATTATTGGCCTCGTCAAATTTCTCCTTCTCAAGCTCACTTTTTGACAATGCTTTTATGACGCGTACACCTGTCATGTTTTCCTGCACCTTGCGCACAAGAACGTCAAGAGCGGCTTGCGTCTGCATATAAAGGGGAATTCCTTTTCCGGAGACATACCACACAACCAATGCAAGTAAAGGCAATGTGCCGATAAGAACAAGTGTCAGCACAGGCTCCAGGGTCAAAGTGACTATAATCCCGCCTAAAAGCAATATGGGGGCACGGATTCCGAGTCTTTGCATTCTATCTATCATGTGATGGACATTGTATGTGTCGGCAGTCAGCCGTGAGACAAGGGAAGAGGTTGTGAACTGGTCGGTTTGACTGCAGGACAGATATAAAATTCTTTCGAAAAGGTCATGCCGGATTTTTAGAATAGTATTACGGGAGAATTTAGTCGCCATTCTGTTGGCAACAGCGTTTCCTACAAGAGCAAGTGCCGCACAAAGAAGCATGAGTCCACCCCACAACAGCACTTTGTTGATATCCTTTGTAGGCGCTACGTCATCTAAAATTGTTGATAGCATCCATGGCAGAAATAGCTCTACTATAGTGCCGCTGAACTTTATGAAAAATTGAAGTATAATAACCGGTAAATGGGGCCGAAGATACGATAGTATTTTTTTCATTATGAATTTCTCCAACGTGCTACTCGACGGGTCTATTTTATCACTATCATAATTGTTGTCAAGTTGTGAGCTACACCCGGAAGGGCTACCAGAGACTAAAAAAGATAACAAATAGGGATGCTAAAGAGCAAATATTATATAGTAAAGGCTTAATATTGTCAATATAAAATTTGCATTTAAATTCATATTGTGTTAAAATAATTTAGAACCGTATCATAGATTCCGAAGCAATTTGCGGGGAGTCATGTCGCGGTTTTTATATTGCTGTCAACTAACTGTGAAGGAGTATTTATATGAATTTAATTAATAAGGAAGTAATGCATAAGCATTTTGGAAAGGGAAATATTGTTGAACTCTCAGACTCTTGCATAGAGATTCAATTTGCATCGGGCAACAAAAGGTTTGTTTTTCCTGACGCATTCGGAACATATCTTACATTGATTGATAAAAGAGCTGCCAGCTCAGTTAAAAAGCTGAAGGCTGCAAGGGAAGAGGAGCTTAAAAAGGAAGAGCTTCTGCTTGAGCAGGAAAAGATTGAAAGGCAGGAAGAAATACTGCGCCTTCTCCATAGAGAGAAGCTATTAAAAAATCTTAGAATTCATCCCAGCTCACAGGCTGCCTTTTGGTGTGATGAAGAAGAGCAGAGCAGGGTTTTTGTGGACTGGCAGGTTACAACGGGATTTATAAAAAGCGGCAGTAAAAAAGGTCAGATAGCCACAATGAACCGCTTAAACAAAAACAGCGCTTGCGTTTTTACCTCAAGGGAGTCAGGCACCCCAGAGAAGGAGAGATGTATTCTCGGCCTTTATATGGTGAAAGACGACTTTATCGGAAAGCTTTGTGAGGACGGAATCATATCTGCCCATCCGGAATACAGGATTCAGCTTACACCCGAAGAATCAAAGAAAATTCTGTTTTGGAATTATTATAGAAATGACAAATATCCCAACAGAATTACATGGAACGCGGGGAAATACAGATATCTTGATAATATATGGGTTGCCCAGATGTTAAAGGATATCATATCGTTAAAATCAGACCCGAAAGAGAAGAAGCTGGCGAAGAAATTCTTGGAATACTATTGTGATTTAAACAGAATAGAAATAAAAGAACTGCCAAATCCTGAGGGCGAGCTATTGAGAGTTTAATTTTAAAATAGTATAATTGATAAAAAATACTTATCGGAGACAAAACGGATGAAGAAATTATCAACAAGGAAGCTTGTTTTATCAGGACTGTTTATTGCACTGGGGCTTGTAATGCCGTTTTTAACAGGCCAGATCCCTAGTGTTGGCAGCAGGCTTTTACCTATGCACATCCCTGTTTTGATTTGCGGATATGTGTGTGGATGGCCTTATGGTTTAGTTGTCGGATTTATTGTGCCGCTTTTTAGGAGCGCATTACTTGGAATGCCTCCAATGGTACCGACTGCTGTTGCAATGGCATTTGAGTTAGCTACATATGGATTTGTTGCAGGTCTCATGTACAAACTCCTTCCTAAAAAGAATGTGTCCATATATCTGTCTTTGATTGTTTCAATGATTTGTGGAAGAATTGTTTGGGGAATTGCAAGCTACTTTATATATGGGTTCAGTGCAACGGCATTTACTTGGGAAATGTTTATGGCAGGTGCATTTATAAATGCGGTACCAGGTATTGTTATCCAGATTGTTATAATACCGATTATTATTATAGCACTGTCTAGAGCAAAGCTGCTTGAAAAGGTGTAGAGGGCATGAGGGAATTATTGATAAAGCATCTTGCCTGCCGTCCCAAGATGCAGATTCAGGATATGGTTAAGCTGATATATCAAAATGAGTTTGCCGGCGGCCATATTATTAAAAATGAAGAAGACAGCCTGCATAGGCTTAAAGAGGAATGCCGTCATATAGAGCGGCATTTTTCTGTTTCCGGGAAATGCGGAGATAAAAGTGAGGTCTTTGAGGATATTGGAAACGGACTTTGCAGGTTTAATTTAGCTTTCCTAAAGCACACGGATCTTAATATCAGAACGCTAAACCGGTTTTTTGTGAATACTGCAAATTCAGTCTGTGGAAGTGTCCAAGGCTTTGAAGAGAAGCTGGACATTCTTATACAATGCTTAAAGGATGGGCAGCTTCCTTACTCACTTGATGAGATTACGGCTTACCTTAAGGATTACAAAAATAAAGGCTATCCTCCCGTAAGCCACAGTGAAGCTTATAGAAAGGCTTACTCTCCTGCATACCGCATTGTAAGCTCTTTCTACCGGGACTTTTTTGAAGTGTTTTTAAGGATTGACGCTTTGCTGGGATCAGTGGGCAAGGTAAATGTAGCCATTGACGGCAACAGCGGTGCGGGGAAAAGCACACTGGCAGCCATAATAGGCGATGTGTATGATTGCAATATATTCCATATGGACAACTTCTTTCTTACACCTGAGCTCAGGACTTTTGAGCGCTTGAACGAGGTAGGGGGGAATGTTGACTATATTCGGTTTAAAAATGAAGTAATCGAAGGTCTTAAAAGTGGCAGCCAATTCAGTTACCAGGTTTTTGACTGCAGCATTAATGACTTTTCTCATACAGTAAATGTAGCTCCAAAGGATGTTAATATTGTGGAAGGCTCATACAGTATGCATCCGTTATTAAGGGACAATTATAATCTGAAGATCTTTTTGCATGTTGAAGAAAAAGAGCAAAGCGAACGTATACTTAAACGGGAAGGACCTACTATGCATAAGAGATTCATTGAAGAGTGGATACCTCGTGAAAACAGATATTTTAACGAAATGAAGATAAAGGAGCAGTGCGATTTGCTTTTTCACCATGCTTAAATTTTTGACAAAGGGCGGTGTAAGGAAAATGGATGCGATTGAGATTGCTAATCTGAAGAAATACTATGGCAAGCACATGGGAGTTGAGGATGTTTCATTCTCTGTGAGGGAGGGTGAAATATTCGGTTTTGTCGGGCCAAACGGGGCCGGAAAGTCAACGACTATACGTGTCCTTATGAATCTGATTTTCCCTACCTCAGGAAAAGCCTCCATTTGCGGGCATGACGCAGTAAAAGAAAGCCACAGGATAAAAAAGTTTACAGGTTATGTTCCGGCGGATGTCAGGTTGTATGAGGACATGACGGTTAAGGAACTGATTAAGGTGAATAACGGTTTTTATGAAGGCTCATTTGATTCGGAAGCTCAAAGGCTTTGTAAACTTTTTGAGCTTGATGATACCAAGAAATTTTATGAGCTATCAACTGGCAATAAGAAGAAGGCAGCAATTGTCTGTGCCCTTGCACCAAAACCAAGAGTCCTGATTCTTGATGAGCCGACTAACGGGCTTGACCCTATGATTCAGAAACGATTGTTTTCAGAGTTGAAAAATCAAAGCTCCCAGGGAGTTTCAATCCTTTTATCCAGCCACAATCTCAGCAAGGTTCAGGAGCATTGCGACAGAGTTGCTTTTATAAAGCAGGGAAAGATTCTGGCAATAACTGATTTAAAGGATATCGGGCGGCCTCAGAAAATTGTAACAATATGGGGAGGACAGGGTATCAATCACGATGGCCTTCAACAAATAGGGGAAGAAGGGACAATGAGAGTCTACAGTTTTCAAGGGGATAGTTTTACTCTTCTTCAACTGCTTCAGCAAGCAAAGCCTGATGATTTCACTATAGAAAATGAGAGGCTTGAGGAGCGTTTTATGAATCTTTATGAGGGGGAGGGGCTAAGATGAATGTTTTCTGGCTTGAGTTAAAAAACACCTGGAAGAGCACACTGAAATGGACCATCGCTTTATGCGCAATCACATTTTTAATGCTTGCCTTTTTCCCTTCTATGCAGACGGAAGGGATGAAGGAGCTTGCAGGTGCAAAGTTGGAGGGAATAGACCCGATGTTACTTGAAGCTCTGGGATTGTCGGAAATGGCTGATTTTACGGTAATTACGAATTATTTTGGATATTTGCTTCAATTCACGTCGTTGGCAATAATGGTTTTCGTGATGCAGTTGGCAGTCAATTCCCTTGTAAAAGAAGAAACCGACGGCACTATCGAATTTCTTTACAGCAAACCAATTACAAGGAGCAGAATTTATGTTCAAAAAACTCTGGCAACGGCTTTATCTTTTTTCCTGCTGAATGTTGAGCTATACATTTTCACTGTAGCCGGATACGTTTCATTTAGTGAATACAGCTTTGCTAAAAGCATTGAGGAGCTGGGGAGATTATATGGAGCAGTGATGTTTGCCGGTTTTGTTTTCATGGCCCTGGGTATGCTGTTCTCATCCTTGATAAAGGGCAGCAAAGGCTCCTCCGGCATTGTAATGGCAGTTGTTTTCGGCACTTATATTCTGGGGATTATGGGTGTCATAGTAAGCGAGTTAGGCTTCTTGTCCGAAATTTCACCGATGGAATGGATTAAAGCCCGGAAAGTACTTACTAATGGAATAAGTGTGAAGGAGTGGATCATCGGACTGTCCGTTATTGCATCTAGCTTCCTGGCAGCCCATGAAATATATAAAAAGAGGGACTTGGGTTGAACTGATTTAATGCAAGAGAAAGCAAAGGGTACGTTCTTTTTGCTTCCCTTCTTTACTTAAGCAGCTGGTGATTTTCAAAAAAACCCTTCCATGGGTCATTGCCGCTGATTCTTAAAAGGGCTTCTTTCATATTAATACCATCAGGAGCAACCGTATCCAGTTCATCCCACGAGATAGGCATGGACACTCGTGCACCTTTTCTCGCTCTGATGGAATAAGGGGCAATACTTGTGGCACCACGGCTGTTACGAATCCAGTCAATGAATATCCTGTTAGTCCTCTTTGCTTTTCTTACATTGCTTGTATAGCGCTCAGGCCATTTACTTTCCATAACCTCGGCAACCCGCCGTGCAAAGTCACGAAAAACGTCCCACGATACACTGGGCTTTAATGGGACAACCACATGGTATCCCTTTCCTCCGCTGGTTTTGAGATATGAATTAAGAGACAGTTCCATTAAAATTCCCTTCAAATCCCGCACACCCTGACGCACCGTATCAAGCTCCATTCCCTCATCCGGGTCCAAATCAAACACCATTATATCCGGTTTTTCGAGGTCTTCCACCCGGCTTCCCCAAATATGAAATTCCAGTGTGCCCATTTGGGCTTCTGATATAAGTCCAAGCTCATTTTCAATGTAGAAATACTCTTCAGCATCTTCATTATCACCGGGGACAGGAATTGTGACAATTCCCTTGCTGCTCGGACCGGGGTGCTTTTTATAAAAGCAGGATTGAGACACTCCCTTGGGGCAGCGCACAATGCTTAAAATTCTATTGCTTAAATAGGGGAGCATACGCTTGGAAACTCGTGCGTAATAACGAGCCACATCAGCTTTTGTGATTTCGGGATCTTCAAACATTACTTTATCAGGGCTGGTAATTTTTACTCCTGCAATTATGATATTCTCATTGTTCTGTTCAGTATTTTTCTGTTCCTTATAATCCTGCTCCATTGTTTCCTCCGATTCTTCAGGTGGTTCCGGAATTTTGCTTTCTTCTGCCGGTTCTTTAGCTTGTTCCATTTTTACTTCACTGGGGTTTTTATCTGCCCGGAGCCCTTTAAAGCTGGCTTGTCTTAAGAGGTTCTCTTTTGTCCATTCTGTAAACTTTATTTCTGCCACAAGCTCTGGTTCAAGCCAGGTGAAATTTTCGTTAGATTTAGGGACAGGCGGGTTTTTGAAAGGAGAAGAGCTTCTTTTTAAGCTGTCAAATTTCATAGCCAGTTCCTTTTGAACCGGCCTGCTAAAACCGGTACCGGCACGGCCGGTAAATATCAGCTCGTTGTTGTCGTAATAGCCAAGTAGAAGTGAGCTTACCCCACTTGTTTTTTTATCTGTGAGGGAAAATCCACCTATGACAAATTCCTGCCTTTTATCGCATTTTAGCTTTATCCAATCTCCATTTCTAGTTCCGCTGTAGGAGGAATCAACCTTTTTGCCGATGATACCCTCCATACCCAATTTACAGGCGGCTTTGAAGCTCTCTTTTCCGTTTCCGGCTACGTGTCTGCTATAGTAGAGGTTTTTAGGAGTGTCCTTCATCAAATCAAAAAGAGCATTTTTCCTTTGAATTAAGGGCTGTTCTCGCAAATCATTGCCATCTAGCGCCAGGAGATCAAAAATAATGTAGGTGAGATTCTGGGCTTGGGTTTTTTTCATGAAATTTTGGAGAGCTTGAAAATCCGTCTTGCCGGACTCATCTGTAACTGTCATTTCGCCATCGAGCACCATTGCTCTTCCTCCAGCCAAATCAAGCAGGGAAGAGGCGATAGTTCTAAAACGGTTTGTAAAATCATGCCCATTTCTGGTTATAAGCCGGACCCTATTGCCTTCCACAAATGCTATGATTCTGTATCCGTCGTATTTCAGCTCATAAAGCCAATCTTCGCCTTCCGGGACAGTATTTACAAGCTTAGCGAGCTGTACATCAACTCTGTCAAAGGGGTTAAGCAAGACTTTATCAGCTTCACCTTTTTCAATCTCGCTCATGGTACGTCCGGTGCGGATACTGGTGGTAAACCCTGATATACCGTCATCGGTCAGTGCAAACTGGTCTTTTTCCTTGAGCAGAAGCCAATTATTCTTTGTGTCGCCGGACTTCGCTTTTATCCGCACCAGTGCCCATTTTCCCTTTAGCCTTCTTCCTTTCAGAGTAAACTTAAGAGAGCCTTTTTCGAGTCCTTCTCCCACACCAGAATAAGGCTCCCAAGTGCCCTCATCCCACAACATCACTACTCCTCCGCCATATTCGCCTTTCGGAATTGTCCCCTCGAAGTTGCTATATTCCAGAGGGTGATCTTCAACCTGCACGGCTAATCTCTTATCCCTGGGATTATAGGAGGGCCCTTTAGGCACTGCCCAGCTTAATAAAGCACCAGCCCATTCAAGACGAAGGTCATAGTGGTCATTACGTGCTATATGATGCTGGACAACAAACCTGAGAAGGTTCCCGGAGCTCACAGTGCTTCCTTCCGGTTCCAAGGTTTTATCAAAATTTCTCTTTCGCTTGTATTCATCCAATCTTTCAATCATATAGATTATGCTGTTTCCGTTCTCCCCTTTGCTTTTTCAACACTGGCCTTCAGTGCTTCCATCAGATCAATCACTTTGCCCGGGCTCTCTGATTCCGCTGCTACAATTTCCTTACCGGAGATTTTTCTTTCGATGAGCTCTTGAAGTTTTGTCTGGTATTCATCTTTGTATTGAGTGGGGTCAAAGGGCGTATCCATCGAATTAATTAAAAGCTTAGCCATATTGAGCTCCGCTTCCGAGACTTCCGGCTTAGAGTACTGCTTTTGAAGCGCCTTTACATCGTCGGCATAAAACATTGTGGAAATTAGTATACCATCCTCCCGGGGGATAATCGCCATTAGGGTGTCCTTCGTTCCCATGACAGCTTTACCTATGGCTATTTTTTGCTCACCCATCAAGGCTACACGAAGCAGTTCAAAAGCCTTCTCGCCGCCTGTCTCGGGGACAGCCTGATAAGTTCTGTCGTAGTAGACAGGCGAAATTTGGTTTAGTTGTGCAAAGTGGAGTATTTGAATGGATTTCTCCTTTTCAGTCTTAATCTTTTCAATTTCATCTTCTGTTATCACCACATATTTTCCCTTATCATATTCAAAGCCTTTTACTATGTCTTCTGACTTAATCTCTTTACCGCAGTGGGCGCAGGTTTTTTTGTAGCGGATACGGCTGTTGTCTTCCTTGTGCAGTTGATTGAAACGGATGTCATTGTCCTGTGTGGCTGTGTACATGGCAATGGGAATTGCAACCATGCCGAATGTTATTACTGATTTGCGGGATACCATAGAAAACACCTCCGCATTTAGTGTTTCCGACAGAATTATAAGTATGCGGATTAGTGTTTGGTATTATGATATCAGCGACGCTACTCTGTAAGCTAATGTACCACAGATACAAGATAAGGCCACGCTTTGGCTAAACCCCTGAAATTAACAGTTTTCAGAGCAAAGTGTAGGGGCTTGAATCCCTTCTATCAGAAGACGGATATGCCCTATCGTATGCTCTCTCAAATCAAAGTCAGGATAGCGGATACACCATTCATAGCAAATACCCCTTACCGCCAATACGAAATGCTGAAAAGCCTGATAAATCAGGCTTTTCAGACGAAATTTGGCGGAGAGGGTGGGATTCGAACCCACGTGCGCTTGCGCGCAAACTGATTTCGAGTCAGCCCCGTTATGACCACTTCGATACCTCTCCGTATTTTATTCAGTTTTCTCCTGCCTTTTTGTCTGGCGCAGCTCTTTAAAAAACTCCCTGAGGATGCCTGAGCACTTTTCCTCCAGTACCCCCCATATCACATCGACTTGGTGATTGAATTCCTTCACTCTGAAAACATCAATTACCGAGCCTGCGGCTCCTGCTTTCAGGTCCGATGTGCCGATGTACAGATTTCTGATGCGTGCCTGTATGATAGCTCCCGCACACATGGTGCATGGCTCAAGAGTGACATATAGGTCGCAATCCGTCAGCCGCCAGGAGCCAAGCTTTTTTGAGGCTCTTTTTATGGCTGTCATTTCTGCATGGAGGGTCGAGTCATTTTTTGCTTCTTTTTCATTGTGACCGCGGGAAACAATCACACCGTCCTTAACGATAACCGCCCCAACAGGCATTTCACCTTTTTTTTGAGCCTTTTCTGCTTCCTTTAAAGCCTGTTCCATAAACCCTTCGTGAATTGGGGAATAATTGCAGCCAGCTTTATAAACCAAGGTCATACCCCCTAATTTTAAAGGCAAGAAGAACAAATAGAATTATACTACAAAGGTATTAAAGAATCAATTGTTTCATCACCTGGAGGTTAATCTGTTTCCGATGCTGTAGATGATTTTGAAAGGAAGAATAATCAGATATATAAATGCCATAACTATCATTTCTACTAACATGTTCATATAGTTATTGAATCGTTCCATAAAAAATCACTCCAAAAACATTTTTATCTATTGTTATCTTCGACAGTAGTTTTCCCTTTTATAATAAAAAGTATGTTAAAATTACGTTACAATTCCTTATCATTTGACAAAAGTGGTATAATCTTTTTATATATTTCTGGGGAGGCGATGCAATGAGGATAAGGTCGAAAAATCTTGTTGTTCCTGAGGGCTACAAATCTGTGTTAAATATAAAAGATACAGAAATTGCAATTAAATTGATAAAGGATAGTTTTGAAGACATATTGGCAAAGGAATTGAATTTGACCAGGGTGTCCGCACCGTTGTTCGTTAGGCCGGAATCAGGGTTAAATGACGATTTGAACGGGGTCGAGAGACCTGTATCCTTTGATGTGCCTGATGCAGGGGGAGGAAAGGTTGAGATAGTACATTCCCTGGCAAAGTGGAAGAGGTTGGCTCTTAAAAGGTATGGATTTACCACGGGAGAAGGAATTTACACCGACATGAACGCCATAAGGCGTGATGAGGTGCTGGATAATCTGCATTCATGCTATGTGGATCAGTGGGATTGGGAGCTTATTCTCGAGAAAGAGGAGCGTAACGAAGAAACCCTTATAAAAATTGTAAAGAAGATTTATTCAGTATTCAAGAAAACCGAGGATTTGGTTTGCAAAGCTTACCCCGAGCTTTTACGCTATCTGCCTGAAGAAATATCTTTTATCACAACTCAGCAGTTGGAAGACATTTATCCCAAGCTTACGCCTAAAGAGAGGGAAGATGCAATTGCCAAGGAAAAGAAAGCAGTTTTCATAATGAAGATAGGCGGGGTCTTAAAATCCGGCATAAAGCACGATGGAAGAGCACCGGACTATGATGATTGGGAGCTTAACGGAGATATTATTTTCTGGTATCCTGTTTTAAACAAAGCTTTCGAAATATCATCAATGGGTATCAGGGTAGATGAGAATTCCCTTGCCAAACAGCTGAAGATAGCAGGCTGTGAGGAACGCAAGGAGCTGCCCTTTCATAAGGATGTTCTGGAAAAAAGACTGCCATATACTGCCGGAGGCGGTATAGGACAGTCCAGAATATGCATGTTCTATCTTAGCAAAGCCCACATTGGGGAGGTTCAGGCTTCCCTATGGCCTGATGATATGGTTGAGGATTGCTGCCAATACAATATTCAATTGCTATGATTTTTTCCATTTAGACAAAGCTTCGGCCAGTGAGGAGTTTATACCTTCATCCTCCTGCCGGCTGAGGTATCTGTTGACTTCCTTTCTGCTTACTTGTTTTTCTTTACGTGCGTTAAAGGCCTCCAGCTTCTCACGATAGCCGCATAAACAGAAGAAGCTCTTGTCCTTGCCTTCGCCACGGATTTCCATCCTTTTATGGCATTGAGGGCAGCGCGCATTGGAAATTATGGACAATGTTTTTCGGTAGCCGCACTCCCTGTCCTGACATACCAACATTTTCCCCTTCTTACCGTTGACCTCTAGCATGTATTTTCCGCAATCGGGGCACTTTTCTCTTGTCATATTGTCATGCCTGAATACGGCCAGGCTCGAAATAACATCTGAAACAAGCTTTGAGGAATAGCTTTTTATTTCATTTACAAATTTGTCTGGGCTCTCCTTTCCCATGCTTATCAATGTGAGACGCTGCTCCCACTTTGCTGTGAGCGCAGGGGATTTAAGGTCCTCCGGTACCATTTCAACAAGCTGGATGCCTTTAGAAGTGGGGTGTATTTCCTTCCCACGCCTTTCAATGTAAAAGGAGTTGAACAGCTTTTCTATAATATCGGCCCTGGTGGCAGGAGTCCCCAAACCGCTAGTTTTATCCATAGCCTCTCTCAGGGCATCATTTTCAATAAACTTCCCCGGGTGCTCCATGGCAGTAAGCAATGTTGCTTCTGTATACCGGGCTGGAGGCTTTGTTTTGCCATTGTTGAGCTGTATGGATGAGATTTTCAGCTTATCATTCTTTTTGATATCAGGCAGACTTTGAACACGGTCTTCATCTAATGAGTCCTGTGACGAGTCTTCATTGCCATAAATTGCTTTCCAGCCCTGTGCTGTTACAATCTTGCCTTTTGCTGTGAAGATTTCACCGCCGATATCAACCTGTACTGTTGTCTGCATATACTCGTGTGCTGGGCTGAGGACAGCGATAAAGCGACGGACGATCAATTCAAAAATCTTCCTCTCATCATAATCAAGATTTCCGAGATTGACATACTGCTCAGTAGGGATGATTGCATGGTGGTCTGTGACCTTACTATTGTCAACGAACCTTTTTGTAGTCTTTACTCCACCCCGTAAAAGCGCTGTTACGGCTTCGGTATATGGTCCCGTTGAGATACTTTTTAGCCTTTCGGTAAGAGTGGGGACAATATCGCTTGTTATATATCGGGAATCGGTTCTTGGATAAGTAACTATTTTATGTGTTTCATAAAGCCTTTGCATGATTTCCAGCGTCTTTTTTGCAGAGTAATTGTATTTAAGGTTTGCATCCCTTTGAAGCTCTGTTAAATCATAAGCTAAAGGGGGCTGCTCCTGCTTTGCCTCTTTTTTTACATTAATAACCGTACCATCTTTACCTTTTATCCTCGAGACAATACTCTCAGCCTGCTGTTTATTGAAAAAACGTGTCTGTCTGCCGTTTTTATCCTGCCAGTGAAGCGAAATACCATTTGCGTTTGTATTTGCATTAATAGTCCAGAAATCCTTTGGGACAAAACGTTTTATCTCATTCTCTCTTTCAACAATCATAGCAAGGGTAGGAGTTTGTACTCTTCCGGCAGAAAGCTGGGCGTTGTGCTTACAGGTCAGGGCACGTGTTACATTGAGCCCGACCAGCCAATCAGCCTCAGCCCTGCATTGGGCTGACTTAAAAAGGTTGATGTAGTCCTGACCGGGCTTAAGGTTGTTGAAGCCGTCTTTAATGGATTTATCCGTTTGGGAGGAAATCCATAAACGCTTAACGGGCTTTGAAAAGCCTGCTTTTATAATAATCCACCGAGCTACCAGCTCGCCCTCCCGCCCTGCATCCGTAGCAATTACAAGCTGGTCGACATCAGGCCGCCTAAGAAGACCTTTTACTATAGAGAATTGCTTTGCGGTCTGCTTTATAACCACCAGCTCCATTTTTTTCGGCAGCATGGGGAGAGTGTCAAGGCTCCATGTTTTATATTTTTCATTGTACACTTCCGGATCGGCAAGGGTTACCAGATGCCCCAATGCCCATGTAACAATATATTTACTTCCTGAGAGAAAGCCATTTCCTTTTTGATTGCAGTTTAAAACCCTGGCCAGATCTCTTCCGACTGAGGGCTTCTCGGCTAAAACAAGTGTTTTTCCCATAAGCATGTCCTCATTAATCATATGTTTTGCAGCATATCTCATTATGTTAAATCAAAGATTCTGCTATTTAATCATAACTTATTTCACAAAGATTTGCACGAAAGCGATAAAAAGCACAAAATAAATCCCAGAGGACAACATTTTTATGGTCGTCCACTGGGCAAATCAATGTTCTATTTTACTTGATCCTGTCTAGCAATTGACACAGAGCCTCTTTATCCGAGTATTGCCTTGAGGTCTTCGTCTACAGTAGTTGTAGGCTTCAGGCTAAATTTCTCCACCAGTACATTTAGTACATTAGAAGAGAAGAATGCAGGAAGTGTAGGACCCACATAAATATTCTTAATCCCAAGGGCAAGAAGAGTAAGTAAAATACATACTGCCTTCTGCTCATACCATGAGAGAACGAGTGTAAGCGGAAGATCGTTTACGCCGCATTCAAATGCATTTGCAAGCGCCAATGCCACCTGTATTGCTGAATATGCGTCGTTACACTGGCCCATGTCCATAATTCTCGGCAATCCGCCTATTTCACCGATATCAAGGTCGTTGAAGCGGTATTTACCGCAGGCAAGTGTCAGTATTATAGAGTCCTCGGGAGACTTTTTAACAAATTCGGTGTAGTAGTTTCTTCCCGGCTTAGCTCCGTCGCAGCCTCCAACAAGGAAGAAGTGCTTGATAGCTCCGTCCTTAACAGCTTGGATGACCTTGTCCGCTACGCTGAGAACTGTATTTCGGGCGAATCCTGTTGTAAGAACATCGCCACCGTTTATGCCTGTAAAGTGCTTGTCTTCATCCCGGCCGCCAAGCTCCAGAGCCTTGTTTATTACAGGTGTAAAGTCCTTTTTGCCGTTCTTGTCAGGAATATGAACAAGTCCCGGATATGCTACAACTTCAGTTGTAAACACTCTGTCCTTGTAAGAATCCCTTGGAGGCATGAGGCAGTTTGTTGTGAACAAAAATGCTGCAGGAACATCTGCAAATTCCTTTTGCTGATTCTGCCATGCTGTACCGAAGTTACCCTTAAGGTGAGCATACTTTTTAAGCTCAGGATATCCATGAGCCGGAAGCATTTCACCGTGAGTGTATATGTTTATGCCCTTTCCTTCTGTTTGCTCAAGAAGCTGTTTAAGATCATAAAGATCGTGACCGCTGACAACGATAAAAGGTCCCTTTTCAACATTGGTAGTAACCTTTACCGGTACGGGATGACCATATGCACTTGTATTAGCTTCGTCAAGCAATGCCATACACTTGAGGTTTATTTGACCGAATTCCATTAAAAGCTCAAGCCATTCATCAACAGTGTGTTCGTCTCCAATAGCTTTCATTCCTTTATAGAACCAAGCTGTTACCTCAGGGTCCTCCTTGCCCAGAACATATGCATGCCAGCCGTATGCAGCCATACCACGAAGTCCTAATAAAAGTGTCGAACGAAGGGATACAATGTCGGGATCCCCTGACCAAAGCTTGTCCGCCGGGAAGTTTTCTGTACCCCCGAGTTTTTGCGTTTCATCCTCAATTTCTTGAGTTGTTTCCTTTATTCTATCAATATCAAAGCTTACATTGGTAACAGTAGTAAACAGTCCCTGCATTATTAATGCGTCTGCCTGTTTACTTGATTTACCGGCCCTTTCGACAGCTCTTGAAAGACCGATAAGCGCTGCTGTAAGTTCATCCTGGCCATTTGCAACAACTGAATTCTTACCACATACCCCAACCTTGGTACAACCTTTTCCGCCTACTGTTTGCTCACACTGAAAACAAAACATTTCATTCATTTTTTACTGGCCTCCTTTATAATTTTCAATTCTACGGTATAAATTACGGTACAATTATATTATAATATAATTATGTAGTCTGTAACAATAGTTACGAAAATTATGGAGAAAGGTGTAATGCATCAATACCTAAACAATGCTATACTAAGCGACGCTTTGAAAAAATGTAAGCTGTTCGAAAATATGACCTTAGAAGAGCTATCCACAATGTTGGATTGCCTAAGGCCGAAAATCAGAAAGATAAGCAAGAATGAAATTGCAAATATACAAGGTGATTACTTCGAAGGAATGGGCGTATTAATGTGGGGGCAGGCTGTGGTTTTAAAGGAGGATTCCGAAGGCAACAGCTCTATGTTGGATATTTTGAAGCAAGGAGATATTTTCGGCGAGATGGCGGCTTTCACAAAAACCGGAAAATGGCCGGCTACCATAGTTGCGCAAACGGAATGTATTATTATGTATATACCTGCCGAGGTGATAACGGGAATGTGTGAGAAGCTCTGCCCTAGCCATCAGACACTCAACATGAATCTGCTTGGTATTTTGGCGAGGAAGGCTATGATGCTGAGCAAAAAACTGGAATACCTGTCTATTAAAAGCATTAGGGGCAGAATCGCAAAATTTTTACTGGAGCAAAAGGGGGATAATGGCGAATCAACTTTCATGCTTTCAATGAACAGAAATGAGATGGCTGATTTTCTCAATGTTTCACGCCCGTCCTTATCCCGTGAAATGTGTAGAATGAGGGATGAAGGCTTAATAGATTTTCACAGGTCTTCAGTGAGAATAAATGATCTTAACGGGCTTAAGGAAAATATTGTATAGGAATTATTGCTCGAGCTAAAGCTTTGTGTTATTCTGTTGAAAAACGGATTTAGCATATCGGAAGGGGAAAAGGATGGAATTAAAATCGCCGCGTGAATCAATGGTCGAAATGACTGAATTGGTATTGCCCAATGACACTAATTTGCTTGGGAATTTGCTTGGTGGCAAATTAATGCATTTGGTTGATGTTGCCGGTGCAATGGCGGCACAAAGGCATAGTAACAGAATAGTTGTAACGGCTGCCATTGATAGTGTGGATTTTAAGCACCCCATTAAAGCCGGAGAAATTGTTATATTGAAGGCTAAGGTTACATGGGTAGGCAGAACATCTATGGAGGTTGCTGTAGAGGTCTTTTCTGAAAACTTCATGACAGGTGAGAGAAAATTAACAAACAAAGCGTATATTACATTCGTGGCAGTGGATACCGATGGGAAACCGGTTGAAGTTTGCGGACTTTTATTGGAAACAGAGCAGGAGAAGCTTGAACATAGGGCTGCAGAAATCAGAAGAACTGAAAGATTAAAGAAAAAACAGCAATTCTGACATATGAAAAATGATAAATCATGATTTTCATGATATAATATAATCTAATAATCAATCTGAATGCTGATAAGATAAGTAGCATGAAGATTTTTGAAAGAGTGATGAAGGCTTGTATTCTCTAAAAGAGAAGTTTCATGACGGGCGAGGATACTTACGCAATCCCGGTGAGAGATACTTTGACGCAGAGGGCATCAGCCGTGAACCGAAAGAAGAATATTTTGACTATCAGGGAGTATTAAGGCGACACGACGAAGAATTCTATGACAGTCAGGGATTTTTAAGAAAGCACGACGAATTTTTTTATGATGGCTTAGGTCACCTGTGTGAGAGATAATAAGACTCAATAAACAGGTAGTATGGAGGATATACCATGCTACCTGTTTTTTAAGAAGTTTTGCTCTTGGCTTTAGAACATCTTTTTTCTGTAAAGGAAAAACACTGCTAAAATACACAAAATCGCAGTGAATGCGAATATCAGCCAAAAGGAATTAGCCGGTAAAGGTACGTTCATTCCGAAGAAGCCGGAGACCATTGTTGGAATTGCCATTACAATAGTAACCGATGTCAGGAATTTCATCACTATATTTAGGTTGTTTGAGATAAACGATGCAAATGCATCCATGGTACCAGTTAAAATATTGCTGTAAATGCTGGCCATTTCAATAGCCTGTTTATTCTCAATTATAACGTCCTCTAAAAGCTCTGTATCCTCAGGATAAAATTTAATATTCTCACATTTTATCAGTTTTTCCAGCACAACCTCATTAGACTTAAGGGCTGTTGAGAAATAAACAAGGCTTTTTTGCAGCCCTAGCATTTGTATAAGCTCTTTATTCTTCATGGATTTGTGCAATGCTTTTTCTATCTGATTACTGGTTTTGTCAATATGCTTAAGGTATTGCAAGTATCTGGTTGCGTTTTTAAATAATATTTGAAGGACAAATCGCGTTTTATATTGGGTAAGAAATGTTTTAACCCTTTTGTTAATAAAGTCATTAAGAAGTGTGTCCTCTTTAAGGCATACGGTAATAATGGCATGCCTTAATATAATAATTCCTAAAGGAATAGTATTATATACATGTGAATGGTCTTGGAGTTCTACGACTGGAATGTCAACGATTATAAGGGTTTGACCGTTATCGCTTTCAATTCTGGCTCTTTCCTCTTCGTCCAAAGCTGCCTTTAAAAAGTCAATTTCAACATTCATCTGGCTGCTTATTTTATTGATTTCTTCTTCGGTTGGATTTACAAGATTGACCCATACGCCATCTTCGATAACATCTGTATGGATTACTTCCCCATTGGATGTTTTTAAAATCTCAATCATTTTAACCACCCTCGCTTTCTGAAAATGTCATATTGAGGGCTTATATGTCATGCTATTTTCGAAAACGCATAGAAAACGGCATAACAAATAAACCCGCAATTAAGAAAATTTCTAGCTTACTACCACCTGGGTCACTGTCCATGCCGCCACCTCCGTTTCGAATATATAGATTATATACCCATTACAATAACATTACAATGCATTTATTTGAAAATTCGGTTCTATTTATTCCCGAGGGCTGTTCCAGGAACAGGAACTAAAAAGGAGATAATTTCTTAATAAACTTTCTATTGACTTTATGTATCTTCATCTGCTACAATAGAAAAGCGCGTGAAACGACGTGCGTATTGCTTGGCGGCGTAGCTCAGATGGCTAGAGCATGCGGTTCATACCCGC
>CAZPMC010000019.1:0-39441 GCA_964587755.1 uncultured Oscillospiraceae bacterium
TCTTAAAATTATCCAAATCCATAATCAACAATGATAGTTCTTCATTATTCCTTTTGGCCAAAGCAAACTCTCTTTGAGCCAAATTCATAAATTCTGCCCGGTTATAAAGACCGCTTAAAGAATCTGTAGTAGCCAAATACTTTAGTTTCTCCTGTATTTTCCTTTCTTCTGTAACATCTCGTATGGATTTAAGAATTCTCGTGTTTCCATCGTGTGAATCTCCCAAGGGCACCGCATCAATCTCAAAAAATCGTTCTTCTCCATCTATCACCATAGAAAAATCACGGCTGGCCTCACTTTCAAAAACCTCCAACAGCTTTGGCTCACGGTTGAGAATATACTCTATGGGATAATTATTCAAAGGAATATTTATTGCTTCAAAAAACTTCTCGGCAGCCTTATTATAGTCTATCACTCTTTTCCCCGGCCCCAGTACCACCATACCGGTAAGGTTGTTTTCAAAGATTGTTTCCCGGGCTAGAGTCCTTATTTCCAAAAAATCGTATTTTAATATGCCGTATCCAATAGTAAGTAAAGAAACGGGCATTATTAAAGCGGAATAATCAATGCCCCTTCCTTCGAAAGCCAAAAGAATCAGCACTATACCAATGAAAGGTAGTAAAGAAGCAAATAAGAAAACCAAAAAGTGGGGTTTGGTATAGCCGGCTTTATTCTTTAAGTATCCGATAAAGTAAATGACAACCGTAAGAAGCAAGCACAATATGGTATAAGAAATGTTAACATAGTACCAGAAACCTCTTTCCATATATAAGGAATAATATCCAATGATCAGCCTTACTTCCCATTTTGTATAGAAAAGATGGTGCCAGGAATTGGTGAGCCGCATAAAAAAGGTTATTACAGGAACAGAAAAAAGTAAAAGTGCTGTCCGGGTGTTTAGGGAATAGACTGTTTTTGTATAAAGAAGAGCCACTATCAGCCATAGTACAGAAATAAAGGGCAATCCCAAATATTGAATCTGATTCCAAAAAATCATTTCATGCAAATTGTTGCTATTAACAATCATTAAATAACCAAACAAATAAATACTGACACATAAAACTACGGCAGAGAATGCCTTCCAATAGTTAGTTCTGCCCTTTGAGAAAAAATAGGCAGCGAAAAACTGAGCTAATGAAACCGCAAGAACCAGATAAAGACTAAATAAGGTTTTCATAAGAACACCTCAGCATTTATTGAAGATTATATTTATTCGAGAAATGGTAGACTATTTCAAAGTTAATGTACACACCTCTCACTTACTTAATTTATTATACATGTTTCGACAAAAAACATCTATATATATTAATTTGCATTCTGCTTATAATCTCCAATAGCTATATCCCCTTGCCTCAAGCTCTTTCTTATCGAAAATACTCCTTACATCAATAATAATTTTTTCACAATTACTGCAGCTGCAAAACATTGAGTCAATCTGCTCCCAGGTAAGTGCCCTAAGCTCTTTATGGGGAACGGCAAATACAATACAATCGGCATCTTTTATACTGTCAAGCTCAACCAAATCAATTCCGTACTCCTGCTTTGCCTCATTAGCATCGGCTATGGGATCAACAACAGCCGGGTCGATACCGAATTCCCTCAATCGCTTGATTATATCTTCCACCTTGGAGTTTCGCGTATCAGGGCAATTTTCCTTGAATGTAATTCCCAGAATGGCTACCTTAGCCTTTGTAACGACCTTATTGGCCAAAATTAGCTTTTTTATAATAGCATCTGCCACAAAGGTGCCCATCCCGTCATTTATTTTTCTGCCTGAGAGAATAATTTGAGAATGATATCCAAGCTTTTCAGCCTCGTAAATAAAATAGTACGGATCAACACCTATACAGTGCCCCCCTACAAGCCCAGGATAAAATCCCAGTGCATTCCACTTTGTATTCATGGCATCAATTACTTCTTTTGTATCAATGTTCATCCTGTCAAACACCATAGCAAGCTCGTTCATGAAAGCAATATTTATGTCACGTTGACTGTTTTCAACAACCTTAGCAGCTTCTGCAACCTTAATGGAGCTTGCGCGGTGCACCCCGGCCTCAATGACCAGCTCATATACGCTTGCAATCTCATCCAGTGCCTCTTTATCAATACCAGAGACTATTTTTATTATGTTTTCCAGTCTGTTTATACGATCTCCCGGATTAATTCTTTCAGGTGAATATCCGACTTTGAAATCCGGCCCGCACTTAAGACCTGATTCTTTTTCCAGGATGGGAATGCATATTTCCTCTGTGACACCCGGATATACGGTTGACTCATATACTACAATTGAACCCTTAGTCAAATTTTGCCCCAGGGTTGTACTGGCGCTGATCACAGGTGACAGGTCGGGGGTTTTATCCTGCCTGACAGGTGTTGGTACTGCAATTATGTGAAATTTAGCTTTTTTCAGCATCGCCTCATCACTTGTAAATTCAACTCTTGTCATTTGAATAGCTTCATCTCCGACCTCATTGGTAGGGTCTTTTCCTTGCTTGTATAGCTGAATTTTCTTTTCATTCAAATCAAAGCCGATAACTTCAACTTTTTTAGCAAAGGCAACCGCTAATGGCATCCCCACATATCCTAAGCCAATAACCGAGATTTTTTCCTGCCTGTTTACAATCTTCTTATATAGTTCCATTTTATAGTGTCCCCCGATATGATTTTATCTTTTGAGTTTCCTATAACATTTATCGGATAAGCAGTCATGTCAGTTGAGATGAAAAATACTTTGCAGTACATGACAAGATATGGCTAACTTATAATCAAACAATAGCCTCAACAGCCTTATTAATTAAAACCCGGACTATCGCCATAACAGGGACAGCAAGCAGCATACCTATGATACCAAAAAACTCACCGCCGATTAGGACCGCAAATATGGTAGCCACAGGATGCAGTCCCAGTTTTCCCTGTATCATTTTAGGGGATATGAAGCTGTTTTCAATCTGCTGGATTATTAAAAACACTGCCACTACCCAAAGAGCTTTCAACGGGGATATTGTCAAAGCAATTGCTACTGCCGGAATAGCTCCGATATAGGGACCGAAATACGGTATAATATTTGCAATCCCCCCAATCATTCCTAAGACCAACGGGTACTTCATTTTTATTAGCATGAGACCTACGGTTTCCATTATTCCTACAATCAGGGCAGTTATGAGCTGACCTTGTATAAATCCTGCCAAAATCTTGCTTATTTCCTTTCCGACACTTATTATGCCCGCCCGCAAACTTCTTGGCAGTAACATCAGAATATAATCCCTGAATTTTTCTCCATCCTTTGCTACATAATAAGTGATTACCATTGCTATTGTAAGATCTACTATGATACGGACAATATCAAGAAGCATATTCAGTCCGTTTTCTAAAGCAGCCACCAGGAATTTGCGCAACATCTCAGTTGTATTTTCTATTTCGTTGAAAATCGTTTCCTTTACCTGTTCAGACCAATTGCTTGATTTTATGTATGAAAGCAACCGGTTAAATATTTGTTCGTACTGCTCTAAAAGCTCCGGAAGTGTTTCCATAAGCTCACGGATGTTTGATGCAAGCTCTGGTATAAAAAATATTCCCGTGATAGCCACCACAGCAATAAAAGCAAGATATATCAGTATAACCGAAGCACCCATTGGTATTTTCTTCTCCAAAAGCCTGTCTGACACAGGCTTTACTATATAGACAAGAGGTATAGACAGCAAAAATGGCGACAGTATCCTTAAAATCTTTTCTCTGTATGTAATTAAAAACGCAAATAGACCTATGACCATCAATGCAATAATAATATAAAATATCATCTTCTTTACCTTCATAATACATCACCTGCCTTTCAACCCACTTGCTAAATTATTTAAAGCCGGGTATGTGCTTATACCCGGCTTTTCCAAGGATTTGAGAAAATATGTGTATCTCCACATATGTCACCTGAATAAATCTGCTACATCATCAATAATATTGCCTGATTTCTTTAACAGCATTCTGCCTTTTCGCATCATCCTTCTGCCCTTTCTTGATGAAGCCATATCTGAATTCATCATTGCACTAATGGATGCGCCAACCATTCCGCCTACTATCATTCCTTTTACAAAGCCTTTTTGCATTTCCAATCCTCCTTCGGTTGAATTCAGCTAAGCAGTCTGTTCCTTATACCGCCGCCTGTTATTTCTATTTCATCCACAGCCTCACTATCTACTACAACAAGTTCTTCTCCAAATTCCACCTTGCCAAAAAGCGGCAGGAGCTTCCTTCCCTCCAAAATATCCTGCAAAATTCCGTCCGAAATAACAAAGCCCTCTATTTTTCTTGACCTGATATCAAATATCACATCTTTGACGATTCCCAGCTCTTCACCGTCCTTTGAAAAAACCTTAATTCCTATTAGCCGGCCTTCATCCGGAAAAGAGCTGGAATAAGTTGTACGGTCAATTTTACTTACACATTTTGAGCTTTTTATAGTTACAGCATCACCGCCAAGACTTAAAAGCTCATCCGGCAGTACAACCCTTTTGTCGGTACTTAATCCGCTATGATCCAGCAGAAATGCTTTCACCTCTTTATCCTGAAGGCTGAATAGAATGTCTTTTACAACTCCGGCTTTCATACCGTCATCGGCACAAATAACCGGGAGATTCAAAACCTCGCTGTATTTGTGCAGCATAATTCTGCCTCCGTAAACACTTAAGTACTCCTGTCAAATTTTCATTTATTATTATTTCAATCTTCATTAAAAAAATTCATACAGTTTTTTCATTAATATGGACAATTCAAGTCTGTTTGTATAGAATAGCTGTGTTAATTATATTTTCGGAGGTCAAATAATAATGAATAATCTGTTTAAACACTTAGGTGTGCATGTGCCGGAGATATTGCTTCCGAAAGCCGGCTTGAATCTGACAAAATGGTCGGTGATAGCATGCGATCAGTTTACCTCTCAGCCTGAATACTGGCAAAAAGTCAATGATGAAGTTGGTGAGCACCCTTCAACATTGAGATTGACATTTCCCGAAATATATTTAAAAGATGATGACAAAGAAGAGCGAATTAAAAAAATAAATGAAACAATGACAAAATACTTAGAAGAAGGGATTCTTACTCCTCAAAAGCCCTGCTTTGTACTGGTGGACAGAAGTACTCCCAAAGCCGCTTCAAGAAAAGGACTTGTCATCGCCCTTGACCTTGAATTCTATGACTACAATACAGGTTCCACATCTCTTATCAGAGCAACTGAGGGGACGGTTCTTGACCGCATCCCTCCGAGAGTGAAAATCCGTGAAAAAGCTTGTATTGAGCTCCCTCATATTATGATTTTAATCGACGACCCTGAAAAAACGGTAATCGAGCCTTTGTTTGACAATCTATCCCAATATGATTTGCTCTACGATTTTGAGTTGATGCAGGGCGGGGGGCATATTAAAGGCTATAGAATAGAAGACCAAATAAGTCTTTCAGCCATTGCAGCTTCCTTGAACAAGCTTAAGGCAGCAGCCGAACAAAAGGCTGCTAATGGCAGGGAAGGAATTGCACCTCTTCTTTTTGCTGTTGGCGATGGCAATCACTCTCTTGCTTCGGCAAAGGCTCACTGGGAGAATGTCAAGGCATCACTTAATGGCGGTTTATCATCAGACGGCTCTATCCCTGTTCATCCTGCAAGATATGCTTTAGTTGAGCTGGTTAACCTGCATGATGACGGCCTTGTCTTTGAGCCGATACATAGAGTGATTTTCGGAGTAAACGGTAAGAAGATACTCTCTGATATTGAAAATTGCCATGCACCCGGCAATATAAGATATAGCTTTTATGATTCCAGGAGTTCAATGGAGGAAGCATACATGGCCTCAGACAAACAAAACGCCCACCTGCTGCCCTTCATACTCGGGGGTAAATACGGGATCATTACAGTAAACAACCCCGCCACATGCCTTGAGGTGGGTACCCTGCAGTCTGTCATAGACACTTTATTAAGTAAAGCCCCTTCCATGGAGGTTGATTATATCCACGGGGAAGATGTTGTGACAGCTCTCAGCTCAAAGAAAAATAGCATTGGCTTTTACCTTCCGGTGATGGATAAGCATATGCTGTTTAAAACAGTTATGAACGATGGTGTGCTCCCAAGGAAAACATTTTCCATGGGTGAAGCTGAGGAAAAACGTTACTACTTGGAATGCAGGAGGATTCGATAGTAATTTATTTTAATATTCATTAACCACATTATAAATCTGGGCATTTTTCTCCATGCTGTATTTGGCCTTTAACTCTTTCATTTTAGAATCATAGGTGGTATCAATGACCATCCATTTTCCTGTTGCCGAATTATACACTTCGTTCCAAGCATGGTAGCCAGCTGCATTGGGTGTATAACCTTTTATCAGCTTGGCAGGTATACCTTGACTACGTAACATTGCAGCAAAAACCGACGCGAAATCATAGCAAATTCCCTGCTTGTCCAAAATGGTCTGATCAACATCAGGCACATACCCGTTGGTTAATAATGAAGTCTTTTCATGATCATACCTGATATTACTTATAACATAGTTGTAAATTGCTTCAATTTTTTGATTATCTGTTTTAAGACCCTTTGTCAGCTCGGATGCTTTCTTGGAAGATACGTTGTCCTGATCCCAGTTTATGTTTTGTACTGACGCTAAATACACCGTCAGATCATTTTCGAGCTTAAGTGTTACAGTTTTTTTCGATATGTATTTATAGCTGTTTCCACCTATGTTCTCCAGCACACTGATAATGTAATCGCCATTACCAAACTGGAGGGGATAGCTTTCGTAAGTACCGTCATTTTTCAGATCATAGTAGACCCGCCTGCCGTCTTTTTCAACCATTACCTTAAGTTTCCCGTTTGAATTCTCCTTGTGGCAGCTTACATTGATTGTTCCCGAATCTAATTTCCCGGTGTCAATGTTTACAAATGAATCGTCGAAAGCATCTACTGCAGCTGCATTAGAAAAAATTAATAATACTATTAAGAATGTCATAAATATTCTTTTCATAAAAAACTTTCCCTTCGGTAGCTGGCTGCCATTTAACGTTTCCTCCGAAAATCATTAAAACAGGCCCTATAGCTTTGCGTCCCGGTCTTTGGACCAGTTTGCCCTTGTCGTTGAAAAGCTCAATAAAAAACATTATGTCGATTATAATGGAATAATATCACAATATTTGATAAATTTCAACACATTTCGTACAAGCCCGGAAATTATTGAAGCTAGGGCTCTAACAACGCAGTTTCCTCAAGACTTGCATGGATTATTAATCTGTGAGTGGCTATATAGATAGGAGTACATGTGACAAGAGTAAGTATGGTTTCATCCTTATTTCCCTTTATTACGGAAACATCATCAGGTAACACTACAAGCTTTTCATTAACCTTATACTTAAATTGTGCCTTTTTTGTGGTGATTAATATTATGTCACCCTCTTCCACCTCGTCAAGACGGTTAAAAAATCGTCCGAAGGTGTAATTCCTGTGCCCTGCCAGTACACAGTTCCCCTTCTCTCCAAGACCGGCTGTACCGGGTATGTGCCCTATACCCACCTTCAGGTCAGAAGCTCTGACCCCTTCCAATATAGGATATTTTATTTTTATTTTTTCAATTTCAATTATACCCAGTACAGTGTGCTTAGGTTTGGATTTGACCTTAGGCTTTTCAGTTGTGGCATTAGTTCCCTGTGGCGGATCTATGCCTTCTGTAGATGCTCTGTCCATCTCATTGTTTGAATCTGTCGCAGGATTGTCATTTATTTCATCATCCTGTTCTCCATTAAAGGTAAAAATGTCCGCAAGCTGTCCGTAGATCTCTTCAGGGTTAGCTTCTGCCAACCCGGAAGCATCTGATACATCCACGCTGTTGTACCATTGTTCAAGCATTCTGTTTTCATTCCACCGGGTGTAAAGCATCCCTGCTATAGGGCTTATTCCGACCAACACTCCGATGATTATTAAAACCAGAGAAAGCTTTTTCATCTTTTCACCATATCAGAATTTAATCATTGTTACCTTGAGAACGCCGTCCAATCCCCGTATTTCCTCCAGAATTTCTTTGTTTGCCTCTTGGTCGACGCTTACAAACGAGACTGCTTTTTCGCCCCGCCTATTGCGGCTCCATTGCATTGCAGCAATGTTTATGCCTGCACTTCCGAGTATTGATCCTATCCGTCCAATCATACCCGGCTTATCAATATTTTGTATTGCCAAAATATACGGGCTAGGCTCAAAATCCAGCTTGTAGCCGAAAAAGTCTACAATCCTCATTTCTTCCTTGGCAAATATGGTGCCCGAAACGCTTTGTGAGCCCTTTTTCGTCGTGAACTTAACTGTTATAAGGTTTGTATATTTATCCAGGTGGGATCTTTTGCTTTCAATTAGTTCAATTCCCATATTTCTAAGCATTAGCTCTGCATTAACATAGTTAACCTTTTCCTTTATAACAGGGTCTAAAAAGCCTTTCAGCACTGCCAGCGAAAATAGCCTTGTTTCCTTGTCTGCCAAATCTCCGCTGTAAATAATCTCAATCTTCTCCACTGTTTCCTTTTCAGACTGGTAATATATTTTACCCAGCATTTCAGAAAGAGTAATATATGGCCTAAGACCGTTAATATCCGATATGTGCATATGCGGCATATTTACTGCTGCGACCATTTCACCTGATAAAGCATCTGCCACCAATTTGGTCACAGCCGTGCCCACATTGTAATTGGCTTCTGCGGTTGATGCTCCCAGGTGCGGTGTTACTACAACATTGTCAAATTCAAGGAGCGGATTTGAATAGGTCTGTTCTTCAGGCTTCTTGTCATAGCTTGGCTCCGGGTCTAGTACGTCAAGAGCCGCTGCACCTACCCTTCCTTCCTTAAGTGCATTGTAAAGTGCTTTCTCATTAACAAGTCCGCCTCTCGCCGCATTTACAATTCTTACCCCCGGCTTACAAAGCTTTAGTTCTTCTTCGCTTATCATTCCGTATGTCTCAGCTGTTTTAGGTGTATGCAACGTAATAAGATCAGCCTGCTTAAGCAATTCCTGAAGTGTCTCGCACTTTTGCACACGGTACTTCTTAAATTTCTCATCAGTGATATACGGGTCATATGCGATAACTCTCATATTGCTACCCAAGAGCTTTGTTGCAACAATAGAGCCGATTCGCCCAAGACCAATAATCCCTGCAGTTTTGCCATCAAGCTCATTTCCTATGAATCTATTTCTCCTGAAGTCACCCTTTCTTGATCCGGCATTTGCTTGAGGGATATTTCTGAATATGCTGTAAGCTAAGCCTATTGCAAGCTCAGCAGCTGCCATAATATTGCTCTCGGGAGTGTTCACCACTATTATTCCCCTTTTTGTGCATGCATCTACATCAATGTTGTCAATCCCGTTACCGGCCCTGCCCGCAACTTTCAGCTTTTTGGCCCTTTCAATCAGCTCTGAATCGACCTTTGTAACGCTTCTGACTATTATCGCATCATAATCTCCGATTATTTCAAGCAATTCACTTCGGCTCAATCCATATTTTACATCTGCATCAAAGCCTCTATTCTTAAGATATTGTATGCCTTCCTCAGCAATTCTTTCAGTTATAATTATTTTCATAGTCAATCCTCCAACAAGTATGATCTAAACTTAGGCTTTAAGCCTTTATATTAATTCGTCAATAATTGCAAGCAGCTCGTGTATCTCACTTACTGTAGTATCCGCCATGTGGGCTATCCTAAATGTAATTTCCTTGAGGTCACCGTATCCGTTTGATATGGTGTAGCCTTTCTCTCCAAGCTTCTTATTTAACTGAGCCACACTTATTCCCCTTGTGTTTTTAACAGTAGTAAGTGTATTTGAAGCAAATCTCTCCTCTGGGAACAATTCAAACCTCTCCTTAGCCCAGGCTCTAACAATCTCCGCCATTTCCAGATGACGGGCAAATCTGTTTTCAATACCCTCCGAAAGGATTTTATCCAGTTGATAATCCAGAGCAAACATATGTGAAAGTGACGGTGTTGAAGGATATTGATAATCTTTTTTCTGAATAAAGTTATACAACTCTAAAAGATCCAAATAGGTTCCTCTGAATTTGACCTTTGAAGCTGCCTGCCTGGCTTTCTCAGAGAATGAACATATAGCCATTCCCGGCGGGAGTCCCAGGCACTTCTGAGTAGATGTGATACAAATATCTACTCCGAGAGCGTCTACCTCTATTTTAGTACCTCCAAGAGAGCTGACAGCATCAAGACACCAGACAACCTCAGGGTATTTTTTCATAATCTGAGCTATTTCTTCAACAGGATTCATTATACCGGTTGATGTCTCATTATGGGTAATTGTGATAAGATCATATTTGCCGGTTGACAGGGCATCGTCTACCATTTCAGCCGTAGTGGGCTTTCCCTGCTCTGATTTGTATAAATCAGCCGGTACGTTGTTTGAAGCTGCCATGGTATACCATCTATCTCCAAATGCCCCTACTGAAAATATTGCTGCCCGATTTACCGTACAGGAGCGGACAGCACCTTCCATCAAGCCGCTGCCTGAAGAAGTGGACAATAATATTTCATTGTCTGTGTACATAAGCTTTTGCATTTTTTCGGATATTCCTTTTTGAAGCTCAGACGCTTCCTTTGTCCTGTGCCCAATCATCGGTGTTGCCATTTTTAAAAGAACATCCTCATTGACCTCCACGGGTCCCGGTATAAATAGTTTTTTGTGCATAATACGCCTCCTAAAATGTAAAAGGTCAAATCTCCTGTGAGACCTGACCTGAATACCATGCATAATACACAATATATTTTCTCTGTCCTTTTGCCTGAGAGTTTATGGCCTATTTAGCCTTGCCCCTTCGGCGCCGTCACGGTCTCTCCAGAGATTCGTCCTGATGTGGTCGTCTCCTTCCCCATCAATCATCCGACTTTATTTTTGAGAATTTAAACCTATATTTCGTAAAAGTTAGACTAATTATAATGAATGATGAAGTTTATGTCAAGCATTTAATTTACTTTTAATTTCACTGAACTCTTTTATTAAAATCCTTTCAATAAATCCTCCATTGTATCTCTGCTGCGGATTTGTCTGGCTTTGCCATCAAGCCCTATGAGAACCTCTGCCGGTCTGAATCTAAGGTTGTAATTGGATGACATTGAGTATCCATAAGCACCAGCATCCATAACACCAATGATATCTCCTTCCTTAATAAGAGGAAGATCTCTTTCGTTGGCGAGTATGTCCCCTGATTCGCAGATGTTGCCTACGATAGTCACTCTGTGCAAGTCATTGGACTTAACAACTTTTCCGTCCCTGTAAACCTCTATGTCATGGTGGGAATCGTACATGGCAGGCCTTATCAATACATTGAAGCCAAGATCGGTACCTACATATGTCCTTCTTGTATTATTCTTTACTGCGTGCACAGTGCCCAGCAGCACACCGCATTCAGCCACTACATAGCGCCCCGGCTCCATCTTTATTTTAATATTTCTACCAGTCCTCTTTGTCCACTGCTCGATAATTTCTGTCAATCTTCTGCTTGTTTCCTTAATGTCGAGTCTTGGCTGGCCGTCCTGCTTATAGTAGGGTATTCCGAAGCCTCCGCCCATGTCTACAAACGTAAGCTCCTCAAATTCTTCAGCAATACTAAGAAGCGCCTTCACACCCTCCAAATAAGGCTCCGGCTCCATAAAAAGAGAGCCTATATGCTGGTTTATCCCTACAAGCTTAAGGGCATACTGCTTTAAAATTGTCTTCACTTCATCTATAAACTCGATATTAACTCCGAATTTTGTATTATCCCCGCCTGTTATAACCTTCTCATGGTGGCCTGCCCCAATTCCAGGGTTAAACCTCACCGCAACACAGCCACCGGGGTTCAATTTGCCCAATTGCTTAAGCTGGGACAAAGAGTCACAGCTTATAAGAACACCCTTCTCAATTGCAAACTGCATTTCTTCGCAAGAAACATTGTTTGCGACGAAAAGAATCTCCTCCGGTTTAAAGCCTGCCGCCAGTAGTACATATATCTCGCCAGGAGACATGGCATCTGCATGGAGTCCTTCGTCCCTTATTATCCTGAGAAGCTCAAGATTTGAATTGGCTTTTATGGAATAGTTTGATTTAAAGCCCGGGTAGGAAACTAGTTCTGCCATTTCACGGCTTCTTTTTCTTAAAATAGCTTCGTTATATACATAAAGGGGGCTTCCAAACTCTTTTATCAACTGCATAGGATTTAATTTACCGTAAAAGCTGGTCTCTTCTGTAAAAAATCTGTTCATCCTTATACCTCACAAATGTAAATATTCTGTCATTCTGACTCAATAGCCCAATTTCTTGTAATTACTGTCTGCGGATGAATTGCCCTACCTCTGCTGATAAGGTATGATATTGAGCAGTCAAGACATGCAACTACTGCCTTCTTAAGACTCACTTTAGCAATTCTTCTTATTTCTTCTACTCCCGGAAAGCTTCTTCCATCCTCAATATAATCAGAAACAAATACTATAGCTGAAAGCTTATCCATACCTTCCCGTCCCATAGTATGGTTCTCCACTGCTGATAGTACATCAGGGGATGTGACTCCAAAAATATCCCGTGCAATAAATGAGCCGACTATTCCATGGAGCAGCTTAGGCTGTTTTTTCATAAAGTCATCTATTTTAATACCATATTTTTCGCAGATTGAAAATGTCTCAGTTGCAGTCAAATCTCTGGCGCAATCATGGAGCAACCCTGCTAAAACAGCTTTGCCAGTATGAACGCCATATATCTTAGATAGTCCCCGGGACGCTTCCATAACACCTATAGAGTGGTTGTATCTGTTTTCTGAGAGCATCTTCTTCAGTCTCTTTTTAATATCCTCTATGGGCATTTCAAAAACCAAATTATCACTCATACTTATTGCGGTATAATCCCTTGCTGTAAATATAATACTCAACCTTTTCCGGGACAAGATACTTGATTGTCTGCCCCTTTCTAACCCTTTCTCTGATAGTACTTGATGAAATTTCAATACAAGGCGTTTTTGTCATGCTAATCTTTAGCTCCTCACTGATCTGCCCCTGTTTTAATGCCGCCTTAAATGTCTCTTCATCGTAGCCAGGCCTTACGCAAGCTATAAACTCACACTTTTTGAAAACATTGCTGTACTCTTTCCACGTTTTCAACTCGGGAATAACATCAGAGCCAATTAGAAAAAAGATTTTGGTTTCTGAGCCATACTCTTTTTTAAGAATATTAAGGGTATCAATAGTATAGGTATAACCTTCTCTGTCAATTTCAATTCTGGAAGCTTCAAAAAAACGGTTAGAACCTACAGCCCGCTGGACCATCTCATATCTGCTCTCTGCATCCGCCAGCACATCATTAGTTTTATGAGGTGGCTGCCCGGAAGGTATAAACAACACCTTATCTAGCTCAAAGCGCTCTCTGATGGTTTCTGCCATTATTAAATGGCCATAGTGTACTGGATTAAAGGTTCCTCCGAGAATTCCGATTCTTCTAAAACTCTGCTGCATTTTTTACCCCTCTATTCCGCCTCCCATCAATGCTTTTTTGCCTATATCCTTTCGGAAGTGCATGTTGGGAAAGCTAATTTTTTCTACTGCTTCATATGCTCTCTCTACCGCTTTACCCAGAGAACCGGCTACTGCCGTCACTCCAAGCACTCTACCCCCGGATGTAAAATAGCTGCCTTCGCAAATCTTTGTGCCGGCGTGAAATACCACAACAGAGGTGTCTTTTTCCGCTTCCTCAATACCCTCGATCTTAAGACCGGTTTGATATTTCCCGGGATAACCTCCCGATGCTAATATAACACACACAGCCGAATTGTCCTTCCATTTTATTTTAACAGAATCAAGCTTTTCGTCAATAACAGCATTGAATATATCAATAATATCTGTTTCCAATCTTGGCAGAATTACCTGAGTCTCAGGATCTCCGAATCTTGCGTTGTATTCAAGCACCTTAGGACCATCATCTGTCAATATCAAGCCAAAGTAAAGTACCCCTTTAAACTTCCGGTTTTCCCTTCTCATGGCCTCCAAGGTAGGCAGGTATATTTTCTCCAAACAATAAGACTGTAATTCGTCAGTATAAAGTCTGCTAGGAGAAAAAGCACCCATTCCACCAGTATTTAAACCCTCGTCATTGTCAAAAGCTCTCTTGTGGTCCTGTGCGCTTACCATGGGCACAACAGTTTTACCATCCGCAAAAGCCAATACTGTAACTTCTTGACCCTCTAAAAATTCTTCGATAACAATCTTATCTCCCGCACAGCCAAACAGCTTATCAGACATCATACTGTTTACGGCATCTTCAGCCTCCTCATAGCTTTTAGCAATGATAACGCCCTTGCCTAATGCAAGTCCGTCAGCCTTTACGACAATAGGAAAGCTGCATTTTTTAAGGTATTCAATAGCAGCCTCTTTATTGTCAAACACTTCAAAAGCTGCTGTAGGAATACCATATTTTTTCATTAGATTTTTGGAAAATGCTTTGCTGCTCTCAATTATTGCAGCATCCTTACAAGGACCGAAGGCCCTTATCCCCTCTTTTTCCAAGGCATCGACCATTCCCGCTGCCAAGGGGTCGTCAGGGGCTACTACTACCAAATCTATACCTTCACTCTTGGAGAAGCTGACAACTCCTTCAATATCCATTGCCTTAATCGGTACACATTGGGCTATTGTTTCAATCCCGCCGTTTCCGGGAGCACAGTAAAGCTTTTTAACATGCGGGCTCTGAGCAATTTTCCAAGATAAAGCATGCTCACGCCCGCCGCTTCCTATTATTAAAACTTTCATCCCATATACTCCTTTTATTAATGTTTAAAATGGCGCATACCGGTAAATACCATTGCAATACCGTATTTGTTGCAGGCGTCAATTGACTCCTGGTCTCTGATAGAGCCCCCTGGTTGAATTATTGCTTTAATTCCTGCCTTATGCGCCGTTTCTACGCAGTCTGGGAACGGGAAGAAAGCATCGGAAGCCATTACTGCCCCCTGGGTTTTCTCTTTGCCATAATCTATCGCAATTCTCAAGGCTAAGACTCTGTTTGTCTGTCCAGGGCCTACTCCAACAGTCGCGCTGTCCTTGGCCAATGCAATTGCATTGGATTTTGTGTGTTTTACCACCTTCATGGCAAATATGAGGTCCTTCATCTGTTCCTCTGTAGGCTTAACATCAGTAACACATTTTAAATCTTCCTCATTTAAAAGCTCACTGTCATATTCCTGTACCAGAAGCCCACCTGCCACTCTCTTCATATCGTATGTACCCTTAGGCAGCTTATATGAGATATCGTCAAGCTCAAGGAGCCGTATGTTTTTCTTCTTTTTAAGTATTTCTAGTGCTTCATCGGTATAAGAGGGTGCAATGAGAATCTCATAAAAAACCTTGCTTATTTCAATTGCCGTTTCAGCATCAATCTTACTGTTTGCAGCAATAATCCCACCGAAGGCTGACACAGGGTCCGATTCATATGCGTTTAAATATGCCTCCCTTATAGTAGCCGCACTGGCGGCACCACATGGGTTGGCGTGCTTTGATATTATGACTGTCGGCTCATCAAATTCCTTAAGAAGCTCAAGTGCCCCATTTGCATCGTTTATATTGTTATAGGACAGTTCTTTACCGTGAAGCTGCCTTGCATTTGTCAGACAACCTTTATTCCTGCCCACTTCCTTATAAAAAACAGCCCTTTGGTGTGGATTTTCTCCATAGCGCATATCCTGTACCTTTTCAAATGTAAGAGACAGTGTGTCGGGGAATTTATCCTCCCCAAGCCTTTCACGAAGATAATTTGCAATCAATGTATCATAGTGGCTTGTGTGTTCAAACACCTTATACGCAAGCCGGAACTTTGTGTCCTTTGATACCTCTCCCGTTGCTTTTATTTCTTCTAAAACCTTACTGTAATCCGAAGGGTCAACTACAACCGCAACATCCTGATAATTTTTCGCTGCGGCTCTTATCATGGTAGGACCGCCTATATCAATGTTTTCAATTGCCTCTGCCAGTTGTGTGTCATCCTTTAATATGGTCTGCTTGAAAGGGTAAAGATTTATAACAACCAGGTCTATGGGCGTAATCCCCAGCTCACCTATTTGCTTCATATGCTCTTCATTTCCCCTTATTGCCAAGAGGCCGCCGTGAATCTTCGGATGAAGTGTTTTCACCCTGCCATCAAGGCATTCGGGAAACCCTGTAATGTCGGATACGTTTATAACAGCTATCCCTGAATCCATTAAAGCTTTTGCAGTGCCGCCTGTTGATATTATTTCCACTCCAAGCTTTTTAAGCCCAACAGCAAACTCCACAATGCCCGTTTTATCAGAAACACTGATTAATGCACGCTTTTTCATTTATATTATCCTCCATAAAAGTTTATATATTAACCGGATATTACCGGCCTATGATTCGTACATGCCTGCCTTCAACGACTAACCTGCCTTCGGAAAACAATTTAATGGACTCAGGCAGTATCTCCCATTCCGCTTTCTCCATAACCCTTCTCTGAAGCGTCTCAGGTGTATCATCGTCTCTTACCTCCACTGCCCTCTGAAGAATAATGGGACCTGAGTCATATTCCAAATCAACGAAATGAGTAGTGGCTCCAGTCACTTTAACACCGGATTCCAGCGCTTTTTGGTGAGGCTTGATTCCATAATAGCCTTTTCCGCAAAATGACGGTATCAGTGAGGGGTGGACATTTATTATCCTGTTTTTATACTCTTCAATAAAGCTTTTACCCAGCATAGATAAAAAGCCTGCCAGCACAACTAAATCTACCTGGTATGCCGCAAAATGCGAAAGTAGGGCACGGTCGTACTCCTCCATGCTGGAATAGCTCTTCCTTGATATGGTTATACAGTCAATACCGTATTTTTTTGCCCGTTCAAGGGCGTAAGCATTCTCTTTGCTCGACACCACGGTGACAATGCTTACACCTGAAAGATACCCGCTTTCTATTTTGTCGATTATTGCCTGGAGGTTGGTGCCTCCGCCTGATACAAGTATTCCAAGCTTTAGCATAAATCTACTCCGGCCTCTCCTTTTATTATTTCTCCGATAACATATGCCTTCTCACCGGATGCTTCAAGCTGCTTAATCAGTTCTTCTGCAAAAAACTGATCAATTGCGATTATCATGCCAATACCCATATTAAAGGTGTTGTATAAGCTGTGTGTTGAAAGCGTTCCTTCCCTCTGTAGAAGGTTAAATACAGGTGGTACAGGCCATGAACCCAGATTTATTTTAGCCCTTAATCCGTCCGGAAGCATCCTGGGAATATTCTCGATAAACCCTCCTCCGGTTATATGGGATATGCCCTTAAGAGGGAATTTATCCTTTGCCTGCAATATAGATTTGACATATATTCTTGTAGGCTTTAAAAGCTCCTCACCAAGTGTTGTCCCCAATTCATCAACAAACATATTGATATTGTCATTTGAAAGCATCAAAAGCTTACGGACCAAGGAGTACCCATTGCTGTGAATACCTGAGGAAGTAAGCCCTACCAGCACATCACCTTCCGCAATATTTTTGCCGTCTATTATTTTTTTGCGCTCAACAATACCTACAGCAAATCCGGCGATGTCATATTCATCCTCCGGATAAAACCCCGGCATCTCAGCGGTTTCACCGCCTATCAAGGAGCATCCGGATATGATACAGCCTTCTGAAACCCCTTTTACAATCTGAGCTACCTTCTCCGGCTTATTTTTCCCCAATGCAATATAGTCTAGAAAGAAGAGAGGTTCTGCTCCACCGCATATAATGTCATTTACACACATTGCTACAGCGTCAATACCTATAGTGTCATGCTTGTCCATTAAAAAGGCTACCTTAAGCTTTGTTCCGACACCATCTGTTCCTGATACAAGTACAGGCTCCTCGTATTTACTATTATCAAGAGCAAATAATCCGCCAAACCCGCCAATATCAGTCAACACCTCAGGTCTGAAGGTGCGTTTTACATGGTCCCCCATTAGCTTAACGGCTCTGTAACCAGCCTCAACATCAACCCCGGCTGACTTGTAATCAATCATTTTAGCATTCTCCTCCACATGAACATTCTTTAGCCTCTTTCGGTATATCAATAGGATACTTACCATCAAAGCATGCGGTACAATACCCGCATTTAATTCCTGTATATGCCCCTACCAAGCCTTCCTGGCTTAAGTATCCAAGGCTGTCGGCGCCGATTTTTTCACGAATCTCATCCACAGAGAATTTTGACGCTACCAGCTGTTCTGTAGAGGTTACATCTATTCCAAAATAGCATGGGAATTTGTAGGGTGGAGAGCTGACTCTCATATGAACCTCTTTTGCACCTGCATCCTTAAGCATTTGAACTATTCTTCTTGTTGTGGTTCCTCTGACTATTGAGTCATCCACCATGACAACTCTTTTGCCCTCTATTTCAGCCTTAATGACATTAAATTTTATTCTGACGCCTGTCTCCCTAAGCTCCTGCTCAGGCTGAATAAAGGTTCTGCCAACATATTTGTTTTTCAGAAGTCCCTGTCCGTATGGTATTCCTGACTGTCTTGAGAAACCCAGCGCTGCATTTAATCCACCGTCAGGTGCACCGATTACAATGTCTGCATCAACCGGATGCTCAATAGCCAGCTGCTTTCCAGCAGCAATTCTCGCCTCCATTACGCTTATCCCGTCAATTATGCTGTCGGGTCGTGCAAAGTATACATATTCAAATATACATAGATGAGAATTTTCACTTGCCTTTGTCTGTATGGACTTTATACCGTTTTCATCAATTACAACTATTTCTCCGGGATTAACATCTCTGATAAGAGAAGCTCCAATCGCATCCAGAGCACAAGACTCTGAAGACAGAATATATGAATTGTCAAGCTTCCCCAGACAAAGGGGTCTTATACCATGGGGATCCCTGAAGCCCACCAGCTTTTTGGGCGTCACCATTACAACCGAATATGAGCCCTTGATTGTTTCAATAACCTTCTCAAGGGAGTGCTCAATATTATCAGTGCTGATTCTAAATCTTGAAATAAGGTTGGCTATAACCTCAGTATCACTTGTGGTTTGGAAAATGGCTCCATATTCCTCCATGTCTGCCCTAAGCTCCATTGCATTTATAAGATTTCCGTTATACGCAATTGCAAGCTGTCCTACTTTGTATTTAACCACTGTTGGCTGGACATTTTCTCTTCCGCCTGCTGTTGAATATCTGACATGGCCTACTGAAATTTGACCTTTTAAGTGGTTTAGCACCACATCATTAAATATCTCCGGAACCAGTCCAGTATCCTTTTGAGAAACTATGGTACCTCTATCATTAACAGCAATTCCTGCACTTTCCTGACCTCTGTGCTGTAATGCATATAATGCATAGTATGTTATTCTTGCAACGTCGTGATTGTCATTGCTGTATATTCCAAAGACTCCGCATTCCTCGTGATGCTTTCCAAACCGGATTTGTCTGCTATCTGATCCTGACAATATTATAAGCCCTCCTCTGCCATTTTCCTCTGCAACTCATTATTTTTACGCTCTACCTTTTCAGCAAGCTCCAGTTTGTATTTCCGCATCCTTTCTCTGAGCTCAGGATGAGCACCCGACATTATCTGCACTGCTAATAGCGCAGCGTTGTCTGCGCCGTCTATAGCAACGGTTGCCACAGGAATACCGCTAGGCATTTGTACTATTGATAAAAGTGAGTCAAGTCCGTCCATGGTTGAAGATTTAATTGGAACACCAATAACCGGCAGTGGAGTATATGCTGCCAAAACCCCCGGCAAGTGAGCCGCTTTTCCGGCAGCTGCTATAATAACCCCAAATCCATTATTTTCTGCATTTGATGCAAATTCTGCCGCCTTTTGAGGTGTCCTGTGGGCTGAACAAACAATCACCTCTGTCTCAATACCAAAGCTTTTTAATAGCTTAATACTGCTCTTTAAAACCGGAAAATCCGAATCGCTTCCCATTACTATGGCCACCTTTGGCGTTGCTTCTAATTTGTTCATTGAATACCTCCATTATCAGTCTTTCCTCATAGTCTTCCTCATAGTCTTTCCTCTTTTCACAGTAACTTTAATTTCTCCCGGAAAAGTTGCTGTGAAAACAAGAAGCCCGCTTTGCGGGCGGACTTCATTAGTTTTTACATAAACAGTAGGTTTAGTGCGTCTATTACATATTTTACAATAAACAAACCGGTTACAATGTACATTACAGGATGTATCTCTTTTGCTTTTCCGCGGACTATCTTAGTGATGCAGTAGAAGATAAAGCCTGCAGAAACACCTGTTGCAATGCTGTAAGCAAATGGCATTGTAACAGCAGTAAAGAATGCGGCAGCTCCTTCTTCTATGTTCTCCCAGTCAATCTTTGCGAAGGATTCCATCATGAGTATACCGACAACGATAAGTGCAGGAGCAGTTGCTGCCGCAGGTACCATAAGAGCAATCGGTGAAATGAATAACGAAGCCAGGAACAATAAGCCTGTAACAGCAGAGGTAAGGCCTGTCCTTCCTCCTACAGCTATACCTGCTGCACTCTCAACATATGTGGTGGTATTGCTTGTTCCGAGAAGTGCACCAATAGAAGTAGCAGTAGCATCTGCAAACATCGCCCTGTCAAGCTTAGATGAGAATCCGCTTCCTGTTTCAAGGGTCTTTTCATCTAATTCATCAAAAATACCGGTCTTTCTACCTGTTCCAAGGAATGTGCCTATTGTGTCAAAAGTATCAGCAAGGCTGAAGGTAAGTATCAGTGTTATAATCTTGAAAAGCTGTGAAGGATCTGCAAACAGACCTGCGATGTCAAGCTTAAAGAATGTAGGCGCAAGACTCGGTGGCAGGAATGATGCTGCTGTAAATTCAGGAACTATTGTAACTCCCATTGGAATTCCAATAATTGTAGTTGCAAGAACACCGATAATCATTGCCCCTTTAACCTTTAACAGCATTAATACAACAATTATGATAACTCCGATAAGTGTTAAAATCGAATTAGGGTCAGAAAATGTAGCTAAGGCTGGAACTACTTTTGAAAATCCTCCGATTGCATTAGGGTCACTATCAGGTGTGAAGTCAAGCAAATGTCCGCTCATAAATCCGATATATGCGATAAACAATCCGATACCGCCGCTTATTGCATACTGCAGAGACTTTGGAACAGCCTTGATAATCATTTTACGAACTTTAGTAACTGTGATAATGATATTAATGACACCACAAATGAAAACAATTGCTAATGTTTGTGTCCAATGAATACCCATGCCAAGACAAACTGTGAATGTAAAAAGTGCATTCAGCCCCATACCCGGTGCAACCGCATAAGGTACGTTTGCAACAAATGCCATAATAAAGGTCGCCAATGCAGTAGCAAGAATGGTAGCCACAAAGACTGCCCCTCTATCCATGCCTGCCTTCTCAAGCATCTGTGGGTTTACAAACATGATGTAGGCCATAGTCATGAATGTAGTAGCACCTGCAATTATTTCAGTCTTAACATTCGTGCCATGCTCCTTAAGCTTAAAAAACTTGTCCATAACTTCCCCTCCCATAAAATTAAGAAATAAATACTTTAACGATCCGTTTTCACGGCCGGTCAAGTCAAACAGAATAACACTAATGTTCGTACTTTGCTCCCAGCAAATTTCCAATTTAAACATCATCTTTATCCTTAAACCCCTTTGGGTACGAAAAATTCAATATGCCGCACAGCCCCTGATATTATTGGAGTTTAAGGTATAATAATAAGGGTAAGCACCCTATCATTTACGTAACTTATACTATCAAAAGATATATCCGCTTGTCAACCAAAAAAGCGAAAAAATACGAACATTTTTCATGGATTAATAATTAATATTCGTATTATTAATAATTTAATTCACATATGAGATTAGCAATATGAACAATGGAAGGGTAAATAGAGATAAAACTGTTGTATAAACTACATTCTCGCCTGCAAGCTCATAATCAGCCCCGTATTCCGATGCCACTGCAACAATAATCGCCCCGCATGGCATAGCCAGATCCAATGTTACTATGGTCCTTACAAACGGATCTATTACATCAGATAACAGCAGCATTATCCCAAAAGACATTAGTGGTAATATGAGAAGCTTAATTATCGATATTGCAAGCGGCAAAGGCTTTTTCAAAAGGGCAAAAAGTCCGCCAGCCTTGCTTTCAGCAGCCGTTAGGCCGATATATACCATTATAAGCGGAAGAGTACAGCTACCCAGAGTGCTCAGAGTATTATAAGTCACTTCCAATACTGTCCCTCCAATAACACCACCTTGTATAAAGGACTCCAGATTGGTAAATGCAAAAATCAATCCGATGAAGCATGATATTGTATTTGCATTTAAAAGCTTTTTAAAAGTCTGTGAAAATGAAAAGCTTTTTCCCCTATTTAATAGGTAAACACCCAAAGACCACATTAGCAACTCATATGAAATAATAAAAAAAGCACCCAGCACCAATGCCCTGTCTCCAAGAAGAGCCTTAAGAAGTGGCATTCCCATGTATGCTACATTGCCGAAAAAAGAGTGGAGTCTGAATACAACGTCGGTTCCTTCTTTGAGTTTCAAAAGTTTGCTTGAAATTGTACCTATAGCAAGTCCCAGCATCATAAACACAATTGCTAGCAGTGTAACCCAGATCCCATCTGAAATGGTTTTTTTATCAAAATTATATGAAATCATTGTTGATAAAATCAATGATGGCGCTGCCAGCCGGATTATAGTCGTAGATATGGCAGTACCCGTATTTTTAGGTAAATAACGGGTCCTTCCGGCTATATATCCTATTAACGTTAATATTAACATTACTGCAACCTGTTTAATGAGAATCATTATCTCCTGCATATTTAATTCAGTCCCCTGTCAGTTTGTCAGTCCTTTTTCCCCAATCCAGAATAAAGCTGCAAACCCAATTATAAATACTGCTATCGAAGGCAGTATTTGAGCTTTCGGCGGTATCCCCGGGAAAACCTCCCAAAGGGAGCCCAATACTAAACCCATGATTAGCATATATGTCTGTCTTGGATGTTTATCCAGAAATCTTTCAATTATTTTTGCACTGCCGAAGGTGCCAATCCCAACTCCCAGCACCAGAGGTATTAAAAATGCAATATTTAGTGTGTTTATTGCGTTAAGAAAAAGATTGTATAGCCCTAAAACCAACAGCATAAAACTTCCGCTAATCCCCGGTAGCACCAATGCTACGGCTAATATAACACCTGCAATAAATAAAAAAATCATGCCGGCAACCCCGTCAGAAGTTGCCAAATTTACGACTACTTCAGGCTTAGAGGTCATCAATAGTACAATTGCAGCACCTAAAATTAAATAAAGGTAATCACTTATATTACCCTGCTCCGATGCATTGGCTTTACGAAACAGCACAGGCAGACCGCCAATTATTACACCCATAAATAAAAATCGCATAATGTGGGGATATGTGGTTATTGCACTTTCCAGCAGACGGCTGAAAATAAGAATTCCCAAACCTCCCCCCAGTGCAATGACAAATAAATAAATAAAATTCTTCTTCCAGTTCTCAAAAAAATTGCTGACAGCATGAATAAGGCCGTCGTAAATACCCAAAATGATTGACATAGTCCCGCCACTTACACCTGGAACCAAAGTAGCAACGCCGACTACCATGCCTTTTATAAAATTAATAAAATGCTTCAATACCATCACATCCTGATTTTTTATAGACTACTGATATTATATTTAAGCTTCATTCATATTAACATATTTTACACATTAATACACTCATTTTCCCTCCGACACGTTTTCATCACACCTTTTCACAGCCATGAAAAAATTTTCATACTACCTCATAAAGCTGTACATATTTAATTAAATAAACTATAATCGTTATAGTATAATTAATAATGTTTGAACTATTCGCATACATCAAAATATAAGGCAGGGTATTTAATAATGAAAAAAATAGATAAAACTCATCTACTTTTGCACGAAAAAAATTTATATAGAGCATTTATAATCTTGGCAATTCCCGTAATAACCTCGAATATCTTAAAATCATTTCACGATTTGGTTGATACATACTTTATCGGACAATTGCAAAATTCCGCTGCTGCACAAGCAGGAATTGCAGTTTCCTGGCCGTTGATAAATATTTTTCTGTCATTAAGCTCTGGCCTCGCCATTGCTGGCGTTGCCCTAATAAGCCAAAACCTAGGCGCTGAAAATTATAAGATGGCAAAAAAATATTCCGGACTGCTTCTAACCCTTGCAGTAGGAATAGGAATTTTTATTAATCTGTTTTTGTATTTTTTATCTCCGCACATTCTCCGCATCATCGGTGCAACCGAAGGAGTATTTGATGCAGCGCTTACTTATATCAGAGTGCGCTCCTTTGAGATGGTCTTTTTATTTATATTTACTGCCTTTCAAGCCATCAGGCAGGCAAGCGGTGACACCATTACCCCTGTAATTCTATCGTCAATTTCAATCATGATAAATATTATCCTGACCGCCATATTTACGCAGGTATTGAATATGGGAGTGTTAGGGGCAGCACTGGGGACATTGATCGGTCAAATGGCAATTGCACCTGCTTGCTTGATTCTGCTGTTTACTAAAAAGGATAAAGCATCTATAACTGTAAAGGACTTGGGCATCGTTAAAGAGTACATGGTTCATCTTTTCAATGTGGCTATGCCTTCTGCTGCAAGCCAGGCACTTAGTTCCCTCGGCTTTTTGATTATGCAGGCTATGATACTTAGCTACGGCGATACAGTTTCAGCAGCCTTCAGTAACGGTAATAAAGTAGCAAACATGCTGCTTATACCAAATCTGGCTCTTGGCGCTGTATTAGCCGCATTCATAGGTCAGAATATAGGGGCAGGAAACAAAGAAAGGGCGAAAAAATCTTATGCTGTCAGCCGCAATTATTCTCTTATAATATCAATTGCTGGTGTTTTGGCATTATTCCCGTTCAGAAAATACTTACTGGGCCTACTGACAAACAATCCCGAAACTCTTGCCATTTCACTGGAATATATTATTTTTGTGCTTCTTTCTCAACCTTTTCTTGGATTGTTCCAAAACTACATGGGTTTATACAACGGTTCAGGAAACACAAAATTCTCTTTCCTTTTTTCTATCGTCCGGCTTTGGGGTATCAGGATTCCGCTGATTCTTTTCTTCAAAACATTTACTGATCTTGGCAGAGTTGGCGTTTGGTATGCGTTAGTTATCAGCAATACTGTTATACTGATTCTTGGTCATTATCTTGCTAAAAAGATTGACTACCGTCCCAGGGTATAGCCTTGGCGCGGTTTAAATCACAATTCTACCTGTGTAAATATCCCTTATAATATCCTCAATATCAGGTTCTTTAAGCTCAATATTGGATACGGAGGCAACTGCTCCTATTTTGCAAATCAGCTCTTTGCTTGAAATTGTGTTCTTATTGAAAGTAAATGTCCATTTGCCGCCTTCCTTTGATTCTATTTCCGCGCAGGGAATGGAAATCTCCGGCGGCTCGCCGGCAAAGTCCACAACAAGGGTATTTGAGCAGCCCAGCTTGTTTTTAACCTCATCCATCTTCATGTCAAGGACTATCTTGCCGTTGTCTATCATGATGATGCGCTCGCATATCTCCTGGATATCCTTCATGTCATGGGTGGTCAGTATAACCGTTACTCCTCTTTCATTGCGTGCTCCTTTCTTTTTACATAAGGCACATTCCCGAGCACTGTTATTATGCCTCTTGTGGGAACGAGAATTCCCGATAGCATCTTAATGGTAGTTGACTTGCCTGCCCCGTTGGGGCCGATATAGCCAACCAGCTCGCCCTTTGACACATTGAAGCTGATTCCGTCAACAGCTATCTTAGTATCATATTGCCTGGACAATAGATTCCCTATGAAGCCCTTGTCCCTAATAGCCGGTCAAGGCCGCCTCGGGTTACCTCCCTGTCAATGCAGTAAATAGAGCCGAAGAAAAATGCCCCCGATATTGCATATGTTATGTGATTTGTTCCAAACAGGATAGATAAATCTGTAAAATCCCACCCTCCTATATTTGAGAAGCGGTTTGTTATGACCCAGAATGTAGAATAAGTAATGAAATAGCAGTAGAAGTTGGCAAACTGGTCTGTTATAAAGCTGAGCTTATACTCGCTTCTGGATTTTACAATCATTTTTATAAAGGTAAGGTATGTCTTTAACGTCTCCATACTAACCTCCCTGCAAAACACACTTCTTTACTGCAGCCACATATTTTAAGCAGAAAAGGAGAAAACACTGCAACAAGTAAAATGCCTCTGTTTAATATTCTTCCCAGGACCATTCCAAAAGACATACTCCAAAAGTTTAATATGGGGTTTATGGGTTTTATCAGATCTATAACTACATCACCCGTATAAACCTTCTCGCCTATCATATAAGAAATGTGATTTTCATAGGGCCATCTGTGCAATGACTGCAAATACCGAGCCAAATATACCCATAAGAACTTCACTTTTATAGGCAAACGACTCCTTGAAGCCAATTTTTAAGAAAGCAATACATGAGTCCATTACAATCCCCCTAAATAAAAACAAAAGAATTGTTCAGGCTTACGGTTCATTATTTGCATAGATGCATTAATTTGGAATAATAAGAAATATCTTATTCAAGATTATGAAAAATGTCAACTAAACTTTTTTAGAAATTGGATAGCCGCATCTTCATCAAGAGGCCTGCTGATGAAATATCCCTGTATTTTATCGCATCCGTTGTTCTTAAGATATTCCATCTGCTTTTCATGCTCAACACCTTCTGCTACAGTGCAATGACCAAGCTTATGTGCCATTGATATTATATCTCCTGTGATAGCATTTTGGGCATCAATAGTTAGCAGATTATCAACAAAGTATTTATCAATTTTTAGACAGTTTACATTTAGCTCTCTTTCTCGTGAAAGAGATGAATAGCCGGTCCCAAAGTCATCTATTGCGATAGAAAGTCCAAAATTCTTCAGCCGGCCAATTATTCTGTTTATTTCTTGATAATCATTAGCAAATACCGATTCTGTGATCTCAAGTCCTATATTTTTAGTATTAACCTGCATTTCATTTATCATCTCAAATAGATTTTCACTAAAGCCACTTCTAAGCAACTGAATTGGAGAAATATTTATCGAAACATATATATCCTCATACCCGTTCTTCTTCAGTTTGTTTATAAAGCACAGGGCATTAAGAAAAATCTTTTCACCTACGCCAATAATGAGCTTGGTTTTTTCGGCTATAGGAATGAATTCCAAAGGTGGTACCAGACCCAGCTCACAAGTATGAAGCCTTGCCAGAGCTTCAAACCCACATATTTTATTTGATTTGAGCTCCAAAATCGGCTGGAATTGCAGAAACAACCCGTTACTGTCATCACCCTCAGCAATTTTACCAAGTTCATGTTTTATAGCTTCCTCACGGTTTATTTTCGCTTCCATTTCCGTATCAAAAAAGCAAATGCCAAAGTCTTTGTCATAAATATCAATCGCTCTTTCAGATGCAATTAAAACCTTTTTTAAAAGCTGGTCTATATTTTGCTCATTATCCTTGTCCAACTCAATGACACCAATACCGCCACCGATTCTTTCTATTGAAAGAATTGGCTCCAATGTTCTTACAATATCTGCGCAAAACTCGGTTAACTCCTTTTTATCCTTGTACCCCTTCACATAGAACGAAAATCTGTTTTCAAATGTATTGAATAATAGCTTCTTATCCGTACAGTGCACTCTTAGGGCATCCGCTATTTTTTTCATCAGCTCCTGGGTGTAGTGAAAGCCATAAGATGTAGTCAGTAAGCGGACAGCGCTAAGATTAATTGAAACAACAGCTCTTTTTTCCCTGGCCATTTTCTTCAAGTCTATACTAAGAAGGTTTTCAAGATAATTGCGATTGTATAAACCTGTCCATCTGTCATGCTCATTATTGTATTTAAGGTTGTCCTCCATTTTTTTTCTGTCCGTAATGTCAATAATTATTCCTTCAAGGGCTTCCACTTTACCCTGTTCGTCATAAATGCCCTCTCCCATCTCAAGAACCCATTTCCGATCTCCCGAGGCTGTTATTATTTCGTATTCATATTTCAAGGGCAGCTTCTTCTCTAGAATACGCTTCCACTCCTTACGAAGAGGCTCATGGAATTCCGGTGCTATTAAATCATTAAAGGAAAGGTCTTTATTATACAAAAGGCTTTCAGGGTGATAACCTGTTAATTTATAACAGCCGGCAGAAACAAACTGCATAGTCCACTCATTATCATAGTAGCACCTGTATGCCAGGCCGGGAAGGTTTGAAAGAAGCACTGATTTACTTCGCTCACTCTCCTGCAAAGCTGCTTCAATTTCTTTTCTTTTTGTAATATCCTGGACTAAACAAATATGATTATTTGAACTATTATTAGATAATATAAGCGGCGCAGTAGTCATATGTACCCATACTATTGAACCGTCAGGCTTTACATATCGCTTTTCCATCGAATATCCGCTAATTTCACCTGACTTAAGCTTCCTAAAGTTTCTCAAATCCTCTTCAAGGTCGTCTGGATGTGTAATGCTTTCCCATCCAAGCTTTATTATTTCTGCCTGGGTTCTGCCTGTAATAAACTCAAACACGGGATTTATTCTGTAAACAAAACCATTATTAGCTTCAGACGTTTCATTTCCGTATAAGAATGCTATGCCGATGGGCGCCTGCTGAAACAATGCCTCAAACAGAACTTGCTGCTCCTGAAGCTTCTCCTCATAGCTCTTTTGCTTCATTACTTTTAAATGCATATCAATCCTGGCTTTTAAGGACTCTTCTTGAATAGGCTTGCGGAAGCAATCGGTAGCACCTAGTTCAAGTCCCTTTATTTCATCTTCTATATCAACGGGATCAGTCAGAATAATGGTGTGAATGTCTTTAAACCTGGAATCAGCCTTAAGTGAGGCCAACAATTGATAACCGCCTATACTGCACAAATCGAAGTCAACTAGTATAAGCTCGATATCGGGATTCAACTCAATCAGGCGCATTGCTTCTGTACCGTTGTCCGCAATCAATACGTTGTATTCACCCAATGCATTTTTAATAATTGAGCACTCAAGGGCTGAATCATTAACAACCAAGATTTTTACGGGCATAGCAATCCTCCATATCCACAACCATTACTTCTTGTAAAGGTACTTTTATCTGAATAAAAAATCAGGCTTCGAAAAAATATTACGTTTTTAGTACGCCTGATTAGTCTATACGATTCAGTTAAAGCAAAAAATTCTCAATTTTCTGACTAATTATACCACAATTTTCATAGGTTTTTCAACAATTAAGGGCTACATACCTAACAATATAGTACAAAATGGTGCCAGGCACCAGTGAGGAACATTCACAGACTGTGAAATGTGGCGAAGTTAGAATGCGGTATAACGAACAAACGTTATAAAGCTTGATGTGGGGATTGCAGTCGCGATGAACCATTACTACTCCCACTCAATTGTCGCCGGCGGCTTACTGGTTATATCATATACAATCCTGTTAATGTGACCGACTTCATTTACTATTCTGGTCGATATCTTCTCGAGAACGTCATGGGGAATTCTTGCCCACTGTGCCGTCATAAAATCAGTTGTGGTTACTGCCCTTAAAGCCAGTGTATAGTCATAGGTTCTCTCATCGCCCATTACGCCTACGCTTCTCATGTCTGTTAGAACCGTGAAATACTGGTCTAAATCCTTATCCAAGCCTGCCTTGGTGATTTCACTTCTGAATATATGATCAGCATCCCTGAGAATATCAAGCTTTTCCTTTGTTATATTGCCGATAATACGGATGGCAAGGCCTGGTCCGGGGAAGGGCTGGCGCCATACTAACTCATGTGGTATTCCAAGCTCCTCTCCCGCTTTCCTTACCTCATCCTTAAAAAGCTCTCTCAGTGGCTCTATTATCTCTTTGAAATCAACATAATCCGGCAAACCACCCACATTGTGATGGCTTTTTATAACAGCAGCATCCCCTGCACCGCTTTCAATAACATCAGGGTAAATGGTACCCTGAACCAGATAATCCACCTTCCCTATTTTCTTTGCCTCTTCCTCAAAAACCCTTATAAACTCTTCCCCGATGATTTTTCTTTTTTGCTCAGGGTCTTTCACCCCTGCCAGTTTATTTAAGAATCTTTCTTGTGCATTAACCTTTATTAAGTTCATATCGTATTTTTCTCTGAAAACCTTCTCAACCTGCTCTGCCTCATATTTTCTTAACAGGCCATGGTCCACAAAAATACAAGTAAGCTGCTTGCCAACTGCCTTTTGCATCATGACCGCAGCCACTGAAGAATCAACTCCTCCGGATAGAGCACAAAGCACTTTTCCGTCGCCTATCTTCTGTCTTATAGACTCTATAGAGTTCTTGACAAATTCGGACATGCCCCAGCTTCCTGAGCATCCACAAATACCATATAGGAAGTTTTTTAATATATCCTTTCCCTTAGGTGTATGAACTACCTCGGGGTGGAACTGGACAGCATACAGCCTTCTGTCATTGTCCTCCATTGCTGCAACAGGACAGTCGGAGGTTGCGGCTGTTCTTGAAAAACCCTCCGGCATATCCTTTACATGATATGTGTGGCTCATCCAGCAGCTAGTAGATTCCTCAAGGCCCTTAAACAGTTTGCTCCCGCCTAAAAGCTTCAAATCTGTTTTGCCGTATTCGCGTGATTCTGCCCTTTCCACTTTTCCTCCCAGCATAACGCTCATAAGCTGCATGCCATAGCAAATACCAAGTACAGGTATCCCAAGATTAAAAACCTCTTTGTCTGCAAAAGGGGCATTTTCATCAAGTACCGATGCAGGACCACCCGTAAAAATAATTCCCTTTGGGTTTAATGCCTTTATTCTTTCTATGGATGCATTATATGGCAGTACTTCACAATACACCTTTGACTCTCTCACTCTTCTGGCTATGAGTTGGTTGTATTGACCGCCGAAGTCCAGCACCAATATCATTTCATTATCCATTATTTATACTCCTGTTATATGTGATTAAATTTATTACACATTATATCTGTACCAAAGTTCATTGTAAATCCTGTTTTTAAAACACTCGGATTATCTTGATTGTAATTCAGCTCATTGAATGTCTCCCCCAAAGTCACCCTAAGAGCCGCAAGGCGCCCTGTTTCACGTTTTCCAAAGCCATAGCCTACCTTCTCCACAATCATTGGAGGAGGGCTTCCAAAACCGGAGGACATACACTTAATAAGTCCCATTCCTGTAGGTGTAATAAGCTCAGTCCCCACATTCTCACTAATCAATGGTATCCCGCTGCCGGCAAGCATCTGTAAGACCGCAGGAACAGGCACTGGCAGTATGCCATGCCTGCATTTTATAAAACCGCACCCGTCGTGAAGAACAGAGCTGAATACTTTCCCGACTTTAAGCAACTCCAGACAAATACCCGTACCTACAACATCAATAATAGAATCCAGTTCCCCGACCTCATGCAAAGGCACTTCATAAAGAGTCGAATCATGAACCTTTGCCTCTGCTTGCGCTATCTCAGTATAAACCCTTTTGCTGAAAGCCTTCACATTTTCACTTAAGCCGGAGTTATCAATTATCATCTCAATTTCAGCAAGACCCCGCTGTTTGTGATACATGATGTTGTTTCGCCTTAAATCGTCATCTTTGAGCAACACCGATACATCCGTACCCTTAATGCCGCATTTATTGACATCGGAAATAATTATTTCATATCCGTCTATACAAAGCTTGTCCATCTCGTCTAGGAAAGCCTTTCTATCGATGCCCAGATCAAGTAAGGCTCCCATAGCCATGTCTCCGCTTATACCTGAGAAGCAATTGAAATACAGGATTTTCATACCTTTTCTCCCATTACATTTTGTAACTTAAATAAAATCAATAATTATTGATTCTGGACTAGGTAAGCATTAATAAACTGGTCTAAATCCCCGTCCATAACGGCATTCACATCACCCATCTCAAAGTTTGTGCGGTGATCCTTAACCATCGTATACGGACAAAATACATAGGAGCGTATCTGACTTCCCCAGGCAATATCCATCTGGACACCTTTCAGGTCTTCTATCTTTTCCTTGTGCTCCTTCTCTTTCAGATCCATTAACTTGGACTTCAGCATCTTCATAGCTGTATCTCTGTTCTGATGTTGGGATCTTTCAGTTTGACATGCAACAACCAAACCTGTCGGTACATGGGTAATTCTTACAGCCGAGTCGGTTTTGTTAACATGCTGTCCCCCTGCACCACTTGATCTGTATGTGTCTATCTTCAGATCATCAGGGTTTATATCTATTTGTATCTCATCGGTCATTTCCGGTATAACCTCACAGGAGGCAAATGAAGTGTGTCTTCTTCCCGATGCATCAAAGGGTGAAATCCTGACTAGTCTGTGTACACCTATTTCGGATCTGAGAAAGCCATATGCATTTTCTCCGACTATATTTATCGTAACACTTTTAATTCCTGCCTCATCTCCATCAAGAATATCAAGGATTGTAACTGTATATCCGTGATTTTCTGCCCATCGGGTGTACATTCTAAGAAGCATTTGAACCCAATCCTGAGCCTCTGTTCCTCCTGCTCCTGCATGTAGTGTAAGAATGGCATTATTTTTGTCATAAGGCTTTGTTAAAAGTGTTTCAAGCCTCAAAGCCTCAAATGCCTTCTTAAGCTTTGCAAGCCCTTCACTTATTTCAGGTACGACATTACTGTCCCCCTCTTCTATTCCCAGTTCGTTGAGAACCTCTAAATCCTCCCAATCGGAAACTATTTTTTGATACCTTTCAACCTTTGTCTTTAAACTTTTGACTTTTTGCAAAACCTTTTGAGAATTCTCCATGTCGTCCCAAAAACCCGGTTCTGCAGCTTTATGCTCAAGTTCGTCTATTTCGTCTTTCAGCCTGGCGATGTCAAAGTGAATTCCCCATTTCAACGATAGCTTCGCCCAGATTTTCTATCTCTGGTTTAAATTGTTCCAGTTCAAGCATTCTCTATCAACTCCATTTATAAATTTATTTTAAGCATTTTCATCAAATATAATCGATTGCGCAGTTGCCCGCATTGACTTGCGACTGTTCATACTGGCTTTCCGAATAATATCATAAGCTTCCTTTTCACTGATTTTGTTTCTCTCCATTAAAATGCACTTTGCACGATCTACAAATCTTTTTCCCTCATAGTCCTCAGTTATTTGCTTAATTTTTTTATCATACCCTAAAATTCTTCTATAATTTATAATTGCCATTTCCACTGTATTAAGCAGTGCTTCCCTGATAACCTGTTTTGGGCAGAAACTTACGGAATAGGAGCTTTCAATAATTGACAAAACCGCAGAATCTTTATAGCTGCCAATGAGTATACAGGGGCATAGCATTTCACTGTCAATTGTCTCAAGTGAACGTCTCACATCACTTTGTGCTGATTCAAGATCCACTATTGCAAAATCCGGGTGGAAAGTTCTCACAGCTCTTATTAAAGAAGCAGCCTGGTTTGTGCTCTCCAAATAAATATACCCGTTAGGATTCAGTATATTTCTAACCGCAACCCTCAATGAATTTTCAGTTGTAGCAATAATATATTTTTCACCTGCCATGGACCCCTTATCCACCTTCCTCTTAAATAATATATCAAACTATCCGTTTAATTGAAAGGTATATGTGACAGGGACGTTATCTGTGGTTATTTATGCTTGTTTACAAAGCGTTGAATCCTCACTAACGCTTCCTTAATATTTTCATATGAATTGGCATATGTAGCTCTTACAAATCCCTCCCCGCAGCTTCCAAAGGCAGAGCCTGGCACAACAAGCACCTTCTCCTCCTTCAATAATCCTTCACAGAATTCGTCGGAGGTCATGTTTGTGGAACGGATACAGGGGAATACATAAAATGCTCCCAGGGGTTCAAAGCAGTCAAGTCCCGCCTTTCTAAAGCCGTCAACCATTACACGCCTTCTTCTGTTGTATTCTCTTACCATAGAGGCAACTTCCGAATCACAGTTGCTCAGGGCTTCTGAAGCTGCATATTGAGCAGTGGTGGGCGAACACATAATGGCATACTGATGAATCTTGTTCATAGCCTCAATAAGAATGGGATGAGCACATACATATCCTATTCTCCAGCCTGTCATTGCAAATGCCTTGGAAAAACCGTTTATTAAAATCGTTTTTTCCTTCATCTCTGGAAAGCTTGCAAATGAGACGTGTTTTCTCCCGTAAGTCAGCTCACTGTATATTTCATCGGATATGACAATAATATTTTTGTCCTTAAGAACATTCACCAGCTTCTGCAGCTCTTCGCCTGTCATTATTGCTCCTGTAGGGTTGTTTGGATATGGCAGAATAAGTACCTTTGTTTTGTCCGTGATAGCTGCCTCAAGCTGTTCAGGCATCAATTTGAATTCATTTTCAGCCCGCAGCTCAATAGTGACAGGTGTAGCTCCGGTGAAGCTTGCACAGCCCTTGTAAGCCACAAAGCTTGGCTCGGGTATAATAACCTCATCTCCCGGTCCGGCAAGGGTTCTTAATGCTAAATCAATTCCCTCACTTGCGCCTACAGTTACAACTATTTCAGTTGCAGGATCATAGGACAAATTGTATTTTCTGTGTAGGTAGCCTGATATTTGCCTTCTTAATTCTATGAAGCCTGGGTTTGATGAGTAATGGGTGTGGCCACGTTCCAATGAATATATGCCTGCTTCCCTTATGCTCCACGGTGTTACAAAATCAGGCTCTCCAATACCGAGTGAAATTGCATCCTTCATCTCATTTATAAGGTCAAAGTACTTTCTGATACCTGATGGCGGCACATTCTTTACAGACTGTCTTAACATGTCGGATAGGTTCATAATCTGACTGCCTCCCTGTCATCTTTACCGCTGGTTTCAAAAATAACACCCTCATCCTTGTATTTCTTCAATACAAAATGAGTTGAGGTGCTAAGGACAGATTCCAGCGGTGCCAGTTTTTCCGCGACAAACAATGCAACTTCTTTCATGCTGCTGCCCTCAATAATAACAGTAAGGTCAAATCCACCTGACATGAGATAGCATGCCTTAACCTGAGGATATCTGTAAATCCGCTCTGCAACTTTATCAAAGCCTTGCCCTCTCTGAGGTGTGACTCTAACCTCGATAAGTGCAGTTACATTCTCCTTATTTGAGTTCTCCCAATTTATCAGAGTGTTGTATCCAACAATAACATTTTCATCCTCCAGCTTTTTAATCGCCTCACGCACCTCTTCAACGCTTTTGTCAAGCATTAAAGCTATTTCCTCAACACTAGCCCTGGCGTTATTCTCCAATATTTCTAAAATCTCTTCCATTAAAATATCTTCCATTAATTTTCGCTCCTTTCATCTTCCATATAAAAATAAAACTCCTTAATCCCTGATGAAGGGACGAAGGAGTTATCCGCGGTACCACCCTAATTAACGCTTTCGCGTTCTCTTTACGGGCACTTGTATGCCCACCCTCTATAACGTGAGGACACGTCACCCTTTATCCTTATGGTTTAAATACTAAGGTTTCTCAGGGCAATGTTCAAAGGCTGCCTTCCTCCTGCTCATTTACCGGATTCCACCTGCCTCCGGCTCTCTTTAAAACTCACAGGAATACTCTTCCTTATCATCACAGGTTATTAAATTGAATTATATTATAGCAATTGAATACAGTGAAATCAAGTGTGTTTAATAATTTATTGCCAAAGCTCCTCTAACTCCCCTTCCTGGTCCTCTTCCCCAGAAAAGTGGTCGAGCTGGTCTTCAAACTTCTTTAGGGTGCAAGCTATTTCTTCCTTGAGGGCTTTCATTTCCTGGCGTATGTCTACCAGCCGCTCCTTCTCTTTTTCAATAGAATCCTCAAGATTTTTCCTTTCTCCCAAAGCCTCTTTACGAGCTTCTTCAAGCATCATATCAGCCTTTTCTTGAGCCTTAATCAGCACCTCTGCAATTTTATTCCTGTCCTCAATAATTTGGTCGGATATACTGTGGAGCTCTTCATATTTTGCTCTATAATCTCTGCACTCAATTTTCAAAGCCTCGATTTCTTTATCCTTCTCCGAAAGCTTTTGCTCAAATTCATTGAGCATCTTTTCAATATATGAGTTAACATCAGACTTTTTAAAACCACCCATAAACGAAGTTCTAAAGCGTTTTTCTCCAGGCAAGTCGTTACCCTCCTTTTCTAACAATCAATACCTATATATTCAATAAAGTTTTTTAAAATCCTGCTTTTCGATAATAAATACTAAATAAAAACAGCTCTCCCGTCTTTTATTCACTGACGGAGAGCTGCTCTTTTGCATAGCAATTATTATCTTATATATTTTTGTCTATTAACCGGGCAAACTCGTCTTTTGTCCTGACTCCCACAACCTTTTCAACTATCTGGCCATCCTTAAAGAGCATAACAGTAGGGATGCTCATGATTCTAAATTTTGAAGATAAATCACTTTGTTCATCAACATTTACTTTCGCTATAATAGCTTTACCTTCATATTCCTCAGCTAACTGGTCCATTATTGGTGAAACCTGTCTGCAAGGTCCGCACCAGGACGCCCAAAAATCAACAAGCACAGGCTTCTCTGAGCTTGAAACCAGTTCATTAAAATTCTCATTTGTCAGTGTTAACGTTTTATTATCAGCCATTGTATTACCTCCCGAAAAATGTTCATCATGGTCAACTTTTGTTATTATTACCCCTAATGAATATTATGAAACAAAAATATATTATTTTATTAAAACTGTCAAATAAAGCTTGTGGTTTTTTAACGATACGGCATAGTCCGAAGTCACTGCCAAAAGCTCACCGTCAAATCCGGTCACATCGCAGGTTTCAATATTCCGCACAGTCCTCTCATGTGCATTAACAGTATATATTAACCCGTCTGAAGAGATTAGTATATCTGACCTGCCAAGAGGCTCCCTTAAATTTATGCTCACCCATTCCTCTGCCTTCTGTCCGGCTTTTCCCTTGTAAAAACTAGTAATGTTCCCTTCATCATCACATACTGCTGCATATATATAATCCTTATTATCAACAGCCAGTAATTGATTCGCTTCCTCAATCGGAATCTCAGTTGTATTTCCCGTACTTCCGTTCCTTACTTTAATTTTTCCGTCTTCAGCTTGATATATAAGGTTATCTGAGTACATATTCGTCTTAATAATTGTCCGTACACCTGTTGGCATTATATAGTCCAAATTGTCCATTATGTCAAACTTGTAAACTTTGGCCTTTTCATCATTTATCCTGATCATAACATAAACAACATTAGTTAGTGGGGATAGCTCTATGTCGATGATTTCTGAATCTTCCGGCAAACCAATAATTATCGGGTAGCTTCTGGCGAGATTAGAGTTAATATCATAAGTAGAGATACACACCTGACCTTTTTCTCCACCAGGTTCTTTTGTTGCGTAAACCAACATATCTCTGTCAGGAAGCCACCTGAAGAATGTTAATTCACCTTCTTGAGCATCAGGTACCTTTACAGCTTTTTTGCTGTCTGCCATTGATATAATCAAATCATTCGAAAGTCTATAAGCAACATACATTCCATCATAGGATACCTTTATATCCCGGGCACCTTTAGGAAGGTTAATGCTGCGGTTTTTCACAGCCTGACTGTCATCTTTATATACTCTGGCGGTGCCCCTTGAGGGAAGATAAATATAATTTATATACGCCAAAACTGCAGTTTGTATGACGATTGATAAAATTACCCAGCTAAGTAATCTTCCAATCCTTCTCAGCCTTCATCACCGCCTTCTTCGGATTTGACAACAAAGGCTGTAGGCACTGCTCTTTCTCCAAGCTTATCGGAAGGCTTGTTTATAACCCTTCCGTTGAAATACATGGTGGTCGAAGATCCTCCATCCAGATTTGCAGCATTAACGGCTCCAAATGAAAGCAGTATATCCTGAACATCCTTAAGTGTCGCTCCAAATGATTGTATGTTTCTTCCGTCTATTACAAGCATCAAAACTTCCCCTGTCCTTCTTTGCCCGATGGCAGTCCGGGGGGCTATTCCCCATCCTCCGTCTCCTTTTTGTATTGTAGGCTTTCCGTTAACAATCAGAGGAGGGCCGAAGCTTACTCCTTCCCTGACTCCATATTCCTTAAGCTTTTCTATAGAGTGCTTGCCTACAATCAGCATCCCCTCCTTAGTGAATGCTACTGTATCCTGCTCTATGGTTTCGCTTTCTAATTGATTATATACAACCTCACCATTATGAATAATAAATCCCATTGGTTTCCCTCCTGTACCGATCCAGCCCTGATCCATAAAGCCTCCTCCATTTATAGCAGCCACACCCTTATAGTTTCTGGCAATTTGGCTGGTGGTTTCACCCGAGTCAGGCATCCTGGAGGAATATCCTGATATAATACGTGTGGGGTCATGTACTATCATAAGCTTCCCTTTAAAATCCACACCGTCAATATTATATATTTCTATTTTATCGCTGTGCCCGTTCCCAAAGCTCAATTTCTCAAGCTTCTCTCCCTGTCCTGTCGGGTACTTTGCATAAGAGCTTCCGATTATTTGGAGTATTTCCTCCTCAGATAAAAAACATCTTGCAATATACTGATGTGTTAGTGTGTTCCAGGAAGCACCGACAACAGTCCTTTTAACCTCCTCAAAGGGACCGTAAAATATATAAAGAGGCAGTGTTATGCTTGTAAAAATCAACTCAAATATTAAAAATATTAAAATGCGCCGCCCTTTTGACTTTGACGCCGCTTTTTTTACATTTTGCATTTTAGCTCCTCTATCGTAAAATTATCCGGCTATATTTTATCACAGGCAATTGATTTAGGTCGACATACCCAGATGTTTTTAATAAATATTTAACAAATTTACACTAAAAATATGGTAACATATATAGAATTATATTAATAAAAATGGTTCAATACTCAAAAGTGTGGATAAGAATATACAATATACCAACCGATTTTGGTCTTACTCAAGGAGGCACTTGCATGAACCCAATTGGTAGAATTTCTGTTTCGACAATAGTACCTGACGGCCTTTCAGGCCTTTTAGATTTATCAAAGAATTACTGGTGGACTTGGAATTATGAAGTCCTTGAGCTGTATAAATCCATAGACCCGTCTCTGTGGGAAGAAGCAGGTGCAAATCCCGTCGCATTTTTACGAAGAGTCAGTAAAAAAGCCCTTGCTAATTTGCAGACGGACACTGATTTTATGAAAAGATACACTTATGTTATGAATAAATATAATGACTATATAAGCAGAACAGATACATGGTTCAATGGGAATTATCCGGATTTTAAATCAAATTCTGTGGCTTATTTCTCTGCGGAGTATGGTTTAAATGAAAATCTGCCCATCTATTCCGGCGGACTCGGTGTTTTATCAGGGGATCACTGTAAATCCGCCAGTGACCTTGGTATACCGTTTACGGC
>CAZPMC010000020.1:0-18315 GCA_964587755.1 uncultured Oscillospiraceae bacterium
CATAGAATACGGCAGTTGAATCAGGTCTTGTAATTGTCTTTGTTCCGACAACAGTTACAGTGGTGGAGAATGTTCCGTCCAGCACGGTTAGCATTACAGGATTGCCCTCATCGTCAACAACCGGTTCCCCATTTTCATCTGTTGCCTGAAGAGTAGCCGTATTGGGTATATTGGTAACCTTGTGCAGTGTTACTATTGCGGAAGCGGGACGCTCATTAACCGGGTTGTCGCCGTCTTCCCAAATCTTTGTTACGGTAATGGTCCCTTTGGCATATGTGTTGGTAATAGATGCAGTTCCTTCTCTAACCGCTGGGGACAGCACTATACCGCCTGTGCTTGAGTAGACGATATTGGATGTGTATTGAGCCAGCCTATTTGCGTCTTCGCCTTCTGCGGACTCGACAACGGTGTAAACCGTACTGCCGTCAAGAGCTAAGCCTGTGAAGCTGTGAGTAAGGATACCTCCATCCTTTGGCAGTTCAACTGATTCCACAGTACTGCCGTTTGCCAGTAAAGTCACTATTATTTTGGTGGGTCGTACAGCGGAAGGTTCAACTCCGCTTTCAACCCAAGTCTTTGTTATATTTATGGTACCTGTCGGGTTGTTGAATACGTTTCTTACTTCAAAGCCTCTTGACCTTAATGAAGTGCCGCCGCTTGAGTCGAATTTTTTCAATTCGACCGGGGAGGAGTACATGACCGAATAATCTGGCAGAGTACTTGCTTCCTTTGCGATGTATGTTCCGAAATCCAAATCTTCAAATGTATGGCTCCATGGATTTTCATCATCCTGCGGGAAGGTAACGGATTTTCCGGTTTCTTCGGATTGATTTGTTTCAGTATTCAGCTTGAGCACATTTATCGTAACGGATGTAGGTCTGAATCTATCATACCCCTCGCCTTCGTTGATCCAACTCTTGGTCACAGTCAGGCTGCCTCTGGGCTCAACATATTTGTTTATGAAGGTGAGGGTATCAGTGCGTGAATCCGGTTGACTTGAAATAGTAGCTGTTTGTGTCCCATTAATGGCTGTATAGTCTAACGGGACAACTTCAGTAAATGTATATGTTCCGAAGATTTCTGTTTCAAAGACATTAGTGTAATTGCCATGTGCATCGGCAGCTACAATAAACTGTCCTGTTATGCCATTTGGCCCTTCATAATTGAAAACTACCTGTAGTGGCCTGTCGCCGGCTGCATTATTGTCGTCGTCCCAAGCTTTGTTGATTGTAATTCTCCCCTTTGGGGTGTTGTATTTGTTTGTAATATTAATGGTCTTTTGCAGATTTTCGGCATCGAATACGACATAAGCCGGGCTGTAGCTTGCTTCGTAATCATAGAGGACTGAAGATGTAGTATCCTCAAGAACTCTGTATTTGACTCCGAGATCCAATCCGTTGATTGTAGCTGTCCACTGGTTCCCGGGATTCAGCTTGTGGCTTCCTTCTCCGACCTGCTCCCAATTGCCTTCAGAGATCTCTTTCTGAAGAATAAAGGATACTTCATCCTGCGGCCCGCTGCCTGACCATGTCTTAGTAACGGTCAGGGTGCCTTTTGGATTGAATGTGTTTGTAAAAGTCGCAGAGCCGCTGGCAGTGGAAACGGTTCTTAAAAGAAGGACAGACTTTACTTTTTCATATGTCCAGAAGGAGTCTGGCTCTGACTCCATTTCTTGTGCATATATGGTTAAGTAGTTATTAATGTTAAACTTTGAAAGTGGCAATGTAAGCTGAATAGTTCCGCTATTGCTTCCTTGCCCTTTAACTGTAATAGATAAGGGCGCAGCGTTGATAGGACTGCCTGGGTCGCCTTCATTGGGGTTGTTGTAGTAGAAGTTGTAGGTAAAGGTACGGTTTTCATCACTTACAGGACCGGCTACAGTTTTGGTTATAGTGATTTGTGAATCAACAACAGTGCTGCTGAGAGTAAGCCAACCCTTGTTTGAAAGCTCGAACTCTTTTTGCAGTCCATTGTAAAAATGATTCTCCTCTGCGATTGAGAAGGTTGCATTGGCGGAAGAATTTGTATAATATGTGCCGACGCCTGCTGAATCACTGATTTTGACTTGGAAGCTGACAGAGTTTACTTTAGTCGGATCGACGGTAGTACTGTCGTAGGGCATTGTTTGGAAATCATCCCCTGATAAAACCCAGGTGATAGTATTTCCGTTCTGAGTTAAGCCCTCCGGCCAATCTCCGTAAACTTCAAAGCCGTCTCCGAGAACATCTGTAAAAACTACATCGCTGTAATTTTTTTGTTCAACATCATATGAAATTGGTTTTCTGGTTGTAAGCTTGGTTGCGATATCAACAAAGGCATTAAATATATCTTCATAGTCCGAGTCGGTTATTGTGCTGCCTTCGCTCCAGTATTGGTGTTCGAAGGGGACCTTGTCAATGACCACATTTCGATACTCGGTACCTGTTTGGGTAACGTTGAAATAGCCGATTTTCCTTCTGGTTTGACCGCTGTTGTCTGTAAAAGTTTCGTTGAAAACATCCCCTTGTCTTACAGGTTCATTCCAGCTATCGTGAGGATAAGATGTCATACCGGAAAAGCTCTCCCATTCACCTGTAGCGGGGTTATATTGAGGAGCTTTATAACCGGGGTTTCCGAACTGGGAACGTTGCCATTCGCCCCAAGTTCTACCACGATCATTACTTGTGCAGTAATACTGGACCACGCCTGTCCGGGTGGCCTCTCTTGTCTCGCCGGAGTAGGTTCTGGGGCTTGTGTTGGGTCTGTAGGCTTTGGTATTTTCATCTGTCGGCATGAGGGTAGCCACGGCGTATGCGTTGCTGCCGACTCCAAATCCTATGGTGTATATCTCAAGGCCTGGTATTGAATCCTTAGCATGCTTGGCTTGCGCTACAGTCTGCCAGACATAGTTTGCTCCTGAAGAGTTGCCTTGACCGCGACGAGTTGAATGATTCGTCACGCTTTCATAATAATAAGTAGGCTCGCCATCACTCATTAGAATAATGACAGGTTTTCTTGTTTTATCAGTTCTGCTGTTAATTTGATCTTGAGAAACAAAAAATGCATTTTGGATATTTGTACCGCCGCTAGCGCTAAGGCCAGTAATTTTGCCGTCAAGGGTACTTTTATCACTTGTAAAGTCTTGATAAACCGATGCGTACTCATTGTACCGGACTAACGCTATACGGTTCCCATCGAATCCTAAAAGAATTTCTACTGCCTTTTTTGCTGCGCTTTTCATGTTGGAGAGTTTGGTACCGCTCATGGAGCCTGAGGTATCCAGAACCAGAACCACATCAAGGGGCTCAGGATTTACCTCCTCCGTAAGCTGATAATCCTGACCTATTGCCCTGAGCGTGACGGTAAATATTCCGTCACCGTCATAGACAACGCTTTTATCCGCCCAAACCTCACCGCTTTCTAATGAGTCGGGTAGCGGTGTGGGGTCGTCAGCGCCTGGATCTGTAATTGCTAAATCTGGCCCCACTGCAAAGAGGTTTGTGGGGATGGAGCCCAGAATTAGCAGAAATACTAGAATTAAAGAGAAAATTTGATTATATTTGATTTTCACTACGTTCATCTCCTTTCATGGTTGCTATTTCAGTTAAAATACAAATTTTGCATACTCAAATGGCAACCAGACGACCGTAGCTATTATAAGTATCTGAAGGAACATATAATACGCATTAGGCTCTTGGCTTTGTGCCCCCACCTTTCGGTGAGTTTACCCTTAACATTTTTGTCTTTTGTATAAAATTTAAATAAAACGGATCCTGCCTCCTTTCAATTATATGGTAAATTAATTAGTATTTTACATTATACCACTAATTGGAAGAGTTTTAAACATTAATTAAAAAATATTCCAAAAATATACAATATATTCTTAAATTCTATGTTGTAAAAATGGCTAATGGGAAAAACCTTTCTTTTAGTTTTGAAATGACGTATAATTTTGGTGCGGGTTTAATTATTCGGAGGTCAGCATGAAGCAAACAGGAAGGTATTTACTTATTCTAACTGGGGTTATAGTGTTATGGAGAACCGCTATCATTAAGCCATTGAAAATATTCGCTGTTTTTTTACATGAGCTTGGGCACTCACTTATGGCTGTAATATTCGGTAACGGGATACAGGGTTTCAGGATTAATCTGGACGAGAGCGGATATGCCATCACAATGCCAAAAGGCGCATTTTCATCATTTATGATTGCAAACGGCGGCTACTTAGGTAGTGTGCTTTTTGCACTGCTTATATTAAACCTGAAGAAAACATCGTTTAAAAAATACATATTGGGTGCATCGGCAATATTACTTCTTGGATTCTCAATAGCATATGGGAAATCTTTTTTTACAGTTATTTATGCAGCAATATTTGCAGGTGTTGTCTTAATTCTATATATGCTTCACAATGAAAGGCTTAACGACTGGGTTATCGACATTATCGGAATTTCAAGCGCAGCTTATGCGGTATATGATACCTTTGTGGATACAATTTTGCTGCAGTTAAATCAATGGGTTCATTTATTAAATGGGTGGAAAACCGACCAGCCGGTTACTGATGCAGTTCGGCTTCAGAATATGACAGGAGTGCCTGCCATAGTTTGGGGAATAATATGGTTTATTATTGCATGCCTTGCACTATATTCAACGATTATAAAAGGTGGAGGGAGAAGAAGAACCGCAAAAAGATCCTAAGGGAGGGACATATTTGGACGCTGAAAAGAGAATTGCCGAGCTTAGAAAAATAATAAATTATCACGATATTAAATATTATGTTGAGGACAACCCTGAAATTTCCGATTTCGAATATGATGCCCTGTACGGGGAGTTGTTCGGACTTGAAGAAAAACATCCTGAGCTTATAACCCCGGATTCACCGACACAAAGGGTTGGCGGCCGTGTACTTGAAGGCTTCGAAAAAGTAGAGCATTCGGTACAGATGCAAAGCCTAACTGATGTATTCAACCGGGATGAAGTTATTGCATTTGACCGGAGGGTCAGAGAGACTCTTGGTGACAATGTGGAATATGTAGTTGAGAAGAAAATTGACGGTTTGTCTGTTTCATTGGAATACATAAACGGCATATTTACAAGGGGTTCTACAAGAGGCGACGGGTTTATAGGGGAAGATGTGACACAAAACCTCAGGACAATAAAGTCCATACCTCTTGTTCTAAACGAAAGTATTCCCCTTTTAGTGGTCAGGGGAGAGGTGTTCATTTCAAAAAAGGACTTCATAGAAATAAATGAAGAACAGGAAGAAAGCGAACAGCCTCTGTTTGCAAATCCCCGTAATGCAGCGGCAGGGTCCTTGCGCCAGCTTGATCCTAAAATAGCTGCTAAAAGAAGACTGGATATATTTGTTTTTAACATACAAAGAATTGAGGGAAGAACAGTCTCGTCTCACTCCGAATCCCTGGAACTGATTAAGAGCTTAGGATTTAAGGTTATTCCGGATTTTAAGGTATGCTCAAGTATAGATGAGGTACTCAAAGAAATAGACAATATAGGTGAGACCAGAGGTGACCTTGATTATGAGATTGACGGTGCCGTAGTTAAGGTAAACCACCTGGCACAAAGACAGCTTTTGGGAAGTACGGCCAAGACTCCGAAATGGGCTGTTGCGTACAAATACCCTGCGGAGAAAAAACAGACCGTATTAAAAGATATCTGGGTAAACGTAGGCCGTACAGGAGTGCTGACGCCAAACGCGGTTCTCGAGCCTGTCAGGCTTGCCGGCACAACAGTCAGCAGGGCAACACTTCACAATATGGATTACATAAAGGATAAGGATATTCTTATTGGTGATACGGTAATAGTTCAAAAGGCGGGGGAGATTATCCCCGAGGTCTTGGAGGTTGTAAAGGAAAAAAGGACAGGGGCTGAAAGAGAATTTATTATGCCTGATAAATGCCCTGTGTGCGGAGCAGATGTAATCAGGGAGGAAGGACAGGCTGCCTTCCGCTGTGTAGGAATTGAGTGTCCTGCCCAATTATCCCGCAGAGTCATACACTTTGCATCACGGGATGCAATGAACATTGAAGGTATGGGGCCGGCAATGGTAAAGCTGTTGCTGGAGAATGGCTTTATTCAGGGCGTGGCCGATTTATATTATCTTTCCGGCCATAAAGATGATCTGATGAAGCTTGAAAGAATGGGCAAAAAGTCTGTTGAAAACCTGTTGTCATCTATTGAAAAATCAAAGCAAAACGATATAGACAGGCTTATATACGGCTTTGGAATAAGAAATATTGGCCTTAGGGCTTCAAAGCTATTAGCAGAGAGATTTGATTCGGTTGATGCTCTAAGACAAGCCAGTGTTGAGGAAATAATTAAAATTGATGAATTCGGTGAGATTTCTGCACTGAGTATTGTCGAGTTTTTTAAGCAGGAGCAGACTGAAGATACATTAAATAAGCTTAAAGAGGCAGGTGTGAACCTGGTCAGAAAAGCGAAAAGCCAGATAAGAGACAACCGATTTGAAGGCCTTACCTTTGTACTGACGGGTACTCTTCCCACGTATTCGAGGCAAGAGGCAACAGCCATCATTGAAAGCTTTGCAGGCAAGGCCTCAGGAAGCGTCTCAAAGAAAACCGACTTCGTACTGGCAGGTGACGAAGCCGGAAGTAAGCTTGAGAAAGCAAAACAATTAGGTATTAAAATAATAGACGAGGAAGAGTTTAAGAAAATGATTCTTTAAGCTTATCTATTCCGATACGAATCCTTCTCAGGGTTTCATCCTTACCTAGAATCTCTGCAAGCTCGGTTGCACCGCCGGGTGTTACAGCTTTGCCTGAAACTGCTGTTCGTACCGGCCATAAAAGCTGGCTGTTTTTCACTCCAATGATCTGTGCAAATTCAGTAAGCTTACTGTATATTGCGCTGCTTTCCCATTGGTCTATTTCCTCCAAAACAGGCAGTACTTTCTGCAAATTTTCTAAAGAGTTTTGCTGTGTAGTCTTCATTTTCTTATGCACATACAATGCCAAATCGTATTCCGGAAGCTCTATAAGAAAATCGATTGTATCAGGTATTGTTGTCAGCACTTCAGTTCTTGGCTGCAAAAGTTTGCTGACCTTAAGAAGGTCAATACCAGAAGAAATAAGCTCCTTGCTGTAGTAAGGCAGAGCAATTTTATGAAAATCCCCGACGGTCATTTTGCGGACATATTCTCCGTTCATCCAGGTGAGCTTGTTAATATCAAATACGGCAGGTGATTTACTTATACCCTGGATGTCAAAGGCTTTGGTAAGCTCTTCAAGAGAAAATATTTCCTGCTCCGTGCCAGGGCTCCACCCAAGTAATGCAACGAAATTGATTACAGCCTCAACAAGATATCCCATGGATATTAAATCCTCAAAGGAAGGGTCGCCTGCGCGCTTTGACATTTTGCCCCCGTCGGGCTTTATTATTGTTGACACATGAATATAGGTGGGTATTTCCCAGCCGAAGGCCTTATATAAAAGGTTGTATTTCGGTGTTGAGGAAAGGTACTCATTTCCTCTTACGACATGTGTAATATTCATTAAATGGTCGTCTATAACGTTAGCAAAATTGTATGTTGGCAGTCCGTCGGATTTAATCAAAATCTGGTCCTCAAGCTCGCTGTTGTCAACTGTAATTGTCCCGTAGACAGCATCTTCAAAGGATGTACTGCCAGAATCGGGCATCTTCTGACGGATAACGAAAGGCTCTCCGGCGGAAAGCTTCTCTTCAACCTCCTGCCTGCTTAAGCCCAGGCAGTGACGGTCATATCTATATGTAGTACCTTTTTTTTCGAGCTCCTCTTTCAATGAAGAAAGCCGCTCCTTTGAGCAGAAGCAATAATAGGCTTCGCCTGAGTCCACCAGCTTCTTTGCATATTCCATATACGAGTCCTTACGCTCACTTTGTATATATGGGCCATAGGGACCGCCGATATCAGGACCCTCATCGTGTTTGAGACCGGCAATTTTCAATGTGTTGTATATAACCTCGGTGGCACCTTCCACATACCTTTCTTGATCCGTGTCCTCTATTCTCAGAATAAATTTGCCCTTATTCTTCTTTGCAATCAGGTACTCATACAGTGCTGTTCTTAAGTTGCCGATGTGCATATATCCAGTCGGACTCGGCGCAAATCTTGTTCTGACTTCCTTTGCCATGTTAAAATCTCCCTTACTTTTATTCATCTGATTATATTATTTACAATAATATTAGTCAAGGACTGATATAGAGCGCTTTTAGAAGCCTTGAGGGAAAATACGAGTTGTATTTATGGTGTGGATGGAATAAAATATTGACGAATGCAAGCATATTCAGTTGCAGAAATTACAAGGAAGTGTAAAAAATGTTGTTTGAGAATACTTTAGCTAAAATAAGCTCTGAGGATAAAGACATTGTTAAAGCGGTGCAAGCAAGGCTGGACAGTCTGACAAAGCCGCTGGGGAGCCTTGGGAGACTGGAGGACATAGTAAAGCAGGTAGCTGCCATAACAGGCAAGATCCGCCCCAGAGTGGATAAGAAGGCAATAATAATTATGTGTGCCGATAACGGAGTTGTTGAGGAGGGAGTTAGCTCATGCCCTAAGCATGTAACTGCTTCGGTAACGGAGAATTTCACCAGGGGCATTACAGGCGTTTGTGTGCTTAGTGCTCATGCCGGTGCCGAAATAGTCGTTGTGGACATCGGTGTGGATGCTAAGCTTAATGCAAAGGGAATAGTAGATAAAAAAATCAGAAGAGGAACTGACAATATAGCCAAAGGACCTGCCATGTCGCGGGCAGAGGCTATAAAGGCCATAGAGACCGGGATAGAGATTGTTTTTGAGCTGTCGGATAAAGGCTATAATATGTTTGGTACAGGGGAGATGGGCATCGGGAACACTACCACAAGCAGTGCAATGGCTTGCGTTTTAACAAATAAGCCGTTAAAGGAGGTTGTGGGACGGGGCTCAGGCTTGAGCAACGAAGCATATGCAAATAAAATAAATATTATTGCAAAGGCAATTGAAATAAACAAGGCTGATCCGAATGATCCTCTGGATGTACTCTCAAAGCTAGGCGGGTTTGATATTGCGGGGCTGGTTGGATGCTATATAGGAGCTGCGGCACGCAGAGTGCCGATTTTGATAGATGGGTTTATTGCTGCTGTTGCGGCTTTGGTAGCTGTGAGATTGAGGCCTAAGATAAAGGAATATCTTATAGCATCTCATGGTTCGGCAGAACCGGGAAGCAAGGCTATTCTTGAGGCAATAGGTATTGAGCCTTTACTGAATCTGGGCATGAGGTTAGGAGAAGGAAGCGGTGCAGCTGTAGCTTTTCATATTGTCGATGCGGCATTTGAGGCTTACAACAAGATGGGTACATTTGAAGATGCAAGAATAAAGCAGTATGAGCCGCTAGACTGAGGGGGATAAAATGCAATACAAGGTCACTGTCCATAATTGCGCAGGTCAAACAACTCTGTCGGCAAAAAAAGGAGCTAACCTTCTGAATTTGTTAAGAGTAAACGGTTTTAGTGTTGCCAGCGACTGCGGAGGAAATGGCACCTGCGGAAAATGCAGTTTGATAGTCAAGGGGCTTTTTGAAAGTGCCAGTGACGACGAGATAAAGCTTTTAGGTGTGGAAAATGTAAAGCGTGGTTTAAGACTTAGCTGCATAACTGCTGTTAATTCGGATATTGACGTCTATATAGATGATGAAGAAAAAAGAGATGCCCAAATTCTTACAGAGGGCAAAAAACGTGATATTATAAAGGACCCCATTGTTAAAAAGCGTTTAAATAATAATATTACTGAAGTAACCTTCTGGGAAAAGCTAATCTGTACGGAGAGGGGCGACACGACCGGCAAGCTCTATGGGACCGCTGTCGACATCGGGACTACGACTGTTGCCGCATATCTTTATGACCTTGTAAGCTTCCGGTGTATTTCTACGGCTTCAATGATTAATCCTCAAATAAAATACGGAGCAGATGTTATTTCGAGGATTTCTTACAGTACAAGGTCGGACAAAAACAAAAAAGAGATGCAGCAAGAAATAATAGAATGCATAAATGAGCTTACAAACCGTTTGGAAAAGGATTCATCAATAAACCGTGAATATATTTATGCATCTGTCTTTACAGGAAATACCACCATGCTGCATTTTTTGACGGGGCTTGATACGTCGGGAATTGCCGTAGCCCCTTTTGTACCCGCCACAACAAGTCTTCAGTTGATTAAAGCAGAAAAATTGGGACTTAATATTAACCTAAAAGGTGTATGTGTTGTATTACCCTGTGTATCGGCGTATGTCGGTGGTGATACATTGGCTGCCGTATCAGCTTCAGGAATGACAGAATCGGAGGATATATCCCTACTTGTGGACATAGGTACAAACGGGGAAATGGCTCTGGGCTGCAGTAAGTGGCTTATATCCTGCTCAACAGCTGCAGGTCCGGCATTTGAAGGTGCAAATATCAAATGGGGAATAGGCGGTGTACAAGGTGCTATTGATACTGTGGGAAAAGGACCTGACTTCAGGTATACTACGGTAGGAAATACTGAGCCAATAGGGATTTGTGGTTCGGGCATTGTTGATGCAGTATCCCGGCTATTAGATGCTGGAATAATAGACAGGACAGGAAGAATGAGTGTTGATGGGAAGAAAGATTTTGTGCTGAAGCCATCAAAAATTAGTATAAGCCAAAAGGATGTCCGGGAGATTCAAAATGCCAAGGCGGCTATTGCTGCCGGGATTGAAATACTGATAAAAGAGTCAGGTGTTAGGCTTACGGATGTTAAAAAGGTGTATCTTGCAGGAGCCTTCGCCAGCAAATTAGACATAGAGAGCGCTGTAAACATAGGGCTTTTGCCCCGTAAGCTCAAAGACAGAATCGAGATTATCGGCAATGCAGCAGGTGTGGGCGCCATAGAGGCTTTGCTTTCTGTAAAGGTATTGGAAGGCCTGGAGGAACTGCGGGATAGGGTAAAGTATATTGAGTTGTCCTCCTCTTCCTACTTTGCTGATATTTATATTGAGAATTTAGCTTTTTGAAAAGAAGGGTTTTTTTGTGTAAATGGATAAATAGATTATTATAGTTTTGACGGAGGTGCATTATAATTAATAACATCGAACAAAAAAAATGTATGTATTGCCAAGAGGCCATTCCACTAGGAGTAGGTCGTTGTCCATATTGCGGAAGCATTTTGGAGGTATCTGCCGATGAAAGTGATATTACAATTGACGTCGAAGAAGCACAAGACGGTGATGCCGGTACAGAAGCTGTACAAAACAGCCAGCCGAGCCCCGGCAGTGAGAGTACAACGGTTGGCAGACCAAACCCCACAAGACAACAAAGACCAGGTGAGCCAAGGCGGACTTCATACGGCTTAAGCAATGGAATGAAGGTTTTTCTTACTGTTATATTCACAATCATCCCGGGCTTTGGTCAACTGGCAGGAATAATAACAGCCATTGTTTTTATGAATTCAGAGGATGACGATGATAAAAAGTCATTCGGGGTAGCTATTTTGGTGGCGTCGCTTATAATGTTTGTGTTTGCATGTATCGGATGCTTTATAATGGTATTGGTATCATCCTCAATGCGCAATATAGGTCCTATGTATTAATCTGAAAATATGATATGGCTTAAAGAACTGTTTGACTTGTTCGGCTCATTAATTTGTCACCAATTACCCGATAGAACACTAAGTGCAAATGGAATATTACTTCCGGTGTGTGCGAGGGATATGGGCATTTACGCAGGTATTTTTGTCAGTGCATTGTATTTGCTTGCACGTGGCCGGTGGAAGGCTCAAAAACCGCCGGGGATAGCGGCTTCAATAATCATGTGCCTTCTAATGGTGCCGATGATTTTAGATGGCGGGCTGTCTTATATTGGAGTGACCGAATCCAATAATATATCAAGAGTTATAACGGGCGCTTTGTTCGGGGTTCCAATACCTGCTTTTTTTATACCGGCAGCCCATTTTAATGTCAATGAAACAAGCGGCAGGATGGTATTGAAAAAATGGACCGAGCTTTTTTCCGTATACGGTTTGAGCCTTATTTTATCCGGTCTTCTATTGAAAGGCTTTGTCCCGTACCCGGCAGCCGCCTTGATTTTCATTGGAGGATTGGGATTTTTGCTCACAAGAATTAGCTATACTCTATTAAAAAGAAGCAGAAGGTTTGAGGGACTTAAGCTTTATACAATAACAGCTATAACAACTATCGGGGTGGCAGGGTTGCTTTATTTGGTTTCATCATTGATTTTACAGCCTTTGAAAGCTATTTTATTGAAAGGAGCAGCCTGATTGGAAACAAAAAAAGATATAAGAAAAAGCATTTTAATAAAAAGGGATTCTCTTACTCCAGATCAAGTGCTTAAAAAAAGCAATGATATATTCAGCAGGCTGTATTCTTTGGAACAATACAAAAATGCTAAAACAGTAATTGCGTACTTGGATTACAGAAATGAAGTAATGACGAGGGATTTTATAAAAAGATGCATTGATGACGCAAAGACTATAGCTCTTCCGAAGGTGGTACCTGGGGCCGGAAGGGAATTAAAGTTTTATGAAATTCATAATATCAGTGAGGATACTCATTTGGGATATAAAGGTATTCCTGAGCCAAAGGCTGATGCATTAAAGGCGGTGAAGCCGTCTGATATAGATTTTGCTGTCATACCTGGTGTCGCGTTTGATTGGGAAAGACACAGGATAGGCTACGGCGCAGGATATTATGACAGGTTTCTTTTGAAGCTGAGAAAAGATTGTTTTAAAATAGGTGTGGCATTCAGTTTACAAATATTGAATACAATACCTTATGATGAGTATGACATACCTATGGATATGGTCATAACGGAATCAAAGATAATATAAAGGGATGACAATATGAAAAAAAAGCTGACTTTGACAGGGATAAATATTTTTTTCCTGGTGTTTTCACTTGTATTTATTTTTTATCAGATTGTTTTGGGTATTATTCTTGGGCAGAGGTTATATGACCACCTATATACGGTTATACTCATAAACGAACTTGTGGCGATACTGGGTTTTGTATCTGTTTATTCAATAATAAAAAAAATCAACATAAAAGATACCTTTAGAATAAACAGCCCCGGACTTGTTCCAATGATTTTGATTACAATTATATCGATTCCCGCTTATTTTGTTGCCTCCGCATTAAACAGCATGCTGGTTTACTTACTCCAATTCATAGGCGATATACCCGCCGAAGGCTTTCCTGTTCCCCAAAGTGTACCGGAATTAATGCTGGGGATTTTAATAGTCGCTGTTGTGCCGGGGATTTGTGAGGAGTTAATGCACAGGGGATTGATGCTTAAGGCTTATGAAAAAAGGGGCACCTATAAAGCGGTTGTCATTGTGTCTATTATCTTTGGAATTTTCCATTTTGACATAACAAATCTTTTGGGGCCAATATTTTTAGGTCTCATTATAGGCTATTATGTGGTGCGGACAAATTCAATATTTGCAGGTATATGGGCTCACTTTCTGAATAATACCATCGCAACTGTTCTGCTATACATTTGGAGAAATGAGCCCCAAAAAGAGATAATCTCCATATCATCTCAACAGCTATTTGCAGCACTGGTGCTAGGTGCTGTATGTCTTGCTTTAACAGGGGGGCTGCTGCTTATTTTTAGAGAGGCAACCAGGACAAGAGCACAAATCATCCCGCCAATCTCTACTAAAAGAGAGGATGCCAGGTCAATATTGACCCATTGGCCGGTTATAATCGTACTCATCCTATATTTCTTAATGACATTGCTTTACATTCTGTCAATTCTGTTAATGAAGCTGTTAGATATATAAAAAAACAACTGAATCATTTCATAGTTTACCCCGGAATATCTGACAACCTCCTTTTTGTATAAATTAAGAGGGAAGCATTATGCGAAAAGGGGGTTTGAATGTGGGCGGAAGGCGGCACGATGCCAGTAAGGTGATTAGGTCGTACACCCACGAAGCGACTCTTATGGAAATAAGAATCAAAGTATTGAAGCTACTTATGGAGGATAGGGAAAGGGGTATATCAGCAAATGCATGCAAGCAAAAAAGGCAGCATAGGGATTTATTTGAGGCAGAGCAGGGATGACAACGGTGAGAATATCGAAACCATTGAAAATCAAAGAGACATGCTGCTTGCTTATGCAAAGAATCATTTATCCGGAGACATTTATGATATTTACATTGATGACAATGTATCAGGTTCATCCTTTGAAAGAAGAGGTCTGCAAAAGCTAAAAAGGGATGTTTTAGACGCTAAAATATCGGTTTTGCTTTTAAAGGATTTGTCGAGGCTAGGCAGGAATAATGCTAAGACGCTGCAGCTTTTGGATTTTTTAGAGGAGAACGGCATACGCATTGTGTGCAGCGACGGGCGGTATGACAGCATGCGTGATAATGATACCGTAGGAATTGAGACGTGGGTTAATGAGCGATATATACGTGATTTGTCAAGGAAAATACGTTCAAGCTTACACTTTAAGATACAAAGAGGGGAGTATATAGGAAATGCTCCCTTTGGGTATTTTAAGGCTGATGATGTTAAGAATAAGCTGTCTGTAGATGAGTCGGAGGCTGAAGTTGTAAGGCTTATATATAAGCTCTACAGAAGCGGGATGGGCTATACATCTATTGCATCGGAGTTAAACAGAAGGGGCTCTTTATCCCCAAGAGGGCAGGGCTGGAACAGGATGGCCGTAAGGAGAATATTGTGCTCAAGAGTATATATAGGAGATACAGTTCAGGGGGTTAGTGAAAAAATAAGCTTTAAAAGTAAGAAAACAAGACGCCTTCCCCAGGATGAGTGGGTAATTACGGAAAAGACCCATGAACCGATTATCTCAAAGGAGGAGTTTTTGGAGGTAAAGAAGCTCCGGGAAACTAAAGCAGACGGAAGGGCACCTAATAAAGGCTGTTTTTATAAGCTCCGAGGCATAATTTGGTGCGGCCGCTGCCATAACATAATGTATGCCAGGAAAAGAGCATCCGGCATAAAATATGTCTGTGGGAATTATTTCAGAAACGGTAAAGAGCATTGCTCAAGCCATATAGTGTCGGAGGATGAAATTGTTAAGTGTATATGTGAAGAATTTGTATCGGTTTTTGAAGGAAAACAATATTTGCAGGAGCTAATAAATAGCCTTAAGAGTACTGGGGCATTTCAAAATGCAGGAGAAGCCCGGGAGGAGGAAATCAAAAGGCAGAAGGCAGCACGTCAAAGGAGGCAGGAAATACTGTATACCGACCGACTTCATGAGAGAATTTCGGAACAGCTTTTTTACAGGATGAATAATCGTATTGAGGCAGAATTAAAAAATTTAGAAATGCAGCTTGAGAGAATTCACAAAAACAAGCCCGATGATAAACTGGTTAGAGAATTGATATATGAAGCTGTTGCAAGAGCCCGAAAGGGTGAAATATCAAATGAAATTATCAGGTTAATTGTTAACAAAATAACTGTGTATGATAAGGGAGAACTGCATGGGAGTATGCAGGATAAGTGCGTTGTAATTGATTTTAGCATGAAAAATGGTGTATAATGTGGCTGGAATAATAAGTCACATTATGATAATCCGGAGGCTAAAATGAAAAGTGCACTGCTTGTATACAACCCTAAATCAGGAAACAGAAATGTTCCGAAAAAGCTTGATTATATTATTGGCCGCTTTCTAGAGCATGACACTGTTATTGTACCCTATCGTTTTGACGGGAGCTCAGTTGTCAGACTGACACAGGTTCTGACTTGCCAAGAGTATAACTATGTTATTGTATCCGGAGGCGACGGTACTGTTAATTTGATTGCAAGTGAACTGCTTAAAGCAGGTTTGGATATGCCTATCGGAATCATCCCCGCCGGGACATGCAATGATTTTGCCCGCAGCTTAAACATCCCTTCAGATTTGAATAAAGCCTTGAATATCATCCTTGAAGGAAATGTTGCTCAAATTGATGCCGGGCTTATCAATGATGAAAAATACTGTCTTAATACATGTGCCGGAGGCAATTTTGTTGATGCCTCATATAACACCAGCAACGAGTTTAAGAAGAACTTCGGACCCTTAGCCTATTACTTAAAAGGCCTTGGTGAGGTTACAAACTTAAAGCCCATAAGACTTAAGCTCACTACAGACAACGAGATAATTGAAGATGATTTTTATCTGTTTCTTATTCTAAACGGAAAGCATGCCGCAGGTTTTTCCTACCTTTCAAATACTGCCGACCTTTCCGATGGATTTATGGACATATTGCTATTAAAGAGCTGTCCTCACATTGAGTTGGCAGGATTGATTTTTAAGGTGCTAAACAACGAATTTTACAATGACAAAAATGTAATGTGGGTCAGAACTGAAAAATGCTTAATAGAAGGCCCTGATACATTTGCGTTAAGTGTTGACGGTGAGAAGTGGAAGACGCTCCCCATATCAATCCAATACCTTAAACAAATTCTCAAAGTATTTGTTAAATAGAATTTTGTAATAATAGCATATCCCCGACATATATTTATATTGTGAAATTTGATTTTACATCATGTTTTGCGTATAGATTAAGGGGGGTTAGCCGGTGGAAAAATACAGTATATATCAGCAGATTGCTGAGAGAACCCAAGGGGATATATATATTGGAGTTGTCGGGCCGGTCCGGACCGGTAAGTCTACACTGATTAAAAGGTTTATGGACTTGCTGGTTATACCGAATATCGAAAATGTATACAGCCGGGAGAGAGCTAAGGATGAGCTTCCCCAAAGTGCTACCGGCCGGACAATAATGACAACTGAGCCTAAATTTGTTCCAAATGAAGCAGTTGAAATAACTCTTGATGAAGCTCTGAAGCTTAAGGTTAGATTGGTGGATTGTGTAGGCTATTTAGTGAAAGGTGCCCTTGGACACATGGAGAACAATTCACCCAGAATGGTATCTACTCCTTGGTTTGATTATCAAATACCATTTGAACAGGCAGCGGAGATTGGTACCAGAAAAGTAATCAATGACCACTCGACTATTGGCCTGGTTGTCACAACAGACGGAACTATAACTGATATTCCGAGAGAAGATTATGTTGAGGCCGAAAAAAGGGTTATAAACGAGTTAATGGATATTAACAAGCCCTTTGTTATAGTGCTAAACTCTGTTATTCCATATGATGAAGAAACTGAAAAGCTAAGGCTTGAGCTTGAGGAAAAATATGAAGTGCCTGTTATAAGTGTCAACTGTGCTCAGATGCGGCATGAAGATATGGCAAATATCATGGAGCGGATTTTGTATGAATTTCCCATCTGTGAGATCGGTATTGAGCTGCCAAAGTGGGTGGAAGCCCTTGAGGATGAGCATTGGCTTAAAGCCGATATTATGCAGTCGATAAAAGACTCCTTTAAAGGAGTGCAAAAGCTCAGGGAAGCAAAGGATAACATCAAGCTTTTTGCAGATTATGAGTTTGTTAAAAAATCTAATTTACACGAGATTAATGCAGGTGTAGGGACCATGCTTATCAATATAGAAGCCCCGGATGACTTATTCTATAAGGTTTTAAGTGATACAACCGGCCTTCAGATAGAAGGTGAGCACAGGTTGATGGGGCTGATTAAGGATTTAGCCAGAGTAAAGAGGGAATACGAGAGGGTGGAATATGCGCTACATGAGGTGAAAGTGAAAGGCTATGGAGTGGTAACGCCTCATATGGAAGAGATGACTCTCAATGAACCGGAAATAATCAAGCAGGGGAACAGGTTCGGAGTTAAGCTCCGCGCCAGCGCACCATCGATTCATATGATCAGAGCGGATATAGAAACAGAAATTGCACCCCTTGTAGGCACGGAGAAACAGTCGGAGGAGCTGGTAAATTATCTTTTGAAGGAATTTGAGAGTGAACCTGGCAAGATATGGGAGTCCAATATATTTGGCAAATCACTCCACGAGCTTGTAAGTGAAGGCTTGCACAACAAGCTTAACAGAATGCCCGATGATGCCCAGCTTAAGCTTCAGGAGACACTTCAAAGAATAATAAATGAAGGTAGCGGAGGTCTCATCTGCATTATATTGTAGTGTAGGAAAAACTTGCAGGGGGGCGTTGCCTAAAACAGGCAATGCCCCTTTTATCGTATGGTCAAATATGGTACAATCTTCGAAAGAACAAGCCCGGAGGTGCTGTATGAGCAGTAGAAGCATATATGATTTCTGGTTGAGGGATGATTATTTTGATGAGGATACAAAAAAAGAGCTTGAAAGTATTAAGGACAACCCTGATGAAATCGAGGAAAGGTTTTACAAGGATTTAGAGTTTGGTACCGGCGGCCTTAGAGGCATAATCGGCGCAGGGACCAACAGAATAAATCTGTATACGGT
>CAZPMC010000020.1:18335-35738 GCA_964587755.1 uncultured Oscillospiraceae bacterium
CAGGGGCTTTGTCAATATCTCTTAAAAAATGTTGAGGACGCAAAAAGCCGCGGTATTGTTATTGCCTATGACTCAAGGCACAAATCGCCTGAATTTGCACTTGAAGCGGCAAAGACCTTTACTGCCAATGGAATTGTCGCTTATCTTTTCGATGAACTTCGTCCTACACCTGAGCTTTCCTTTGCACTAAGGCATCTAAATGCAGCAGCGGGAATAGTTATTACAGCAAGTCACAATCCAAAGCAGTACAACGGCTACAAGGTATATGGAGAGGACGGGGGCCAGCTTCCTCTTGAAGCCTCTGAAGCGGTACTCAAGGAAGTTGAAGATATTTCTGACATTACATCGGTTATCCCGTTGACCGAAGAGGAAGCATACGAAAAAGGGCTTCTAAAAAAAATTGGTTCTGAAATCGATGATGCGTATATAAGTAGTATAAAGACGCTGGTTGTAGACAATACGGCTATTGACAGGGTAGCGGATTCTATTAAAATCGTATACACTCCCTTACATGGCTCGGGAAATAAGCCTGTCAGAAGGATTCTTAAGGAAATAGGATTTAAGAATGTGTTGGTTGTTAAGGATCAGGAACTTCCTGACCCTGAGTTCCCAACGGTCAAATACCCGAATCCTGAGGAAGCCGACTCCTTTAGGCTGGCTATTGAGCTTTCTGATAAAGAGGATGCAGATTTAATAATAGGTACGGACCCTGATTGCGACAGAATGGGTGTTGCAGTTAGAAATACACAAGGTAAATACGTCGTCCTGACAGGAAATCAAATAGGGTGTCTTTTATTAGAATATATCCTATCTCAGAAAATGCGGCTGGGGCTTATGCCGGAAAACGGATTCGTTGTAAAGACAGTGGTTACAAGTGAGCTTGCGCGAAGAATTGCCGAACATTACGGTGTTGAAATGATAGAGGTGCTTACTGGCTTTAAGTTTATTGGAGAAAAAATAAAAGAACTGGATGATACCGGAATAAAGAAATATATATTTGGTTTTGAAGAAAGCCACGGATACCTTGCAGGTACTTTTGCAAGGGACAAGGACGCTGTAGTGGCAAGTATGCTCACAGCAGAGATGGCAGCTTTCTATAAGGGCTGCGGTATGACGCTTTATGAAGGCTTGCAGGAGATATTCCAAAAGTACGGCTACTACTTTGAAGAAGTAACCTCTTTTGCCTTGGAGGGTAAGGAAGGCATAGAGAAAATCAACGCAGCAATGGATGCACTGCGAAGCGATAAAACCGCAAGCTTCATAAAATGCTATCCAGAAGAAATAAGAGATTATTTGACTGGAGAGACATTGCATGTAGGCAGTGGCAGGAAGGAAAAAATTAACCTGCCGTCATCAAATGTTCTTTATTACCGTTTGAAGGATTCTGCCTGGTTTTGCATAAGACCTTCCGGAACAGAACCGAAGATAAAAATTTATTATGGCTGTGCCGATAAAACCGAGAACAAGTCCCGGGAGAGGCTAAAGTCAATAAAGGAAAATGTAATTGCTGAAATCAAAAAGCTGCTTTTTTGAGGTCTTTAGATGCCAGGCACCGAAGTTATAAAGTTATTCTTGATTTTAACCTGAGTGACAATTTTGATAAATGCTATTGAACAGTAAAGAAATCTTTTGGCATGGTGAGTATTTATCGAAGTCTTCATTTGCACAGCATGTTCTAAAAATATTATAATCTATCAAAGCGCATACATGGCAAGGCCTTTCACCTGATGAGAGGCCTTTTTCTAATCCTTCGAAGACCTCAAGGTTTTGAATTCCGATAAAGGGGTGACTTATATAAAAATTTTTCAAATAACTAAAGGAAGATAACCTTTTGAAGCTGCTGCATGTATTTTTATAATACCACGGTACTGCTAACTGGTCGCTATTAAAGGGATAGCTTCTTTCAAAATACAGTAAGCCGGGAAGAAGGGGACTGCAGTGAATATATGTACCTGCGGTGCATTTTAGACAATGCTTGTGGCAGCTTGATCTTTTCAGTCGGGAGCAGAATATGCAGTTGGCATACTGGGCTAAAGTATGTTTTAAGTATAGTTCATACTTATATCTGTGAATAAAATGCCATTTATATATGGTGTCCTCTGAAAAAAAGGAAGTAATCTTTAATGAGGTTAAATTCAACATTGGCACTCCCTTTAAATAATAATACATATATTACCATAAATAGATATAAATATCATTTATTACCCGTTTCAATTAAAATATTACATTTTTATTACGAAAATGTATAAAGAGAGGTTTTTATTCAATTTTGTCGAATATAAAAACTGATACAGCAAAAATAGATTTTATATTACAAAAGATAAATCCCTGGAGGAAGAGATGCGCAGAATAAATATCGACTCGATAAAAAAGGGTGCAAAGCTGGCTCGGACAATATTCAGCTCTGACGGAGGAGTATTGCTGGCAGAGGGAATGACACTTGATGAGCGATACATCGAAATTTTAAGAAACCGCGGGATCAGCGAAGTTTATCTCGAGGATGAAATATCGTCAGGAGTCCAGGTGGAAGATGCTGTAACAGAGGAAACGCGAAATGAAGCTGTAGTTCTTGTCAAAAAAATAATGACCGGCTGCAAATTCATATCGTCACCAGAAATCGAAGTTGTTAAGGCTACAGCCATAAAGATAATTGACGAGCTTTTGCAGAACAATGACATTATTTATAACCTTTCAGATATTAAGTCTGTTGATGATTATACTTTTCAACATTCCGTAAATGTGTGTATTCTTTCAACAATCACCGGTATCGGTCTTAGTTTTAGTGAAGATAGGCTTAAAGAGCTGGCTGTCGGGGCTATATTGCACGATATAGGCAAAATGTGTATTCAAAAGGAGATACTGCATAAACCGGGACAGTTGACTGTCAGTGAGTTTGAAGAGATAAAAAAGCATACTGTGTATGGATATGAAATGCTCAGAAGAAATGAAAGCCTGGGCTTGGCTTCTGCTTATATTGCTTTAGGTCACCATGAAAGATATGACGGAAGCGGGTATCCTCTTCAGCTTAAAGGAAACAATATTGAAATTTACTGCAGAATTGTTGCAGTAGCCGACGTATATGACGCTCTTACCTCAGACCGGGTATACAGAAAAAAGCTCAGACCCAATGAGGTTTATGAATATATAACATCCCTTGGTGTTAACCATTTCGACCCTAAAGTTGTCGAAAATTTTGTAAAGTATGTATCTATTTATCCTGTCGGTACAGGTGTTATGCTCAATACAAGAGAGCGGGCACTCGTTGTTAAAGATAACAGAAACGCACCAACAAAGCCTGTTGTCAGAATAATATATGACGATGATATTAGAATGAAGCGCACATATAAGGAAGTTGATTTATCACAGCAAACATCTCTTTTTATAATCGGTGGCTGCGATATATAAATTTAAACCCTGCCTTTGTATCTTGAAATACGAGCCCAGTTAGTTCATAATTTAATATATCATTATGCTTTTTTCATGTGAGCATATACCGGAGGATAAATCAAAAGGTGGCAGATAGCGAAGATACAAAGAAAAAAGTGGACTTCGTCCACTTGCATGTCCACACGGATTACAGTCTTTTGGACGGTGCAAACAGAATACCGGAATTAATAAAGCGTGTTGCCGAGCTGGGAATGGATAGCATTGCCATAACAGATCACGGTGTCATGTATGGTGTTATTGATTTTTATAAAGAGGCGGTTAAAAATAATATCAAGCCTATTTTAGGATGTGAGGTTTACACATCGAAAAGAACCCGTTTTGACAGACAGCCCGGTTTAGATTCCGATTATGGACATCTCCTGCTTCTTGCAAGAGACAACGAGGGCTATAAAAATCTTATGAAAATTGTTTCCATAGGATTTACGGAAGGGTTTTATTATAAACCAAGGATTGATACAGAGATTCTAAAGCTTTATTCCAAGGGAATAACGGCTCTTAGTGCCTGCCTGTCAGGGGATATACCAAAATCAATTTTGGAGAGGGATTACAATAAAGCAAGGCAAAAGGCAATCGAGTTTAATGAAATATTCGGGCAGGGCAATTTTTTTCTTGAGCTTCAGATAAATGGCGTTGAGGAGCAAAATTTCGTAAATCAAAACCTTATCAAGCTCTCAAAGGAGCTTGGGATACCTCTTGTAGCAACAAATGATGCCCACTATTTAAGGCGGGAGGATGCAAAAGCCCATGAAGTTTTGCTCTGTATTCAAACGGGCAGGAAAATTACCGATGAGGACAGAATGAAATTTAATTCCGATGAATTTTACATAAAGTCGCCTGAGGAAATGGCACAGACCTTTAAAAATGTTCCGGAAGCCATTGAAAACACTGTCAAAATAGCCCAAAGCTGTAATGTAGAGCTGGAATTCAACAAGCTCCATTTGCCCCAATACCATGTCCCCGGTAATGCAAATTCTTTTGAATACCTTAAAAATCTATGTTATGAAGGACTAAAAAAACTTCTTCCCCAGGCATCAAAAAGCCCTGATTATACACAGCGGCTTGATTATGAGCTTCAGGTAATCAGGCAGATGGGTTATGTAGATTACTTTTTAATTGTTTGGGATTTTATAAAGTATGCTAAGGACAATGGAATAATGGTAGGGCCGGGAAGAGGCTCTGCAGCTGGAAGTCTTACTGCATACTGCCTAGGCATTACAGCTATTGACCCATTAAGATACAATTTGCTTTTTGAGAGGTTTTTAAATCCCGAAAGAATTACAATGCCTGATATAGATATTGACTTCTGTTATGAAAGAAGACAGGAGGTCATTGATTATGTGGTTAAGAAATACGGAGAGGACCGAGTAGCCCAAATAATAACCTTCGGTACTATGGCAGCAAGAGGTGCCATCAGGGATGTGGGAAGAGCCCTTGACATTCCGTATGGGGAAGTGGATCAAATTGCAAAAATGATACCTTTTCAGATTGGCATGACTATCGATAAAGCACTTGAAATAAATCCCCAACTGAGAAATAAATATAATGACGATGAAAGGATACAGGAGCTGATTGATTTAGCCAGACTTTTGGAGGGCATGCCCAGACACGCTAGCACTCATGCTGCGGGAGTCGTTATTTCTAAGGAGCCCATAACTGAATATGTTCCTCTGCAGAAGAATGATGAGAGCATAACGACGCAGTTTTCAATGGGACTTCTGGAGGAGTTGGGACTGCTCAAAATGGACTTTTTGGGGCTTCGGACTCTTACAGTTATTCGTGATGCGGTAGAATTAGTTAAGAAAAATCATGGTATAGAGATTGATATTGAAAAAATGAATATGGAGGACAAAAATGTCTATAAGATGATAGGAGAGGGAAAAACCTCAGGCATATTCCAATTAGAATCTGCAGGAATGACACAGTTTATGAAGGAGCTTATGCCTGCCTCCCTTGAAGACATAATCGCCGGTATATCACTGTACAGGCCTGGTCCAATGGATTCCATACCAAGATATATAAAAAATAAAAACAACCCTGGTCAGGTGGAATATGAACACCCACTCCTGGAGAAGATTCTAGATGTAACATACGGCTGTATGGTGTACCAGGAGCAGGTAATGCAGATAGTGCGCGATTTAGGCGGATACTCCTATGGAAGATCTGATCTGGTCAGGCGTGCCATGTCCAAGAAAAAGCATGATGTTATGCAGAAGGAACGTGAAAATTTTGTTCATGGGATTGTAGATGAGGAAGGCAATGTGGTTGTTAAGGGCGCTGTAAGAAACGGTGTAGATGAGGCGACAGCAAACCGTATTTTTGACCAGATGACGGACTTTGCAAGCTACGCCTTCAATAAATCCCACGCTGCGGCATATGCTGTTGTAGCATATCAGACTGCATGGCTCAAATACTATTATCCTGTAGAGTTTATGGCAGCATGTATGAACAGCTTCCTTGGAAGCGGTGAGAAAATTTCCCAGTATGTTCACGAGTGTAAGCAAATGAATATTGAGGTTTTACCCCCTGATGTCAATGAAAGTGATGTAAGGTTTACAGTGGGAAAGGGAAAAATAAGATTCGGAATGGCTGCAGTTAAAAATGTAGGTGAGGCTGCGGTAAGTGAAATTATTTCTGAGCGGAGCGCCAAAGGGCAGTTTTTATCCTTTGGTGACTTCTGCCAGCGAATAGCTGATAAGGATGTTAATAAAAGATGTGTGGAAAGTCTGATAAAAAGCGGAGCCTTTGATTCCTTTGGCGTTTTCAGGTCAAAGCTTATGGCTGTTTATGAAAAAATGCTGGAGTCAGCACAGCAAAGCAAAAGAAACAATGTGGACGGACAGCTATCCCTTTTCGAGTTGTCTGGAAATGAACAACCTATTACAATTGACGAAAGCTATCCTGATATTAAGGAGTTTCCTTCAAAGTTGCTTCTGGCCATGGAGAAGGAGATGCTGGGTCTTTATCTTTCAGGTCATCCTCTGAAAGAATATGAAGAGGAAATCAAAAGGCAAGCCACTATCAAAAGCTCTGACCTTGTATACGGGATGGACGGCCAAAGCATTCCGGTAGCTTCAGAAGGTGAAATAGGTGCTCAAGGAAAAGAATTGCTGGATGGTATGTTAGTTACCGTAGGGGGGATTGTTACCGGCAAAAAAACTAAAACCACAAAAAACAATAACCTTATGGCATTTGTAACATTAGAAGATATTTACGGCTCCTTAGAAGTGATCGTGTTTCCCAAAATACTCGACAGGTACGGAGAATTGCTTGTAGAAGAAAATGCAGTTTTTGTTGACGGAAGGGTTAGTATAAAAGAGGAGGAGCAGGCAAAAATAATATGCGAAGGTGTACGCCCGATAAGAGGCGCAGAAGAAGCGCAGCGTGAAGACATAGTGTTCAATAGAAAAAGCAGAAGAGCTGATAAGATTTATATCAGGTCAGACAAACCGGTAGATAGCGATGAAATGAAATCATCAATCTCCTTATTAAAATATTTCAGCGGAGCAACACCTGTCTGTTTTTGCAGTACAGACAGCACGGGAAATGTTGTGAAAATGGACATTGGAGAATATAATGTATATATGTGCGAAACTCTTATAAATGAATTGGTTGAAAGATTTGGTAATGAGAATGTGAGAATAGTCTCAAAGGGTAATTATTCGGCAGGAAAAAATGGCGATAACGGCCTAAATTAGCCATAAACGCCCATTTGTGGCGCGATTTGTATTGATTTTTTGAGCTAAATAATATATAGTAAGTTAGTGGCGAAAATATTGTATGAAATAATTATTACAAGCAAATAGTCCAAAAGGGGCGTGTTAAAATGTGGACAGTGGTATACATGGCTCAGAGTAAGGATATAGCTACTACGTTACATGATCTACTCACTCAAGAAGGGATTCTTGTTAAGCTGAGACCTATTAGCAAGAACCATGAAAATAATGATACCTATTACGAAGTTCTTGTGCCGGAGGCTGAAGTAGAGGAAGCTCACAGTGTCATAATAGAAAAAGGTTATTAGTTTTTGTGTTCATTTAATAGGATTTTTATTTTTGAATAACCTCCCGTGCGTAAAGCACGGGTTTAATATTTTCAATGATGTTTTGGAGGATTCAAATGTTTACTTCTCAAATCTCACTTATAGTCAGATATGCAGAAACAGATCAGATGGGGGTTGTCCATCACTCAAATTATCCAATATGGTTTGAAGCAGGCAGGACCGATTTTATTAAAAAACTAGGGATGCCTTATAGTGTGATTGAACAAAACGGTGCCATGCTTCCGCTTCTTGAGATGAAGTGCAAATTTTTGAGCTTTGCCAGATATGAGGACGAAGTAATTATTGAAACGAAGATAAAAGAATATACAGGAACCAGACTTTTGTTCAGCTATACCGTATATAAAAAGGGCAATGACAAACCCATCACAGAGGGCGAGACACTTCATGTATGGACAAACAGGGAATTAAAGCCGGTTAATATAAAGAAGTATTCGCCTGAAATATATGCTCTTTTAGAAAAAGCTGATAAGGGTGTTGAATTATAACACATTGCGCTGATTTATCTTTATATGGTAAACTAAGAATATTGATGACTAGGTGGTGAGACAGTGAACGTTCCCAACATTCTAACCATAATACGTTTCTTGATTATACCGGTATTCGGATATTTTCTTTGTGCCCGGGAATTTATTACAGCAGCAATATTATTTATAGCAGGCGGAGTGACGGATGTTCTCGATGGTTATATTGCCAGAAAATACGATCTGGTCTCTTCTTGGGGGAAAATTGCGGATCCTGTTGCGGACAAGCTGATGCAGTTAACCGCTTTACTTATTTTGTCTGTAGTTTTACAAATCATACCCATCGAATTTCTTATAATCATCCTTGTGAAAGAAACTCTTATGGGAATTGGGGCTTTAATATTATATAAGCGGAATAATTATGTTGTCTCGGCAAATTGGTACGGCAAAATGACAACTGTTGTTTTTTATTTGGCTATAATTATGATGATGTTTGATGAACCGTTCAGTGTATGGAGTATATGGGGTATCCCATCCAACAAGTTCGTCTTTATACTGGCAATAATAACTGCGTTGTTTGCATTTTTGATGTATGTGAAATCATATTTCAGCATTAAGAAAAAGAATGAGAATGAGATAGAATAGGTCGGTATATGTTTGGTTATATTGTTCCGGAAAAGACCCCGGCTGTGAAATTTGAGCCAGAGCACCTTCAATTAGAATGAGGGGAAGGGATGTTAATTGTTTTATGGAAGATAGAACATTAAAAATATTGGAGTTTGACAAAATACTAAAGAAGCTGTCTTCATTATGTGCCTCTGGGCTTGGAAGAGAGTTAGCCGGGGAGGTCAAGCCACTCGCTGATTTATCCCAGGTGCAAAGACGCCTTCAGGAAACTTCAGATGCAACAGGGTTCATCCTCCGCAGAGGCTCCCCGCCCCTGGGAGGATTTCATGATATTAGAGACAGCTTGAAGCGGGTTGAATTGGGCTCTGTACTTAATCCTGGAGAGCTTCTCCGCATATCGGATACACTCAGAGCCGCAAGAAATCTTAAGAATTATGCTGCATCGGAAGATAGAGAGGGGTCAGAAGAAGCAAATTATATAAGCGGCCTTATTTCATCTGTTCAAGTTAACAAACGAATTGAGGATAAAATAAGTATGGCAATTGTCAATGAAGAGGAAATAGCGGACAGTGCCAGTACTACCCTGTCTAATCTGAGACGTCAAATAAAGGAACAGCAAAACTCGATTAAGGACAAGCTGTCAAGCATAATAAGGTCATCCAAATATCAAAAAATAATGCAGGATACCATTGTAACCATGAGAGGCGACCGGTATGTAGTACCTGTAAAGGCTGAGTACAAAAGTGAGCTACCCGGCCTTGTCCATGACTCATCTGCCAGTGGGGCTACCATTTTTATTGAGCCTATGTCTGTAGTTGAGGCAAACAACAGCATTAAGCAGTTAAAGGTGAAGGAGCAGCTTGAAATTGAGAGAATACTAGCCGAGCTTACTGCAGATGTTTCTGAGATACTTGAGCACTTGAAGACAAATATGTCTGTTTTTGCAGCCCTTGATTTTGCATTTGCAAAAGCAAAGCTCAGTCTTGATTTAAATTGCCAATGCCCCAAAATGAACAATGAAAAAAGAGTGAACATAAAAAAGGGAAGGCATCCGCTTTTAGACAGCAAGACTGTTGTACCGATAAATCTTTGGATAGGGGACGGATTTAAAACTCTTGTAATTACAGGGCCAAATACAGGGGGAAAGACGGTTACATTAAAGACATTGGGTATTTTCGCATTAATGGCCCAGTCAGGACTACACGTTCCTGCGTCTGAGGGGACAGAGCTTTGCATTTTCAGAAAAATATTTGCCGATATCGGTGATGAGCAGAGCATTGAACAAAGTCTCAGTACCTTCTCATCCCATATGACCAATATTGTCAGAATCATAGCTGGTGCTGATGAGCACTCACTGGTTCTATTTGATGAGCTAGGGGCTGGGACGGACCCAACTGAAGGAGCAGCTCTGGCAATGTCGATTCTTGAAAGACTTCATAATACTGGCGCGTTGACTGTTGCTACAACCCATTACAGTGAATTAAAGGTATATGCCCTGACTACGGAAGGGGTTGAAAATGCCAGCTGTGAATTTGATGTGGAAACCTTAAGACCCACTTATAACCTTCTAATAGGCGTTCCGGGGAAGAGCAATGCTTTTGCCATCTCAAGAAGGCTGGGACTCAGTGAGGATATTTTGGAAAGAGCTGCAGAATTCCTGTCCCAGGAGGAGATTAAGTTTGAGGACGTCTTGATGACAATTGAAAAAAACCGAAGCGAAGCAGAAAAAGAAAAGCTTGCAGCTGAAAGATACAGGCGGGAAATTGAAGAGACTAAGCTTGAGTTGGAGGCCCAAAGGAACAAACTTAAGGAACAAAAGGAAAGGTATCTCAGAGAAGCCCGGGAAGATGCAAGAAGATTGCTCCTCGAAGCCAAAAATGACATTGAGGGTATGCTGGATGAAATGAAGCGGGCAGCAAAGCTCGCAGATGAAGCAGCTAGAAATTCAGCGGCAGAAGCTGTCAGGCGAAAGCTTAAGAATAAAATTAACAGCATTGAGGGAGACATTTCAGAAAGTCTGTTTCCTAAGAAAAGCTATATAAAACCACCGGACAATTTAAAGCCCGGCGACAGCGTTCTAATAGTCAATCTCAACCAAAAGGGAACTGTTATATCCCCTCCGGGAAGGGACGGAGAGGCACTGATACAAGCCGGAATAATGAAAATAAACGTGCATGTTTCCAATCTTAAGCTTATTGATGAACAGGTTAAGGAAATGCAAAAGGGTGGTTCGGCAAAGATTGGAGTATCCAAGGCTATGAATATTTCCAGCCAAATTGATATCAGGGGGACAAATGTTGACGAAGCTGTGTTAATAATTGAAAAATACCTTGATGATGCGGCACTGGCAGGTCTTCATGAGGTGACAATAATTCATGGAAAGGGCACTGGTACTTTAAGAAGTGGTGTTCACAACTGCCTGAAAACAAATAAGCACGTTAAGTCGTATCGCCTTGGAGCGTACGGGGAAGGTGAGTCGGGGGTAACGGTGGTTGACATTAAATAATCTTTAAATTAAAATTTATTTGCAATTTTAGAAGATAAATTACGGTAATATGAACTGGAGAGAAAATAGTGATAAGTAAAAGAAATGATATTAGAAATATAGCAATAATTGCCCATGTTGACCACGGTAAAACTACCCTCGTGGATGGAATGCTCAAGCAAAGCGGCATTTTTAGAGCTAATGAGCAGGTTCAGGACAGAGTAATGGACTCAAATGATTTGGAGCGGGAACGGGGGATTACCATTCTTGCTAAAAATACTGCTGTAAACTATAAGGGAGTAAAAATCAATATTGTCGATACACCTGGCCATGCAGATTTTGGAGGAGAAGTTGAGCGGGTGCTTAAAATGGTTGACGGGGTTTTGTTACTTGTCGATGCCTTTGAAGGGCCCATGCCTCAGACCAGATTTGTTCTAAGAAAGGCATTGCAGCTTAATTTAAAGCCTATTGTAGTTATAAATAAAATTGACAGGCAGGAGGCAAGGCCTGGTGAGGTAATAGATGAAATATTGGAACTGTTTATTGAACTAGGTGCCGATGATCACCAGATTGAGTTTCCGGTGGTATACGCTTCTTCCAAGGATGGTTATGCTGTTATTGATCTGGCTGATGAGAAGAAGAACCTTGAACCTCTTTTTGAATGTATAGTAAAAAATGTTCCTTCTCCACAAGGCGAGGTGGATAAGCCGCTGCAGCTATTGGTATCAAATATAGATTATGACGAGTATGTAGGCAGGATTGCTATCGGCAGGATTGACAGAGGAAGAATTAAATCCGGCCAGCAATATGTTGCGTGCAAAAACGACGGAAATAAGCAGCAAGGCAAAATAACCAATCTATATGTATACGAGGGTCTTAAAAGGGTTGATGCCCAAGAGGCATATCTTGGTGATGTGGTTGCTGTTACCGGATTTAGTGATATAAATATAGGTGAGACAATATGTGATGTTAACTCGCCTGAGCCCTTGCCTTTTGTTAATATCGACGAGCCCACTATAAATATGACCTTTAGCGTCAACAACAGCCCCTTTGCAGGCCGGGAGGGTACATATGTTACTTCCAGACACCTTCGCGACAGACTTTTCAAGGAGCTGGAGACAAATGTAAGCATGAGGATTGAGCAGACGGATAGCCCCGACGCATTTGTTGTATCCGGAAGGGGCGAGCTTCATCTTTCTATCCTTATCGAAACTATGAGAAGACAGGGATATGAGTTTCAGGTATCAAAGCCGAAGGTCATCATGAAGGAAGTGGAAGGTGTTTTATTTGAGCCTATAGAGCTTTTGATGATCGATGTACCCGAGGAATTCATGGGTGTTGTAATGGAAAAGCTTGGAGTAAGAAAAGCTGAGATGGTTAATATGCATTCTGCCTCAGAAGGTTATATGAGGCTGGAGTTTAAAATACCGGCAAGAGGGCTGATTGGCTATCGTTCTGAATTTTTGACCGATACTAAGGGAAATGGTATAATGAGCCATATATTTAACGGACATGAGCCTTACAAGGGCGATATTGCAAGCAGAGCCAGAGGCTCTATTGTTGCATGGGAGGATGGCGAAGCAGTTACCTACGGCCTTTACAATGCACAGGAAAGAGGCAATCTCTTTATTTCACCTGGCACCAAGGTATATGAAGGGATGGTAGTGGGAGAGAATGCAAGAAGTGATGATATAGTCGTAAATGTATGTAAAAAGAAGCATGTAACAAACATGAGGGCTGCGGGTTCCGATGATGCATTAAGACTCACGCCCCCCAAGGTTTTGAGTCTTGAGCAGGCCTTGGAATTTATAACAGATGATGAATTGGTGGAGATTACACCTGAAAACATAAGAATAAGAAAAAGAATATTAAATACGGAGCTTAGAGCGAAAGCCCGAAACAAGCTGTAGATACAAACAAAAATGACGGGAGGCTTAAAATTGCAGAAGCAAATCTCTAAAAAGCCGAAAATCAAGAAAAAGCAAACCCGGATGATGACAAAGGCCGCTATATGGGTTTTCTTATTGGTGTTTTTTGCATCTATAACGATTATAGCAGGCAAGGTGTCCTATGATTATGTCATAACCCATGACCTTGATGAGATTGCAAGCCAGCCGGTTATTATCCCTGAGGCGGACAGAATTGAATTTGTCGTTGAAAAGGGTGCCAATACCTCAAAGATAGCGGAAAAATTGAAAGAGCAGGGGCTCATAGAGAACGAAAATATATTTAAGCTGCTGTCAAAAATAAACGGATATGACGGTACTTATCTTTCAGGTACTCATATAGTCAGCAAGAACCTGACCTATGATGAAATGATGAGAGCCTTATCAAGTCCTCCTGCCACAAGAAAGGTGACGATACCCGAGGGTAAAACATTCACCCAGATCGTTGACATCCTCTACCAAAAGAAAATTATAAAGGATAAGGATGAGTTTATTAAGACTGCTAACACAGCCAATTTTGACTATGATTTCCTGAAGGATATTCCCCAAAGGGATAACAGGCTTGAAGGGTATCTTTTCCCCGATACTTATGAATTTGACTTAAATGTCAGCAATGAAGATGTTATTATCAAGATGCTGAATAATTTTGACAAAAAGTTTAATGACAACTATCATAAAGCCCTTGAAGCCCTCGGAGAGGATATGACACTTGACAAGATTATTATACTGGCATCCCTCATTGAAAGAGAGGGGAAAGATCCTGATGACCGCTACCTTATATCAAGCGTCTTATACAATAGACTGAATAACAAGGACAAGACATTAAGAAAGCTTCAAATAGATGCTACCGTTCAATATGTTTTGCTGAAAAGAACCGGTTCTTACAAGGACAGAGTTTTATATGAGGATCTTGAAATAGACGACCCATACAATACTTACATCTACGAGGGGCTTCCGCCCGGACCTATATGCTGCCCCGGTGAAGCTTCAATAAAAGCTGCCCTGTACCCTGAAGACACTAACTATTTATACTATGTTGCCAAGGGTGACGGAAGCCACCAGTTTTCCAGGACATTTAAGGAGCATCAGGCAGCAATTAAGAAATACGGAGCAAAGTAAACCAAGTATTGATATTTATATTCAGGGGGCATACCGTATAAAAGAAATAAAATGCGGAATGTCCCTTTTTGACTGCTGAGGTCATGAGAGGGACTTTAGATGGAAAATTTGGAAAATGTAAATGATTATATCAGAAGCGTAATGAAAGAAAGTGAGGGCTTATTGAAGGAGCTTGAGGTATACGCCAGGGAGCACTCTGTGCCCATAGTACCTCCAGAGACTGCCCGTCTTCTTACCGTTTTGGGTAAGCTTATTAAGCCCGGACGAATATTGGAGATAGGTACTGCCATAGGATATTCCACTATTTTGCTGGCAAAGACCCTATTGACGGGAGGGAAGATGGATACAATCGAAAGGCAGGGAAAAATGCTTTTAAAAGCCCGTGAAAACATAAGAAAAGCCGGCTTGGAAGGTACTGTAAACGTCATTGCAGGAGATGCAGGAGAGGTGCTAAAATGCCTGGACAAGCAATATGATATGATTTTTCTTGACGCTGCCAAGGGACAATATCCCGAGTTTTTGCCTGAGTGTTTGAGGATGCTTAAGAGCGGTGGTCTTTTAGTATCTGATAATGTATTATATAAAGGAATGATTGCAAGAGATGAGCTTGTTGTCAGAAGAAAAAAGACAATTGTAACCAGGATGCGCACATATCTTGAGCTGCTATGCAATGATACCAGTCTTGATACAAGCATATTACCTGTAGGTGACGGAGTTGCGCTTTCATACAAGAGGACGGAAATGGAGAAGGAAATATGAATAAAAATAAAAAGGTTGAGCTTCTGGCTCCCGCAGGCAACCTTGAGAAGCTGAAAATGGCTATAATATACGGTGCTGATGCAGTATACCTGGCAGGTGAAGAGTTTGGACTCAGAGCCTCTGCAGGGAATTTCACTAAAGAAGAGCTTAAAGAGGGTATTAAATTTGCCCATGATAAAGGCAAAAAGGTTTATGTAACTATGAACATTATACCCCATAATGAAGACTTTGAAGGTATGCCCGAGTATATCCAAGGGATTAAGGCAGCAGGTGCGGATGCAATAATATTTTCCGACCCGGGAGTCCTTGAGCTGATTAAACAGCAAGCCCCTGATATGGAGCTTCACCTGAGCACCCAGGCCAATAACACTAACTGGAGAAGTGCAGCCTTTTGGCATAGACACGGTGTTAAAAGAATTATTCTGGCAAGGGAATTATCATTCAAAGAAATAAGGCAGATACGAGATCAGGTGCTGGAGGATCTGCAGCTTGAAATGTTTGTTCATGGTTCCATGTGTATTTCATACTCCGGAAGATGCCTGTTAAGCAATTATATGTCGGGTCGTGATTCAAACAGGGGCTTTTGCGCACATCCCTGTAGATGGAAATATTATTTGGTTGAGGAGAAACGTCCCGGCGAATATATGCCTGTTGTTGAGGATGAAAGAGGAACATATATTTTTAATTCAAAGGACCTTTGCTTGATTGAGTATATACCACAAATAATAGAAAGCGGCGTTACAAGCTTAAAAATAGAAGGCAGGATGAAGAGCTCATATTATGTTGCAACTGTCGTGAAGTCATATCGTAAGGCACTTGATTCATACTATAAGGACCCTGCCGGGTACAGCTTTGACGGGAGCTTGCTTGAAGAGATAAAAAAGGCGAGCCACAGGGAGTTTACCACTGGGTTTAGCTTTAATAAACCCACAGGAGAAGAACAGATTTACAATTCAAGCTCATATATCAGGAATTATGATTTTGTGGGATTAGTCAAATCTTATGATAGTAGCACCGGCATAGCCACTATTGAGCAAAGAAACAGATTTGCTGTAGGAGATGAACTGGAGATAGTCCCGCCTGAAGGGAATTACAATATCCAAAAAGTCAAGTCCATGAAAAATGCTGATGGCGATGACATAGATGTGGCACCTCATCCTCAAATGACGGTATACATGCCTGTGGATATACCCGTAGAGCCGTTTACAATGCTGAGGCGCAAGCAATAATGGCGCCACCAAGTAATTGGTAAGTCACATATGGAAGTGGAATTTAATTTTATTCCATTTCTATTAGCATGCAGTGAAGAAGAAAATCTAAAGAGTATGGATATGGACAATAGAAGCACTGAACAGAAACGGCGCGTGGTTGAGGAGGAATCGCGGAAAGCTTTGTATAAATCTTATTTAAGAAGGTGTATATGATGAGAACAGAACAGGAAATGATGAGTATAATACTTTCTATAGCAGAACAGGATGAACGCATTCGGATTGTGACTCTTGAAGGATCACGAGCAAATATTAATATACCTAAAGATGAGTTTCAGGATTATGATATTACCTATTTTGTTAGCAATATGGAATCGTTTATATCTAATGATGGTTGGCTTAATCAATTTGGAAATATCATAATGATGCAAAAACCAGAGGATATGGAACTTTTTCCACCTGAAGAAGAGGGGTACTCATATCTTATGCTTTTTAATGATTATAATAAAATTGATCTTACATTATTGCCGCTAGAAGATTTGGATGATTATTTAAATGGTGCTAATTTGATAAAGGTTCTGATTGATAAAGATTGTAGAATTAAAAGGGACATAGTTCCGACTGATATAGATTATCATGTAAGAAAGCCAAGTGCACGGGAGTATGATGATTGCTGCAATGAATTTTGGCATGTAACACCTTATGTTGTTAAAGGATTGTGTCGCAAAGAAAAACTGTTTGCAATCGATCATCTAAACCAAATACTACGACGTGAACTACTTAGGATGATGTCATGGAAAGTTGGATTAGAAACAGGATTTACATTGAGTGTCGGTAAAAATTATAAATTTCTGGATAAGTATATACCGGAAAATTTATGGAATAGGTTGTTTTCTACATATCGTATGGATTCTTATGAAAATGTCTGGAAGTCATTATTTTTATGCCATCAGTTGTTCAGGGAAGCTTCCAAAGAGGTAGCAGAATTACTTGGATTTTCTTATCCAGTGTATGATAAGAATGTAACAAGATATACTGAGGATATGTACAAAAAATATGCTGGAAATAATTATTTAGAATTTTAACAAAGAATGAACATTGATGCTACAAATTTAAATTGGTTCGGAGAGGACAAAATGTATAAATATATCTTCTAACGATATTGATATGTTTCCGTGAACGGTGATTTTTCAAAAATTGCCATAAAAACCGATTGATATGACATGTTCTCGCGGACAAATGGTTTCTATAAACAGGCCACAGACATCAAACCGAGCGGCTCGAGCCATGT
>CAZPMC010000021.1:0-34050 GCA_964587755.1 uncultured Oscillospiraceae bacterium
CATAGACAATGTGTGCCTTATCTAATCCGCCCTGGGGTAAAACCTTTGAGCCTTGATTATCTATCATAACGGCTATTGGCCTTGAGTTCTCAGCCGGAACAATAAATCCGTCGTCAATAATTTCCTCTTCCACCTCCACCGGTGGGGGTTCAATTTCCTCCTTTGTCTGCTCATAAGTTGTCTCGGGCAACTCAACATTTACGGGCTGCTGCTCATTTTCACCCTTATTGCCGCATCCGGCAATAAATATGATAACCAAACATAAGCTTAAAAAAAGGGCAAATCTTTTCGTCATGAGAGTACTCCTCCAAAGCAGTTTAAGTTTTTCGATATATAATTCTACCTGTCAACATAAAATACCTTTTACAGTGAAGATTTCTTTAAAGTTTAATCGGCTCATAATGCCTAAATGCCCTTGGATACTGGACATTTTCATTAAACAATATATAATATTTATAATAGATGATAGGAGCGTGGAATATGTTTCCAGATGATATTCGGATTGGGACAAGGCTAGAGCTGGAGATATTTGAAGACGATGAAAGAGTTGGAGAACCATATGTAAGTCAGATTCTAGAATACCAGGAGGATGGAAATATAGTTATTTCCACTCCTATATATGAAGCCAGGTTAATCTTTATCCCTGAAAACACCTTGCTTCGCTTGTCATTCACCCATAAAAAAGTTGGTCTGCTTGGTTTTACAGCCACAGCAATAAAACACGATAACAAAGACAACCTTTCTGTCCTTGTGGTAAAGCCAACCAGTGAGCTTTTTAAGCTTCAGAGAAGGGCTAATTACAGACTTGACTACACAACAAATGTTTTAATAAAAATAAACCAACATCATAATCTCTCAAAACCGGCACAGGTTATAAAGGCACATACAAAAAATATTAGTGGTTCGGGGCTATGTGTCATATCAGATATTGAACTTCCTAAGGGTACAGATGTTACTGTTGAGCTTCATCTGTCGAAAGCCCAAAGAATAACAGCAAAGTGCCATGTTGTAAGGAGCGAATCCATTGTAATAAGAAAGGTCAAAAGCTACTATCTGGGAATGCACTATTATGATATTACTAAACAAGATCAGGAAAGGCTGATCAGATTTATCTTTGAGCAGCAGCGGCTGCTGCTCAAAAGGGGTTTATATTAAAAAGAGCCAAAGCTTATGCTTTGACTCTTTTTATGACATGCCTTATTCGTCATATTCAAATTCTTCTTCAAGCCTTGTCTGGAATAATTCAAACACTTCTTCGAGCTCGCTGTCATCTTCGATTGTGACGAAGGTATCTTCTCCATCTTCGCCATGATCAATTTTTAAAATAATAACTTCTTCCACTTCATCATCGTCATTATCGTCATCTTCAGCTTCAAGAGGTGCAAGAACAACGTATTCGTTTCCTTTCATCTCGATGGTATCTATGTGCTCAAACTCCACCTCTTCACCATCTTCATCCACCAATACAACTATATCATCTCTTTCATCATCCATTTTGAAAGCCTCCTTAAATCCGATTCTAAAACCTGAAAAGGTTTATTATAAACTTAACCTTATTTTCTGTTGCTGTCAAGATATCCCTGCAATATTAATACGGCTGCAATCCTATCAACCGACTCTCTCTTTTTTGATGTCTTGATTTGCAAATCGTGCATCGTACGGTTAGCTTCTACTGATGTCAGCCGTTCATCCCATTTCACAACCTCAAGCCCTGTTTTCTTTTCAAGAAGCTCGGCAAAACGGGAAACCTTTTGTGCGCTTGGCCCGATTGTTCCGTTCATATTAATGGGATAGCCGATTACTATTTTTCCTACTCCGTATTGAGCCGACAAAAATCTTATTCTCTCAGCAGGCCGCTTCATTGAGGCACCTGTCCAGGTTATTGTCTCAATACCCTGAGCCGTCAATCCGAGAGGATCACTTACAGCCACACCTATTCTAATATCACCAAAATCAATACCCATTATCCGCATATTTACCTCTATTAGCAAATTTTAATGGCAAACTGGGGACAAACACTCCCACAATAGCCGCATAACACACATTTTTCGGAATCAACCTGGGCTTTCCCGCCAACCATGGACAATGCCCTCTGACCACATCTTTCGATACATTTACCGCAGCCTTCACACCAGTAGTCAATGTGAAGATGCTTGCCGGAAGCTGCAATTTTCTCCTTAAGTTCAGCCGGTATAACTCTACCTTCAAATTTGTAAATATTCATTTGGACCTCATCCACACTCTGCATACCTACAGCTATTGAGTGAACATAGGGCAGCTTCAGCACAAAGTCCATACACTCATCATAGGAATGAAGCAAATTGCCGCCACCCAGAGGCTTCATGCTATACACACCCTTGCCCTTTTTATATGCATACTCTACGGCACTAAGCATCTCCTCTACCGACCCGTCCCCTATTCCAATCCCGGTTATATTCACCAGTGGATGTACAACGTCTATCTCAGGCATCTCGGCTACCGCCCTGACTACCTCAATATTGTGGGTCGACACACCTACCGCTTTTATTCTGCCTTTTTCACGTTCATTTAAATAAAACTCCAGAGCATCTCTGTGGCCGCGGAGTGTCAGCCTGCTCTCCTGCTCATGAAGCATGAAAATATCTATAACATCTGTATCAAGCTCTTTTCTTGCCTTCTCAACGCTTTGAGCGGCTCCTTCGGCTGTATAAGCATATGATTTTGTTGCGATGATGGGTTTTATTCCGGAATTTTTAGCCGCAAGCCTAATATGCTCATAAGTGCCGTAAAGCTCTGCCGTGTCGATAAAATTAACTCCTTTTTCCAAAGCAGCCTGAATAACCAGGGCTCCCTTTTCAGCCGGCATATTTGATTGTAAAGGTCCTATAATCAAGGCGCCAAAGCACATCCTCGACACCGTTAATCCTGTGTTTCCAAGCTTAATATACTGCATTTTATCCCCCGCCAGTTATACATAAATAAACCCCGAGGTTGTCGGGGTCTTGGTCTACTCCTTGGTCTACTTTTTGTTTTCAAGATAAAACCTTACTATCTCCTCCAGAAGTTCATCCCTCTCAAGTCTTTTAACAACGCTTCTGGCATTCATATGATTTGTAATATAAGTAGGATCTCCGGAAAGGATATAACCCACAAGCTGGTTTATAGGATTGTACCCCTTTTCATTTAAGGCCTTATATACCGTAAACAGTATATTACGGGCTTCATTCTCTCTATCCTTTTCCATTTTAAACATCATGGTCTCGCCATTTGCCATAATACCCACTCCTTGCTTACAAAACACATGTTTGTTATATAAATATCATAATACACTATGCAAATTTATGCAATATAAATTAGTATCATTAGCCGATAATTAGCCGTCCCAACTGACAATTTCGCCCATCATCCGCTCTGCTTCAGCCTCTTTTAGCCTTACTGTTTTTATATTCCCTGTAAGGCTATTATTTCCTCTGGCAATAACTCTTATGTAATTGGGCGTTAATCCTTCATAATAACCGTCCAGCCCCTTTGCCTCCTGCTCAAAAAGCACAGGAAGCTCACGGCCGGTAAACCTTTTGTGATATGAAAGCATGCAAGCCTCAGATAGCTTAATTATCCTTTCGCTCCTTGCATCCTTTACAAAGCTCTCCACCTGTCCTTCAAAGGTGGCAGCAGGAGTCCCCTTTCTGGGTGAATACTTAAACACATGCATTTTATAAAATTCAATTCCCTTAACAAATTCGTATGTTTTCTCAAATTCTTCATCAGTCTCTCCCGGAAACCCCACCATTACATCTGTCGTGATTAAAACATCGGGAATATATGAGCGTAAAATATCCACTGCATTTTTGTACTGGGCCGTAGTATATCGCCTGTTCATTCTTTTAAGCGTCTCATCGCATCCGCTCTGAAGCGATATGTGATAGTGGGGACATAACTTAGTAAGTTTTGAAACAGTAGCTGCAAATTCTTTTGTAATAAGACCGGGCTCAATAGAACCGATTCGTATCCTGTCGATTCCCTCCACCCTGTTTATTTGCTCAAGAAGCTCCACAAGGCTTGTCTGCCCCGATTCCTTGCCATAAGACGCAATATGTATCCCGGTTAGAACTACTTCCTTAAAACCGCCTTTTGAGAGCTTTTCTACTTCCTCCAAAACTTCCTCTGACGGCCTGCTCCTGATAGGTCCTCTTGCGTAAGGAATTATACAATATGAGCAAAACTGGCTGCAACCCTCCTGAATTTTGAGAAACGCCCTGGTTCTGTCCTTATACCGCTCTATCTTTATCTTTTCAAAATCCCGTTTTTTCATTATGTTGTCAACAGCACTGATTTTTTTCTTATCAGCTCTAAAGGCTTCAACATATTCAGGAATCCTCATTCTCTCAGAGGTACCGGCTATTATATTCACTTCCTTAAGCCTCTCCACTTCCTTCTTTGCCGTCTGAGGATAACAGCCTACAGCCGCAATAATAGCATCGGCATTCAACTGCCTTGCCCTTCTTATTGCCTGGCGGGATTTCCTTGCACTTAACCCGGTTACTGTACATGTATTGATCACATAGACATCAGCAGCCTCGCTAAAGTCCACCAACTCATATCCTGCATTTTCAAAGGCTTCAGCCATTGCCTCTGTTTCATATTGATTAACCTTACACCCAAGGGTATAAAAACTCACAGTCTTTTTTTCCATACTGACATATTTCCTCTCATTGCTATAAAATATGTATCGTTATTTTAACATAACTCAATGAGGTTTAATAGAAAGTAAAAATACTGTTAAACTAAGTAGCATTAATTGAGTTGCCTTGATAAGGCTTACCCATTTGCTTATTTTTTCTATTTCAGTTCTTATATTTTTCTCCATCTGTAATTTAAGGTTTTCTGAGAGGAAAATTTACAGACTGTGATATTTGGCGATGTTGGAATTCGGGCGGTTTGTAGCTACTAAGAGCGGGCAGATTCAGGCACTCTGTAATGAAGGGATACAGGATGTAAAAAAGCAGGATTGGTCAGCACGGCTGTAAGACAGACATCTGCGAAGTAACGGATGCAGGCTGTTTATCCTTTGCGAAGCTCGAATGCGGTATCAGGAAACATCAACCTGCTGCACGGACGCAGTAGGCGCGCGATCCTGAGACAGGATGTCGAATGATCCGCGCCCGCATGAGAGCGAGCAAAGATATTACAGCCTGCCCGTTATGGAGCTCGATGTCGGAATTGCAGCCGTGCTGACCAGAGTCTTATTTCTTACAGCCTGTATCCGACATTACTCCGTTGCATGAAGATGCCTGCCCATAAGTAGCTACTGCGCCCGCATGAGAGCGAGCCAAAATATACAGTCTGTATGTGACGAACTGGATATTGAATCTGCTTATCCAATGTCACAGAGATTTAACATTATCTTAATTGACTTGCTGTCAATTACAGGATATTATTTGATTGAGGCATTAACCGCTTCCAAAGAATTATTTACGAAACGGAGTGAATATATCAATGAAAACTTTTAATATAATGCTCAAATCAATAAATGACGTCAAAGACTTTGTAAATATAGTCAGCAAATATGATTTCGATGTAGATTTGTCTTCAGGCCGTTATGTAGTAGATGCAAAATCCATCATGGGTATCTTTAGCCTCGACCTTAGCAAGCCCATTACTGTAGAGGCACACACCGATGATTTGGAAGCTTTCCGCAATGACATAAAGCCCTTTTTGGTATAGCTTTACGGCAAGAGCCGCTTCATCACAGGCCAAGGCCCGATAACGGGCTCATGGCCTTCTATTCATTGCCAATAATAAAATCAAGCTGTCTTAGGGCAATATCTGCACGCACAAGAGTCACCTTGATTTCATCGCCTATCCTGTAACGCTTCTTTGTACGCTCTCCTATGAGACTATAACTCTTTTCATCAAATATATAATAGTCATCGTCCATCTGGCTTACTCTGACAAGTCCCTCAATTGTATTTTCAAGCTCTACAAACATTCCGAAGGATGTTACGTTGGAAATTATCCCGTCGAAGGTCTCTCCTATATGACCCTGCATATATTCAACCTTCTTTAGATCCACAGTGTCACGTTCGGCATCATCGGCAGCTCTTTCCCTGTCAGAGCATTGCTTGGCTACGTCCGGAAGTACTGAGAAGAGATACTCCTCACGCTTATTTGACATTTGCCCCGCAAGCCTTTCTTTTATCAGTCTGTGAATAATAAGGTCAGGATATCTTCTTATCGGCGCAGTAAAATGACAATAGTATTTTGCCGCCAAACCAAAGTGTCCCAGATTATCGGAGCTGTATTTTGCCTTGGCTAAGGACCTTAACATAACTGTACTTACTATCATTTCCTCCTTCGTACCCTTCACCTGGTCCAAAACAGTCTGAAGTGCTCTGGGATGTATTTTTTGCACACCCTTAAGCGGATACCCCAGGTTTGAAGAAAACTGCGCAAAAGCCATTATCTTTTCAGCATTTGGCTCTTCGTGTACCCTGAATACAAATGGCGCCTCCTCCCAGAAGAACCGTTCGGCAACCGTCTCATTGCACACAAGCATAAACTCCTCTATGATTCTGTTTGCAATGGTCACTTCGTACCTTCTTACCTCAATGGGTTTGCCACTTTCGTCCAGTATAATTTTTGCTTCATCAAAATTAAAGTCAATTGACCCTCTGTCCATTCTCTTCTTTCGAAGAATGAGAGCCAGCTCCTTCATTGCATCAAAGTCATCAAGCAGATATCTGTATCTGTCCAAAAGCCCTTCATCAGACCTTTCAAGGATTTTGAAAACATCTGTATAAGTCATTCTTTCACTTGTCTTTATAACACTGGGGAATATATCATGATTTACTACCTTGCCACGGGTGTCAATATCCATAATAACGGAAAATGCAAGTCTGTCTACCTTGGGGTTAAGACTGCATACACCGTTAGACAGCTTCCTCGGCAGCATGGGTATAACCCTGTCCACTAAATATACACTGGTCCCTCTTTTCAGTGCTTCTTTGTCGAGGGGTGACCCCTCTGTCACGAAATGACTTACATCGGCTATATGGACACCCAACCGGTACCCTCCGTCAGGCAGCCTCTCTATTGATACGGCATCATCCAGGTCCTTTGCATCCTCACCGTCTATTGTGACTGTCCTAAGCTGTCTAAGATCACGCCTGCCCTTCAAATCTTTCTTTTCAATACTATCCTTTATTGAATCAGTTTGTCGTATAACCTCCTCGGGGAACTCTTCATTCAGTCCATGAGCCTTCATTATTGATAAGATATCGGTGCCCGGCTCATTAATATCACCTATAATCTCAACAATTCTTCCCTCTGCATTGCGCCTACTGTCAGGCCATTTTACAATCTCGGCAGTTACCTTATGACCCTGCTTTGCACCGTTTATTTCGTCCCTTGGGATAAAAATATCGCCGGGGATTCTTTTGTCATCAGGAATAACAAACCCAAAATGCTTGCTTTCCTCAAAGATACCGACAATTCTTGAGTTAGCCCTTTTAAGAATTTTTATAATCTCGCCTTCAGCCCGTTTATCACCATAACCCTTTGAGGTTATTCTGGCTATAACCCTGTCATTGTGCATAGCCCCGTAAGTTCCGTCTGCGGGAATAAATACGTCCCTATCCATCTCATTGTCGGGTATTAAAAAGCCATAACCCCTCTCGTTCCCCTGAAAGCGGCCGGCCACGAGATTCATTCTCTCGGGCACTCCATACCTGTCTTTTTTTGTTTTATATATTGCGCCTTCATTTTCCAGCTCGTCAATAACTTCTTTAAAAAGCTTTCTGTCTTCATGAGGTACATCAAGCACAACAGCCAATTCTTCAAACTTCAAAGGCTTATATGCAACCTCCCTCATAAACTGCACAATTCTTTCTTTTCTCTCTTGCAATTCTCTTTTTTCGTCCATTAAACTCCTTTACACTCCTCGCATTCTTACGATTTTCTCATATTATTTATCCCCAATTTATCAACTGTTTAGTACAAACAAGGGGCTGGAGTTTAATAGCCTAAAGTCCCAGCTCCTGGGATATTTTCCTCATAGCTCTAATCGCCGCTTCTATAAACTCCTCCAATGTAAGCCCCAATTCGCTGCACGCCTTTATCTGCTCCCTGTTTGCACCTTTTGCAAAGGACTTCTCCTTCATTCTTTTGATAACAAACTCAGTCGTCACATCCTCAAGGCTTTTACTCGGCAAAACTAGCGCGCCCGCTGTAATAAGCCCTGAAACAGGATCGGCACAGTATAGAGCCTTATCTATTTTCCTCCTTCTTTCTATTCCATGGTAGCCATTATGCGCCTTTACAGCATAGACAATTTCATCATCAAAACCCAAGTTTGTAAGAATCTCAGCCCCGACTATACTATGTTTTGCAGGATCATCTGCGGTTTTTTCATAGTCGATATCATGGAGCAAGCCTGCTAATCCCCATGTTTCCACATCACCCTCAAGCATTGAAGCCAATTCCCTCATGATTGCCTCTACAGCCAAAGAATGCTTCATCATATTTTTGTTAGAAATTCTTGCTTTCAATTCATCCAATGCTTTTGCTCTGTCCATACTCCACTCCTCAAATATTTTTTCTTTTTATGAGAAAAGGCTATGCATCTCTGCATAGCCTGTAAACTTCAAATCGTTTATTTCGTTAAAAGATACATAATAATTGATGTCACAAGAAACATAACAGCCGCAACAGATGTATATTTGCTAAGTATGGCATCTATGGTTCTGCCCTTGTTCTTTCCAAAGAAAGTCTCAGCACCACCTGCTATAGATCCTGATAAGCCTGCAGTCTTACCTGACTGAAGCAACACAATCACAATTATTGATAAAGCAAATATTATATGGAATATAGAAACAATAATTTGGCCAGCAGTCAAAAAAAACACCTCCCGCAAAATTGACAAATTGAATTGTAACATATATCCCATTAAAAAACAAGCTTTTATTCCTTATTTTTCAGATTGAACCACGCATCAAGGCCGGGGTAAATTGCTGCATCTCCAAGCTCCTCTTCAATTCTGAGCAACTGGTTATATTTTGCCACTCTGTCGGTTCGTGACGGGGCGCCGGTTTTTATTTGGCCTGAATTTGTTGCAACTGCGATATCTGCTATGGTTGCGTCCTCTGTCTCCCCGGATCTGTGGGATGTAACTGCCGTATATCCTGCCCTGTTTGCCATCTGAATGGCATCTAAGGTTTCTGTCAGTGTGCCTATCTGATTTACCTTTATAAGAATGGAATTTGCAACTCCCATGTCAATACCCTTCTTAAGTCTTTGAGTGTTTGTTACAAATAAGTCATCCCCCACAAGCTGTATTTTGTCTCCCAGTCTTTCGGTGAGCTTCTTCCAGCCCTCCCAGTCCTCTTCCGACACACCGTCCTCAAGAGAAATTATGGGATACTTTTCAGCCAGCTCTGCCCAGAACTCAACCATCTCGTCTCTTGTTTTCCTGATATTGGATTTCCAGAAGAAATACGTCCCATCCTCCTGATACATCTCTGTGGCAGCGGCATCAATTGCTATCCTGAAGTCTTCTCCCGATTTATAGCCTGCCTTTTCAACTGCCTCTAAAATAACCTGTATGGCCTCCTCATCATTCTTAAGATTAGGGGCAAATCCGCCCTCATCACCTACTGCAGTTGAGTAGCCCTTTGAGCTGAGAACCTTTTTGAGACTGTGAAACACTTCTGTACACATCATAAGCGCATTTTTAAAGCTGTCAGCGCCTACCGGCATTATCATAAACTCCTGAATGTTCACAGAATTGTCGGCGTGCTGTCCGCCGTTAATTATATTCATCATCGGTACAGGTAAGGTTTTTGCATTGACTCCCCCGATGTACTGATAAAGACTTATGCCCAATGCCTCTGCTGCCGCTTTTGCAACAGCCAGTGATACACCTAATATCGCATTGGCACCAAGCTTTCTTTTATTGTCGGTTCCGTCAAGTGCTATCATCCTTTTATCAACAGCCACCTGGTCAAAAACATTCATTCCCTCAATCTCTGGGGCAATTATCTCATTGACGTTTGCTACAGCCTTCAGAACCCCTTTGCCAAGATACCGGTTCATATCCCCGTCTCTTAGCTCAACAGCCTCAAAAGCTCCCGTAGAAGCTCCTGAAGGCACAGCAGCCCTTCCTAAAAAACCACCCTCGGCAATTACCTCAACCTCAATGGTCGGGTTTCCTCTGGAATCAAGGATTTCTCTTGCAAATACGCTTTCTATCACAAGATAATGTCTCATACAAACCCACCTCCTAAATTTTCGCACTTACAAATATTTTATCCATAAAGCGCTTCATTAAAACAAGAATAGACAAAACAGCCTGCCCGTTATGAAGCTTGATGACGGGTTTGCAGTCGTGCTGACCATCGAGACTTATTTCTTATAGCCTGTTTCCGACATTACTCCTATGTGGGAAGCTGTCCACTCTCAACAAATCCGTGCATAAACAAATCCAGCGGATTTAATGACCCGCTGGATTGTTTTGTACGTTTTATATGATTAGCGACTCCCCTGTCATTTCTTCAGGCTTATCAAGCCCTAAAAGCGACAGCATTGTAGGTGCAATATCTGCCAATCTGCCCTCTTTAAGCTTTTTATCACCTAAGCCGATTCCTATTAGAGGGACGGGGTTTGTGGTATGAGCCGTAAATGGCCCTCCTGTGTCATAATCAATCATCTGCTCCGCATTGCCGTGGTCTGCCGTAATAAGCACTGCACCGCCTTGTGCCTGCACTGCTTCAACTACTCTTCCCACACACTGGTCAATAGCTTCCACCGCTGCTTTTGCTGCCTCAAAATAGCCAGTATGGCCTACCATATCGCAATTAGCATAATTGAGTATGATTACATCATATTCTTTTGAATCAATTCTTTTAATAACTTCCTCCGTGACTTCATATGCACTCATCTCAGGCTTCAGATCGTAGGTTGCAACCTTCGGGGACGGTATAAGTACTCTGTCCTCTCCTTCATACATAGCCTCTATACCGCCGTTAAAGAAAAAGGTTACATGAGCATACTTTTCTGTTTCAGCTATCCTTAGCTGCTTGAGCCCTTTGCAGCTTATGTATTCTCCGAATGTATTGGTAAGGCTCTCAGGTTTAAATGCCACATGAACATTGGGAAGTGTTTTGTCGTACTGTGTCATGCATACATAATAAAGCGGGAAAAAGCCCTTCTGCCTATCAAACCCGGAAAACTCGGGATCCACGAAAGCTCTGGTTATCTCTCTTGCCCTGTCGGGTCTGAAGTTGAAGAATATTATAGAGTCGTTGCTTCCGATAGTTGTCACAGGCTTACCATTCTCCGTAACAACCGTAGGCTTGATAAATTCGTCAAATTCCTGTCTTTCATACGACTCAGCAACAGCCTGGGACGGTGACTGGGTAGTCAGACCCTCCCCCATAACCATTGCGTCATAAGCCTGCTTAACCCTTTCCCAGCGGTTGTCCCTGTCCATTGCATAGTATCTGCCCATTAATGTAGCAATCTTTCCTACTCCTATTTCGTTAAGCTTCGTAGAAAGCTCATCTACATAACCTTTTCCACTGTCGGGAGGTACATCTCTGCCGTCAAAAAAGCAATGGACATAAACCTCCTCTAAGCCGTATCTTTTTGCCAATTCAACCAGTGCATAAAGGTGTGTGTTGTGGCTGTGCACACCACCGTCAGAAAGGAGCCCCATGAGGTGTAGCTTGGAACCATTAGCTTTACAGTTCTCAACAGCCTGAATGAATTCCTCCTTATCGAAGAAATCCCGGTCCTCAATGGACTTTGTAATCCTTGTAAGCTCCTGGTATACTATCCGTCCTGCTCCAATATTTGTATGCCCGACCTCCGAATTACCCATCTGCCCATTGGGAAGCCCCACGTCCATTCCGCTTGTGCGGATAACCGCTGTGGGATACTTCTGCATCAAGCTGTCAAGATTCGGTTTGTGGGCGGCGTAAACCGCATTGCCCTCTTTGCTGGGATTTCTTCCGAAGCCGTCAAGTATAATCAATGCTACTAATTTATTTTTCATCTTGTCCTCATTATTCATCAAATTTAACTATTTTCTCAAAATCATCCAGCTTAAGGCTTGCACCTCCGACAAGACCTCCATCGATATCGGACATGTTAAACAGCTCTGCTGCATTTGAAGCATTTACACTTCCGCCGTACTGGATACGGACAGTCTCAGCAGTCTCTTCACCATAAAGTGATTCTATTGTTTGCCTAATGATCATGCATACCTCATTAGCCTGCTGGCTTGTAGCGGTTTTACCTGTACCTATTGCCCAGATCGGCTCGTATGCTATAACAAGCTGCTTGACCTGTGTTGCAGTCAGCCCCAGTAAAGCTATCTTAACCTGGTATCTGATAAGGTCTTCTGTAATTCCCTGCTCTCTTTGAGTGAGGGATTCTCCTACACATACTATGGGCTTAAGTCCATATTTATATGCAGCATGAACCTTTTCATTAACTGTCTCATCAGTCTCTGCAAAGTATTCTCTTCTCTCTGAATGGCCTATTATCACGTATTCCACGCCAAGCTCTTTTAGCATTGGTCCTGATACCTCGCCTGTATATGCGCCTTTTTCCTCCCAATGCATATTCTGGGCAGCGACCTTGATGTTTGAGCCTTCACAAGCCTTTACCACATCAGGTATACATACAAAGGGCACTGCAACAACTACTTCGGTGTCAACCCCCTTAACTCTTGGCTTTAAAGCTGTAACAAATTCAACAGCCTCTCTTGGAGTTTTATTCATTTTCCAGTTGCCTGCTGCAATCTTTTTTCTAGCGCTTTTGTCCATCAATACTGCTATGCCGGGGAGCACTTTGCCTTCAAGGAATTCCAGTGATGCTCCGCCGCCTGTAGAAATATGCGTAATTTTATCAGCAAAGCCCAAAAGCTCAATAGCTGCAGCAGAATCGCCACCACCGACTATTGAAATTGCACCGGATTGTGCAACTGCTCTGGCAATTTCCTTTGTTCCGTAGGCGAAATTCTCAAACTCAAAAACGCCCATAGGTCCGTTCCATACGATTGTCTTAGCCTTCTTTATTTCCTGTGAGAATTTTTCTACTGACAAAGAGCCTATATCCATGCCCATCCAGCCGTCCGGCATGGCGTCAGACGGTACATTCTTGTACTCTGTGTCATTCTTAAACTCCTTGGCTACTATGTTCTCTATGGGCAGCATCAATTTAACGCCCTTCTCTTCAGCCTTTTCCATCAGGCTCTTGGCAAGATCAAGTTTGTCTTCCTCGCAAATTGACTCGCCAATTTTGTATCCTTTAGCTTTAATGAATGTATAAGCCATTCCACCGCCAATTATCAATGTGTCAACCTTGTCTATAAGGTTGTCAATAACCTGGATCTTATCTGAGACCTTCTTTCCCCCGAGTATTGCAACAAAGGGTCTTGCCGGGTTGGAAAGAGCCTTTCCCATTACATCAATTTCTTTTTTAATTAAAAATCCGCAAACAGCAGGTAAGTAATCAGCAAGGCCTGCCGTGGAAGCATGAGCCCTGTGAGCCGTACCGAAAGCATCGTTAACGAATATTTCCGCGAGGGAAGCCAATTCCTTTGCAAAGGCAGGATCGTTCTTTGTCTCTTCCTTATGGAATCTGACATTCTCCAGCATCAGAATTTCCCCGTCCTTGAGAGCTGCCGCTTTAGCCTTGGCATCAGGACCAATAACATCTCCTGCCATAACAACCGGCTTTCCGATAAGCTCACTGAGTCTTTTTGCTGTGGGCTTCATACTGAATATATCTTCCGGTCCGTTTTTCGGTCTTCCCAGATGAGACACAAGTATTGTTTTTGCTCCCTTTTCTACAAGGTATTTAATTGTGGGAAGAGCCCCTACAATTCTTTTATCATCGGTAATATTGCCGTTTTCATCCTGAGGCACATTAAAATCAACACGAACTATGACTCTTTTACCTGATACATCTATGTCTTCTATAGTCTTTTTGTTGTATGCTGCCATAAAATCACCCTTTCGAAATCGTTGTTTATTATTCTTCCAAGCAAATTGGAAAGGTCCACCCTTTAACCACTCACTTAAGGTAAGGGCAAGAGTGGACCTTAAAGTCCTAAAATTCTATTCTTATTTAGCGTCTACCTTTGCCATGTAGGTGATGAGGTCTACTACTTTGTTTGAATAACCCCATTCATTGTCGTACCATGCAACCAGCTTAACAAAGTGGTCGTTCAATGCAATACCTGCTCCAGCATCAAATATTGATGTGCGTGAATCCGTTATAAAGTCAGATGAAACAACTGCATCCTCCGTATAGCCCAGGATACCCTTCATCTCGTTTTCTGAAGCCTTTTTAACAGCTGCTTTGATTTCATCATAAGTAGCTGGCTTCTCAAGACGGCAGGTCAGGTCAACAACTGAAACGTTAACTGTAGGAACTCTGATTGCCATACCTGTCAATTTGCCGTTAAGCTCGGGAATAACCTTTCCAACAGCTTTTGCCGCTCCTGTTGAGGATGGAATCATATTCTGAGCTGCTGCACGTCCGCCTCTCCAGTCTTTCTTGGAAGGACCGTCAACAATCTTCTGTGTAGCAGTATAAGAATGTACTGTAGTCATAAGCCCTTCAACAATACCGAAGTTGTCGTGTATAACCTTTGCCAGAGGAGCAAGGCAGTTTGTTGTGCAGGATGCGTTTGATACAACATTCATATCCTTTGTATATTTTTCGTTGTTAACACCCATTACAAACATCGGGGCGTCCTTTGAAGGAGCACTGATAACAACCTTTTTAGCGCCGCCCTTAAAGTGAGCAGATGCCTTTTCAGTGACTGTGAATACACCTGTAGACTCTACTATGTATTCAGCTCCGCAAGTGCTCCAGGGAATATCTTCAGGATTCATTGCTGCATAAACAGCAATTTTCTTTCCGTTTACTACGAGCATTCCGTCCTCGATTGCAATATCGCCTTTGAATTGCCCATGAACTGTATCATACCTAAGCATATAAGCCATGTAATCAAGATCAATAAACGGATCATTAATACCTTTTACCTCAACCTCAGGATTGTTGATTGCTGCCCTGAATACAAGGCGTCCGATTCTCCCAAATCCATTAATACCAATTTTTACTGCCATTTCCTATACCTCCTGTATAATTAATAAAATGTATTACAGAATACCAAATCAAAGTTATTCTATATTATTTATACCACCATTTCAATACCTTACATGAAAAATAATTAAATTTTTAACAAAGTTTTTACGATAATTTTTTCCTAATTAATTTTACTTATTATCTCACATATATCCTGCCTCTATTCATACCACCTCAGTCTCCAAAACTAACACCGACACTTTTTGCTATCCTGACAAGCTCACCGTCTGCCGGTACTGTCTTAAGCTTGCCTACAGCCTCCTCCAGTGTTCTGGCAACTATCTCATCCCCGGATAAACCGACCATCATGCCGAATTTGCCCTCACTGGCAAGCTCAACCGCTTTGACACCAAACCTTGTAGAAAGTATTCTGTCATATGGGTTTGGCCTTCCCCCTCTTTGTAAATGTCCCAAAACGGTAACTCTTGTCTCTATTCCGGAAAGCCTTTCAATGTCCAAAGCCAGCTTGTTCCCTATGCCTCCCAGCTTTATCGGGTCAGGGCTTTTTTCATCTATTTTGCTGACAACCATCTCGCCGTCAACAGCCTTAGCGCCTTCAGCCACGACGACGATGCTGAAATGCTTTCCGTTAGCCTTTCTCTCTAATATTTTATCTACTACCTTGTTTACGTCATAGGGGATCTCTGGAATCAAAATAACATCAGCTCCGCCTGCTATCCCTGAGGACAGAGCAATCCAGCCTGCATACCTGCCCATAACCTCAAGAATCATTACTCTGTGGTGAGATTCGGCTGTGGAATGCAGCTTGTCAATAGCATCTGTTGCAGTGTCTACTGCTGTCATGTAACCAAATGTCTTATCCGTTGCACAAAGGTCATTGTCAATGGTCTTAGGTACTCCGATTACATTCATTCCCTTTCTGGCAAAATCCCGGGCACTTGTAAGTGTCCCGTCACCGCCGATTATTATCATACAGTCAATTCCGAGGGAGTTAACATTTTCAATCACAGTGTCTGACATATCAACGTAATTAACCTTGCCGTTGCTTTCAACTCTGAATTTAAACGGGTTGTCTTTGTTGGAGCTGCCCAGGATAGTTCCGCCTTTATCCAAAATCCCTGAGGCATCATTTGACTTGAGTTCAACACAATGATTCTTTACCAATCCATAATACCCATCTTTAAAACCGATTACCTCATATCCGTATTTGTGAATCGCCGTCTTTGTAACTGCCCTCAAAACAGCATTAAGTCCCGGACAGTCTCCGCCGCCTGTCATTACACCTATCCTTCTAATCACAGGTTAGTACCCCCTATTCAATATTTGAAATAATAGCCAGCAAAAACTCTGCTGCCTTGACCATATCTTCTATTACTATGTTCTCATCAACACTGTGTACCTTGTTCATTCCCACACTGACATTTACAGCCTCAATACCCTTGCCGTTATATATATTTGTATCACTGCCTCCGCCGGTCTCCTCCAAAACAAGAGGGACCTTTGCAGCATTAGCAGCCTTTTTAAGTATGCTGATTATCGGTGCATTCTCAGGTATGTTAAAGGAAGGATACTCGAGGACCGCTTTAAAATCAATACGTCCGCCGAGTTTTTCGGCTGCCTTCTCGAAACAGTCCTTCATGTGGCTAGTCTGGTCATCCAGCTTCTTTTTGTCCCTGCTTCTTGCCTCAGCCTTTATTTCGACTTTCTCGCAGACTATATTGGTTTCACGGCCTCCGTTTATGATTCCTATATTTGCTGTTGTCTCTTCGTCAATCCTCCCAAGCTTCATAGATGAAATCGCTTCCGCCGCTATCTGAATAGCGCTTATGCCCTTCTCAGGTTCAACACCCGCATGGGAAGCCTTTCCTTCCACCGTAACATAAATAATGTTTTGGGACGGAGCTTTAATATTAACTGTACCTATGGCTCCCCCGGTATCAAGAACTATTGCATACTTTGCATGTATTTTGCTGTAGTCAAGATTTTTAGCGCCCAAAAGTCCGCCCTCTTCAGCAACAGAGAATACAACCTGTATGTCACCATGGGGTATATTCTTCTCCTTCAGTACTCTTAAGCATTCCAAAATGCATACTATGCCGGCTGCATCGTCTGCGCCGAGAATTGTGGAGCCATCGGTTTTTATTACGCCTTGCTCAATTATCGCCTTTTTACCCTTTCCTGGTTCAACTGTATCCATGTGTGCTGTCAGCATTACGGAAGGACTGTCCTTAGACCCTTTTATGGTGCAAATCAAATTCCCTGTATCAGAGCCAATTTTTTCGCCCGCATTGTCTTCCGTCACCTCATAGCCCATATCTTTAAGCTTTTGGGTGAGAGCATCCGCCATCTTTCTTTCATTTTTTGTAAGACTGTCTATGCTTACCAATTGAACAAATTCATCAACCATTCTGTCTTTGTTAATCATAGTTAATCATTCCCCTCCCATTTTCCCTTTTTGGTTCATATTTTTAAAGCCGTGCTGTCTTAGAGCTTCATATAATATTACCGCTACTGAGTTAGATAAATTTAAGGAGCGTATATCCGGCCTCATAGGTATTCTTATGCAGTTTGCCCTGTTAGCCTTAAGAAGGCTTTCCGGAAGACCTGCTGTTTCTTTCCCGAATACCAGGAAACAATCCTCAGGATACTCTACTTGTGTATATGCCCGTTCTGCTTTTGTGGAGGCATAGAAAAATGTATGATTAATATAATTTCCCCTTAATTCCTCAAAACTATCACTTAAACTTACAAATACCTCATCCCAATAATCCAATCCAGCTCTTTTTAAATATCTGTCTTCTATTGAAAAGCCCAGAGGCTTGACCAGATGAAGCCGCGCCCCTGTTGCAGCACAGGTACGGGCAATGTTTCCAGTGTTTTGTGGTATCTCCGGCTCAACAAGAGCAATGTGAAATGCCAATTGTGACTCACCTCGTATTTTAATTTCGTCTCTACATATATTATCACAATTTGAAAGCGTTTAAAAAATATAGGCAAATTTATTGTAAACAATCCTTTACCCTGCTATAATAAATAGCTATAATGAAAAATTACATTTATAAAATTGCAGAATGTGCTGTTTTTCAAACTTCTCAAATTTCTGGAGGTCAACATATGAGTAACAAAGCTTATAACCCTTACAAAAACGCTCAAGAGCAATTCGATAAAGTTGCTTCGATACTTGAGCTGGATGAGGCAACACGGGAACTGTTGCGCCAGCCTATGCGTGAATACCATGTGACAATACCGGTGCGCATGGATGACGGCAGTGTGAAGGTATTTAAAGGATACCGTATCCAGCATAACGATGCAAGAGGCCCTGCAAAAGGAGGAATTAGATTCCATCCTGAAGAAACTGAAGATACTATCCGGGCTCTTTCCATGTGGATGACTTGGAAATGCTCCGTTGTTGATATTCCCCTCGGCGGCGCAAAAGGCGGGATTGTTTGTGACCCCCGAACAATGTCAGAGCGTGAGCAAGAGCTATTATGCCGCGGCTTTATCCGTCAAACCGCCCGAGTACTCGGGCCTGTCAATGACGTTCCCGCTCCCGATGTAATGACCAGTGGAAAGCATATGCTTTGGATGCTTGATGAATATGAAGCAATAACCGGAGGCAGATACCCGGGCTTCATAACAGGAAAACCAGTCGGAATGGGTGGCTCCCTGGGCAGAACTGAAGCAACCGGCTTTGGTGTTATTTTCGTATTGCGTGAAGCGTTAAAAGAGCTAGGTATAAATATTGCCGGGACAACAGCATGTTTCCAGGGCTTCGGCAATGTTGCCCAATACGCAGTAAGAAAGTATCTGGAGCTGGGCGGTAAGACAATCGCTATCTCCTGCTGGGATAATACAGACAAAACCTCTTACACCTTCCGTAAATTAAACGGGATAGATATTGATGAATTGACTGCTATTACAGACTCATTCGGCTCAATAAATAAAGAAAAGGCGCTGGCACTGGGATATGAATTGCTGCCTGGAAATGCTTGGATTGAGCAAGACGTAGACATTCTTATTCCGGCAGCTTTAGAAAATCAAATAACTGACGAAAATGTTAACAAAATCAGCCAGCAGGTTAAGGTTATAGCAGAAGCCGCTAACGGGCCCACAACTCCTGATGCCGATAAAGTAATAAATGAGCGTGGGATATTTGTTCTGCCGGACTTTCTGACTAACGCCGGAGGAGTTACCTGCAGCTATTTCGAACAGGTTCAGTGCAATATGAATTACTTCTGGGAAAAGGAAGAGGTTTTAGAAAAGCTTGATACAAAGATGACCTCTGCCTTCAGGTCTGTTTATGAAATTCATAAAAGCCAAAATCTCACCATGCGTGACGCAGCTTATGTTATTGCAATAAAAAGAGTGGCAGAGGCTGTAAAGAATCGCGGTTGGGTCTAAATCACATTTATGTCTATCGTCCAGTGAATAACAAATAAGTTATTCACTGGACAGAACGATATGATTATCTACTCGCTTTCCGACGATATATCAAGCTCAATTTTCCCTTCATCTCCTAATAATAAGGGTATGCAAATTGTTTTCATTCTATTTGGCGTAATTTGCATATTTTCTCCCATCAAAAGAGACGGGGGAGTGATATCAATATTGATACCCCTATTATAAAGAATCGTGGCAGCGTTACCCATAATCATATTAGCCAACTCAGATATGGCACTTTTTGACATTTCATCAAACTCAGTGATGGGCATGCCCATCATCATCATTGAAGCTATCTGCATAGCAAACTCTTTATTTAAAGAAAATACTGCTTGTCCGCGTATTTTTCCTGTCAGCCCTACCATTATTATCACATCTTCACTTCTATAAGGAGCAGTCTTCAAATATATTTTGCCAAGCTTTGCATCTAAAGAAGCTATTTGCTTTAGTACTGTCTGACTTGCTTCTATAAAAGGATTGATATATTCTATTTTCATCTATAACTGTCCCACCTTTGTCATCTGAAATAAAACATGTAATATTACCTATTCTATATTAACGGAATAATTCCTTCTTTTCATTATACTTTATAATTGTTTATTTTTCTACAAGTCGATAATTCTGTCTTTGCTTTATTATATTTATCTCTTTGCCTTTGGTCTAAAGCCGACAGAAGCAATATAACCAAAAAAAACAGCCGCTGCAATTCCTGCTGCTCCGGCCTTAATGCCGCCTGTAAATGCTCCCAGGAGCCCCACCTTCTCGACCTCTTTAAATGTTCCTTTTGCCATGCTGTACCCAAAGCCTGTAAGGGGTATAGTCGCCCCGGCACCACCGAAGTCCACTATCTTTTGGTATACCCCTAAAGCTGTCAATAAAACACCAAGTGTCACAAAAAGCACCAGTATTCTCGCTGAAGTCAACTTTGTTTTATCAATTAATACCTGACCTATAGCACAAATAAACCCTCCGACTAAAAAAGCATTAAAATATGAAGCCATTGTATCTCCTCCTATAAACTGATTTCAATTGCAAGGGCATGTGCAATGCTCGGTATGGTCTCACCCTGTTGTACACTTATAGGACTATGAAGTGCGCCTGTGGGAACAAACAATATTTTTTTAAGCTTGTTATTTTTCAGGCTGTCATATAAAAACCCAGCAAAGACTGTTGCTGAGCATCCGCACCCACTTCCTCCGGCGTGGGCATCCTGTGTCTTATCAAATATCATAATACCGCAATCATTTAGTATGCTTCTGATACATAGCCCGTTTGCGGATAGCAAATCATCAAGTATTTCTATGCCTATCTTCCCTAAATCGCCTGTTACAACCATATCGTAATAATCCATAGGCAATCCTGTATCTTCAAAATGAGCGAAAATAGTCTCTGCTGCTGCAGGAGCCATTGCAGCCCCCATGTTGTTCTGGTCCTTTATACCCATGTCTACGATTTTACCCGTTGTAACCCTCGTTATGAAAGGCCCCATGCCCTCGGAAGATATCAATACCCCACCGGCTCCCGTTACAGTCCATTGCGCCGTGGGGGGTCTTTGACAACCCAACTCCAAAGGGAACCTGAACTGCTTTTCAGCCGAACAAAAATGGCTTGAGGTCATACACATAACATTTGATCCGAAGCCTCCCTCAACAATCATCGCCCCAAGGCTCATGGCTTCCCCTATGGTAGAGCATGCCCCATAAAGCCCAAACATAGGAACTCCTGATTCTCTGAGTCCAAAGCTTGCTGCTATACATTGGTTTAACAGGTCTCCTGCCAAAATGTAATCAAGTCCGTTGACTGCAATGGAACCATTAGCGCAGGTTTTTGCAAAGACTTCCCGCAAAAACTTACTTTCAGCCATTTCCCAGCTTTTTTCTCCCCACAGCTCATCCTCCAGGACAACGTCAAAGTAATAAGCAAGAGGACCTTTTCCCTCCTTCGGTCCCACTATTGAACCAGTTGCCGCTATTGTAGGTGGCTTCTTAAATTGAACTGTTTGCTTACCAATCTTTTTTACAGTCATCTCAGGTCTCCTTTACCAACTACATTTTAATGATTATTAATGTATCAGGTAATAAAGTATGCCGACAATAACCGATGCGGATATTCCGAATACCAGTACAGGACCTGCTAAAATAAACATCCTGGCGCCAATACCCAGGACATATCCCTCATTTTTATACTCCATTCCTGGTGAAGCAATAGAATTTGCAAACCCTGTAATAGGTACAATGGAGCCTGCACCTGCAAACTTGCCCAAATCGTCATAAATATTCATTGCAGTAAATGCAATTCCCAGGAAAATCATTGTGATAGCTGTAACTGATGCCGCAGATTCTGTATCAAGCCCCAGCTTCTTGTAGGAATTGGAGAAAAATTGTCCCACAACACAAATAAGCCCTCCTACAAGATATGCCCTCATTATATTGCGTAAAAGCTTTGAATTTGGAGACTTTTTGTCGACGTATTTTTTATACTCCTCCTTTGTCATTACCTTCTGCAATTTTCTCACACTCCTTTTACTGCAAATTCTTAACTCCTCCGTCTAAGACAAAAACACCCTTAGACGGAGCTTTTGCTTTTCCCTGGCCTGAAATATGCATCCAAAGCAACATAATTAATAGAAAAAATGCCAGAATAATAAGAAATACTCTATACTTGTATCTGTTCAATGCTGCAAACACAACTCAACACTCCTCATAAACATTATTTAGTTTTATTATTATTGGATTAGATGGATAGTAATATGCATTTAAAGCATTTACAAATGATTAGCATAAATTGATTCTGTTTCTCAAATCGTCAAGAATTTTCTTTTCAATTCTCGACACCTGAACCTGTGAAATGCCCAACTGCTTTGCAATCTGCACTTGGGTTTTTTCCTTGAAATATCTTAAAATAATTATTTGCTTTTCTCTTGGCTTCAATGTGTCCAAAATCTGCCTCAGTGAAATTTTATCGATTATGTCGGCTTCACTGTCATTACATTGATCGTTTAATTTATCAATAAGCATCAAAGATGAATTCTCACCGTCGACAACCGGATTAAAAAGAGATTCCGGTGAATATCCGGCTTCAATTGCCATAACAAGCTCTTCATTGGATACATCCAGCCTTGATGCCATCTCATTGATAGTCGGCTCCCTCCCCAGCTCCTTGCTCATAATTTCCTTCGTAATTCTGGCTCTGTACGACATTTCCTTAAGGGAACGGCTGACCTTAATGATTCCGTCATCCCGCAAAAAGCGTTTTATTTCACCTATTATCATCGGGACGGCATAGGTTGAAAATTTGACCTCAAAGGATGTGTCAAATTTATTTATTGCTTTTATTAAACCGATGCAGCCTATCTGAAACAAATCTTCAGTTTCATGGCCTCTGTTTTGGAATCTGCGCACAATACTCCACACAAGTCCTACATTGCTCTCAACGAGGATCCCCTGTGCTTTTTTATCGCCTTCCTTTGCCAGCTCTATAAGCTTCATCGTATCGATATCCTTATATGACTGCTCACTCATATAAAAGCCCTTCACTTTCAATCCACAATTAGCTATATTTACTTAATTATTCCATCTTTGAGCAAAAAAAATACATAAATTAATCAATTGAGCTAAAATTTTTAATTAATATAACAGTCGTTCCTTCTCCGGGTTTCGAATGAACCTTGACTACATCCATAAAGCTCTCCATGACTGTAAAGCCCATTCCTGAGCGTTCCATGTCCGGCTTGGAGGTATAGAGTGGCTGCATAGCCTGCTCAATATCTTCTATTCCCTTCCCTTCATCGCTAATCTCAATTTCAACACTTTTTTCATAAAGTCTACATACCATTTTTATAATTCCTTGCTTATTTTCATAACCATGGATAATGGCATTAGTAACAGCCTCAGAGACAGCAGTTTTAATATCCGCCAGCTCTTCAAGAGTAGGGTCCAGCTGGGAGGCAAACGCTGCTGCCACCACTCTTGCAAAGGCTTCATTACTAGACTTGCTCAAAAATTCCAGTTTCATTTCATTAACAGGCTGCATTACATTTCTCTCCCTTTACACTATACTCTTCTTCGTACCTGTCTATGCACTATGCAGTGCATCCAAAGCAGAATTTAGGTTCTCATAAACTGACATTAGCTTTAGTATGCCAGATATCTCCAGTATCCTTCGGATTTTATTATCCCTGCAAATAATAGCCGCTTTTCCCCCAAGCTTTTTGATATTTGCATACCGGCCTACAATAACGCCTATACCTGAGCTGTCCATAAAGCTTAATCCCGAAAAGTCAAAAATAACATCTCTTGTGGTTGCCTTCAAAAGCTCCCCTTCGATTTTATTGCGAGCATATTCGGCAAAATGATGATCCAACTCTCCAGTGAATGAGGCAATCAGTGTAGAGCCCCTGTTTGTAAATCTGATATTCAAAGCAATTCCTCCGTATAATCCAGTATTTGTATTTACCAGTAGTTAGTTCTGCAAATACTTGGATTATCCTTCATAGAAAAATAGGAACATTTGTAGAATTTTGCTTAACCCCTTTCACTTCTGTGTTTATCAGCAATTTGATCCAACCTTCTCAACCGGTGGTTTACGCCAGATTTCCCGAGAGGCGGTGATAATTGCTGCCCCAGCTCGGCAAGGCTTAAATCCGTATACTCAAGTCTTACCTGTGCAATTTCGCGAAGACTTTTTGGTAATTTATCAAATCCGATGTTTTCAGCAATATATTTAATGTTATCAATCTGCCTAACAGATGCATTTACAGTTTTCTCAAGGTTAGCAGTCTCACAGTTGACTAATCTGTTTACATTGTTTCGCATATCTTTCAGAATCCTGACATTTTCAAGCTCCATCAATGCAGAATGGGCTCCAATAACATTTAAGAAGTCAACTATATTCTCCCCCTCCTTCAGGTAGGTAACATAGCTTCCTTTTCTCTTTAATATTTTTCCGTTTAATCCAAAGTCATTAAGAAGCTTTTTATGCTCCTGAGCCTGCTTTTTTGTCCGGGAGGTAAGTTCAAGATGGTATGTCTTTTCAGGATTGCTGATAGAGCCCCCGGCTAAAAAAGAGCCTCTTAGAAAAGCCTTTTTACAGCAGACACGTGTGAGTATGCTTTTATCTGAAAGGACCAGCTCAACTGGCTGTCCCTCCTCCATTTGTGCTTTTATACCTGTTTGAGCAAGCAGCTTCTCTGAACCCAGAGCCGGAGTTATGAAGAGCATATAAGATACATGCCTTTTAAGCTTCCTGCTCTTTCTAATGGCAACCTCCGCAGATATATCGCAATGCTTTTTCATAATGGAGAAAACTCTTCTGATAAAAGCCGCATTCTCCGTTGTAATCCTAATATTATACCCGTCGCCCTGAACAGGTGCTGCAGCTCCGTTTAAGCAAAGAACCGCGGCAAGCTCAGACAAAAGACAGCAATCGTCCATATTTTCCAATCTGCACAGCTCATTTTTAACTCTTGATGAAAACGACAATTAAATTGCCTCCTTTTTAAATTACATTTTCAACGTATGCCCTAAGCACCTCTGCAACACTCCATGCTTGTGCAAAGCACCCTCTAGGTGTCAGTGGCTCATCTGCGTCAAATATTTCCGATATGTTTGCAAGGCATGCATTCATCATATGATCCTTGAAGGGTTTAAAAAACAAAGCTGTTACTTCCCCATAAACCTCCTGTTTGCCAAAAGTTCTGGCAAATGCTGTTATAAAGTGACCAATAAGCCACGCCCATACTGTTCCCTGATGATATGCCGAATCCCTTTCGAACCTCCCGCCGATATACCTTCCCTTGTACCTGGGAGAGGCAGGCGAAAGACTTCTAAGCCCGTATGCCGTATATAGCTCCTTCCACACCTTCTCTACAATAAGTTTGGCCTCTCTGCCTTCAATTACCGGATTTGTGAGGCTTACTGCAAATATCTGGTTTGGTCTGACACTGTCATCTACAATATCGTTATTTATAACATCATTCAAATATTTCCCTTCCTCGTTCCAAAAAACATCCTTAAAGCTTTTCTTAACCAATTCAGACAACTGTCTGTAGAAGTCAGCATCATTCCCGAGTTCTTCTGTCATATGCACAAACACCTTAAGAGAATTATACCATAGGGCATTTATTTCAACTGCCTTGCCATGCCTCGGTGTAAAAACAGTATTATCCGCCTTTGCATCCATCCATGTAAGCTGTGTATTCTCATCCCCTGCGATAATAAGACCGTCAATGTCCATATGAATATTATGCAATGTACCAGTCCTATAAGCTTCAATTATCTGATGCATTGAAGGATAGAGCTTACTCATCACAAATTCAGTATCCCCTGTGTATTCAACATATTTACTGATGGCCTCAAAGTACCATAACGCCGCATCAACAGTATTATAACCAGGTTCATCTCCTGTGTCCGGAAACATATTAGGAAAAAGTCCATACTTTATATATTCGGAAAATGTGTAAAGAATCTGGGCGGCATCATCGAAACGCCCTGTACACAAGGTCAGTCCGCACAGCGATATCATTGCATCCCTGCCCCAGTCGGTAAACCACGGATAACCTGCAAGTATAGTCTTTGCTCCTGTTGACTGCCTGTATGATATGAAGTGATCCGAGGCTCTGACCAGTAGATTTGCAAAGCTGTCCTTATACCCTGCGTTTTTGATAAGGGCTGAAATTCTTTCTTTTTCATTATCTATTAAAAGTTGTCCGTCATGGCTCCCAATGTCTTTTTCAATAGTGCAAATAAAAGTGATGGTTTTTACTTCCCGTGGGTTTAGCCTTATATCGAAGCTGCCTGGTATGTAATGGTCCTCCCTGTCATTTAGTCCCCTTTCCTGTTCTTCCTTATAGTGCATATTCTCAAACCAGCAATCTTCAAAAGGAATATAGGTACTGCCGCTTAAGCTTAGCAATATCGTAAGGTCCATGTCAAAGGGCTTAATTCTGGTTTCACTTTCCTCATACCTTTGCTGGAATTTCATATGATGCTTATTTGATTCACCGTGATAATCCCTGAAGTTCACAAGAGGTGTGATTCTAATCTCAAGTGGGGATGAGCCGCTTCTTATATCGTACAAGACAGCTACTGTGTTTTTACCGTATACCATAGTAACAGTTTTTTTAATAGAAATATCGCCTATTACGTAATTGAAAACCGGTAGCGGGTCAAGTTCAAAGCTTTCGAGGTAATGATATCCCTCCGATATAAAATCACCTGTTGAGAATGCATGAAGGTTGTATGATCTGCCATCCGATGTGACGGTCTCGTGAAGCTGGGAGAGAATTAAATGTCTTTGAATCGGTGGATTAAGCGAAGCTGTCAGAAGGCCGTGATACCTCCGGGTATTACCGCCAGTAATTGTAGAGGCTGCAAAGCCACCGATACCGTTTGTAATAAGCCATTCCTTCTCACAGCCGCGCTGCCATGTGCACCATTCGGATTTGCCAAATCTCATTTATTTCAACTCCGCTTATTCAATTTATACTTTAAATAGGAATACTCCAACGTCCTTTTCCTGTCACCGCTGAGCACATTATCAATAACAAGCTTGACAAGAACCCTTGCCAGCTTATCCGGGTCATGTCTTATATAGTTATTGGCTGCAGTCAAAAAATCGCCATCGATCAGCTTAATACCGGCTGCATTTAAATAACCCTTGTCAATTGACACCTTATCTGCTCCGTCATCCTTATACTTTTCCATTAAATTGGCAGGAATAGGAGCATTGTTGGCTATACAAATTTCAATAATGCCTTTGCCGGCATGCTCCTCCAATGCGCAAATATGGTCATAAACACTGTAATCATCAGTCTCAGAGGGTTGTGTCATAATATTGCACACGTATACCTTCATAGCCTTGCTCTTTTTAATCTCTTCACATATCCCGCTTACAAGCAGATTTGGTATGATGCTTGTATAAAGGCTTCCGGGCCCTAATACAATAATATCCGCATCCTTTATGGCCTCAATAACCTGCCCCAGCGGTTCGGCTCCTGACGGCTCTAAATAGACCCTTTTTATTTTCCCCCTGTGAATGCTGTTATGTACTCCTATGTTCGACTCCCCGCAGATAATACATCCATCCTCCAGCTCCGCGCAAAGGGTGACGTTTTCAAGGGTAACAGGAAGGACTCTTCCTTTTACGGCAAGTACATCACTCATCTTACCGACCGCCTCTACAAAGCTTGAGGATATTCCGTCCATAGCAGCTAAAAAAAGATTGCCAAAGCTTTGACCCTTCAGGCTCCCATCTTTAAATCTGTACTGGAGCAGCTGCTCCATCATAGGCTCTGTGTCAGCCAAAGCTAATACACAGTTTCTTATATCTCCCGGCGGCAACATCCCCAGTTCATTTCTAAGCATTCCCGAGCCGCCGCCATCATCAGCCACAGTCACAACTGCGGTTATATTCGAGCTGTATTCCTTAAGACCCCTGAGCATTGTACTAAGGCCCGTTCCGCCGCCTATTGCGACGATTTTTGGACCTTGTACCGATATGCCCTTGTCATTTATTATATTTTTAAATCTCATCTTCCTATCCCTCTACCGTCTCTTTCAATATCCCTGTGTTCAACTATAGGCCTATACCCCTTCTGAGTAAGGCTTCCGGAAAGCTCATCGGCAATAGCAACAGAGCGGTGTCTGCCTCCTGTACAGCCTATACCGATTATAAGCTGAGATTTGCCCTCTTTAACATAATTTGGTATCAGGAAATCCAGCATAGAATTAAGCTTTTCTAAGAACTCAACAGTTTCAGGCATTTTAAGCACATAATCTCTCACATTGTCATGCTTACCTGACAGCCGCTTCAAGGATTCGATATAATATGGATTTGGTATAAACCTTACATCAAAAATAAGGTCGCACTCTATTGGAATACCGTACTTAAACCCAAATGAAATAATGCTGATTATTAAAGATTGAAATGTGCTGTCATTGCCTATTATACCTGTAACTGCATCCTTTAACTGTCGCGGCAGGAGGTTTGATGTGTCAATTACATAGTCTGCCCTGTCTTTTATTCTTTTCAGGACGCGGCGCTCTTCTGCTATTCCCTTTAAAATTCGGCCCCCTTGAGCCAACGGGTGAGTTCTTCTTGACTCTTTATACCGTTTAATTATCACTTTGTCGGAGGCTTCCATGAAAAGTATCTCATAGGTATGACCTGAGTCCTTTAACTCATCCAGAGCAGGAAACAGGTCATTTAAAAGCTCCCCTCCGCGCACATCAATAACCAGTGCTATTTTATCCATTTTCTTATAGCTTTGAGAGCATACCTCTGCGATTTTCGGTATCAGCTTAGGCGGGAGGTTGTCAATGCAAAAAAAACCAACATCTTCAAGATGCTTTGCAACCGAGCTTTTCCCTGCTCCGGATATTCCTGTAATGACAATAAATCTCATAATATGCTCCCCCTTATATGCTTCCCCCGGACATTTCTGTCACCGTTCTTAGGCTTCTCCCACTATCTTAACCTCAGTGTCCAATTTCACTTCATATTTCTTAAAAACAACTTCCTGTATATGCTCAATTAAAGCTATTACATCGTTTGCAGTGGCATTTCCGTTATTTACAATGAATCCGCAGTGTAAGGCCGATACCGAGGCTCCACCAATGGAAAAGTTCCTTAGCCCGCAGTCCTGAACCAATTTCCCTGCGAAATGTCCTGCCGGCCTTTTGAAGATACTTCCTGCACTTGGAAGATCCAATGGCTGCTTTTCACGGCGCATTGCACTAAACTGCTCCATCTTTCTTTTTATCTCTTCCCTGCTGCCTTTTTTTAATTTAATGTAGGTTTTAAGCACAACTCCCCCGTCTTTCTGTATAAAGCTCGAACGCTTTCCAAAGCAGTGCTTTTGCCCGTTTAGGGAAGTTATAGTACCATCTGGCTTCAAATAATCGCTTCTATCTACCACCATTGACATATCCCCATCATAAGCGCCGGCATTCATCGTAACGGCGCCTCCCAGGGTACCCGGTATGCCTTCAGCAAACTCCAGGCCAGTCAATTGGTTTTCAAGGGCAATACGTGACAAGCGTGATAGTAAAATACCTGCCTGTGCAGCAATGCCGTCTTCTGTCAGCTCATAACCGCTCATATTGTCCTTGAGTTTTACTACAACACCTCTGATTCCCTTATCCCTTACAATCAGGTTTGTACCGTTCCCCATGACCAGCATAGGGATTTTATTGGAGTTTAACATCATAAATATGTTTTTTAAGCTTTCAAAATCAGGCGGTGTTACAAATACGTCAGCAGGCCCACCTATCTTGAATGAGGTATGATTAGACATTTTCTCGTCTATCTTGACGTTGTCTCTTCCTGCTATTTCGCCAATAAGCTTTGCTATATAAAATTTATCCAAGGCTTTTTGCCCCTTTCAAAATCTACTTATCATTATTTTATTTTAACCAAAGCCCCTTTGATAACCTTCCGCTCATCAATATATTCCTGAATGCTCTTAAGCGACTTGCAGACAATAAGCTCCTCAGGGATGCCACCCTCCTCAAGCAGGTCATAAGTGCTGTCAAATTTGCCGACATCGTAGCAAATATGGGCATCGGTTCCACAACTGATTCTCACCGAGTACTTTTTGCACATCTTAACAAACTCAAGACAGTTTGCCTCGCTTCCCTTTCTCACAGAGAAGGAGCCGTTGTTTATTTCAATCAGCTTATTGTATTGTGCGGCTGCTCTAACTACCTTATCTATGTCCACCGGGAATTGGGGATTGCCCGGGTGAACTATTGCATCCACATAGGGATTCTTCAGTGCCCCTATAATTGCACTGGTGTTTTCCTCAACTGTCCCAGGTTCAATAACAATATCGTGTAAACCTGCATTTACAAACTCAAGCCTTGCCAAATACTCATCAGGTACATCCAGTGTGCCTAAGTAGTCTATTATATTTGCTTCAACTCCTTTTATTACTCTTACACCATTCATAAATTCCGGGATTGCCCTATGGTTCCAAAAGTAAACAAGATGTGGCGCTCCCGGAATCCTCGGGCCGTGGTCTGACAACACAATTGCCTCGAGACCTTTTTTCTCCGCTTCAATAGTATTTTCATAAAGTGTGCTGAATGCGTGACCGCTAGATATGCTGTGTGTATGTGTGTCAACTAGTATATTCAAATATCTTCCTCCTGTTTATTAATCTCACCTATTAATCTGTCACTAATAACTTTTGCTGCGTTGTAACCCATCTTTTTCTGTCTGTTGTTCATTGCCGCAACCTCTGCAATTATTGCGAGATTTCTCCCCGGTCTGACAGGGATAACCAAGGACGGGACCTTTATCCCCAAAATATCAGTGTACTGCTCATCCAAACCCAGTCTGTCATATATTTTATCCTTGTTCCAGTGCTCAAGTTTCATTACAAGATTAATATTTTCCTGCATTTTTACCGAGCCCATTCCATAGAGATTCTTGACATCAAGTATGCCCACACCTCTGATTTCGATAAAATATCTTATATTTTCAGGTGCACTTCCCAACAGTGTTTTGTCTGAAACCCTTCTTATCTCGACTACATCATCTGCAATTAACCTGTGTCCTCTTTTCACAAGCTCCAAAGCAGTCTCGCTCTTACCGACACCGCTTTCTCCTAAAATAAGTACCCCCTCTCCATAAACCTCCACAAGACCTCCGTGCTGCGTTATTTTCGGCGCAAGGAGTACATTAAGGTAGCGTATCAGTCCGCTCATAAATCTTGATGTTATATCAGTGGTTCTAAGTATCGGTATTTTGTATTTCCTTGAAACAATCAGCATTTCTTCAAATGGCTCCATATCTCTTGCTATTACAAGACATGGAAAGCCGAATCTGAAATACTCATCCAGCCTCCTGAGGCGCTCCTCATGTGTAAGGCTCTCCAAATACGTCGCTTCAACCTTACCGAGTATTTGAATTCTATCTGTACCAAAAAGCTCCATGTAGCCTGTAAGCTGTAGCCCCGGCCTGTTTACATCTGAGGTGGTAATTTCAATTTTATTCGAGCCTTCATACATACAGAGCTCCTCAAGCTGGAACTCCTTTATGATGTCAGGCAGTTTTACAGTAGACAAATCCTATCCTCCTCAAATCATTAAATTTAAGTATTCAGTAAAATTATATACCACCACTGCACAAGGCACAAGCCCGAAGCAAGAGGAGCAAGGGGGACGGTTGGAGCAAAAAAGACGGTTCGTCTTTTTGGACAAATTTTCAACTAATGGACGCTTTGAGTTTTCATAAATCTGGTTATTCAATGTTATGTTTACTAATCTGCTTGAAAACGCAGTCGCATGTGTCCATTAATTGAATTTTTGTCCATTATACGAGCAAATAAACAACCATGTAGCCGACAGTAGCCAAAGTGTGTCCTAGTACTGAAGCCCATATATTCTTAAAATAATATCGCATCCAGCCCCAGAACAGTCCGGCTATAAAGATAAATAAGACCATTAGAATACTCATAAAAGATAATGAGAAAAATCTAAGAACCGTGGCTAAGTGATATGACATATAGAATAGCGAAACAACTATTATTATAAACCATCTGCTGAAATAATCCCCAAATTTCTCATACAGGTAACCTCTCCAAAACACTTCCTCGATCATGCCATTGAAAAGCACCATAAGCAGGAATATCAACAGTTTGGCTTCATCCCCGACACCCCATGACCGAAGTGTCGTTGCAATATCACCCGACATGAAAAAATCCCGGAATACAAAAAAACCTCCTGTTGTAAACCCAAGGATTGCCATGCCGTGCAGTATTCCAAAAACAATTGCCCTTTTTTTATTTTCATCAGTAAAACCAAGAAACTGCAAACACTCATTAATAGGTCGTCTTTTTACTACCAGCAGGTCGATTAATGGAACTACTAAGCAAATCGCCAGATAATAAAAAATAAAAACCAATAATAAATTGTTAAATACTGTTAATGGAATGATAACGGCTAATGAAGCCAAAATCATTATGAAAAAAGCAGTACTGATTTCCTTTGCTTTTTTGTCAATATTAAGCGGCATATAGTCCCCCTTTACAAGTAGTATACAACCCTTATTGTTGAATCAATTAAACATACTTTCTATCATATATTACAACTTTACGTTAATCAATGAAAGCAAAAGTAAGCAAGTTCTTTTCGCTTTCCTTAGTTTCGAAACGAAAAAAAGCAAAAGAACCGTCGCTTTTGCTTTTTTTGATTCAAATAATTTTATAACTTCGGCGCCTGGCACAATAAATTAAACCTCTTGTGCTGCCCTTTCCTTATAGTGATGGGCCTGCTCAAGCATCATGTCCTTGACCTTCATGAGCCTTGTAAGGTTTCCGCGCTCGTTTTCATCAAGCTTCATTACGATGTACTTGATGGTTTCCTCAAGATTCGGTATCAGCACATATTCCAATGCGTTTACACGGCGGCGCGTCCTTTCGATTTCGTCTGCCATAAGCTGAGCGGACTTCTCTAGCTCCGCAAGCTTAAGAAGCTCAGGAATCATGTCTGACAATGTGGCAATTGCGCCGTCCAGCTCCCCTGAGGTGTTTGCAAAGCCATAAGGGTAGATATCTCCTTCACCACCAGACTCAGTGGTGAATTCCAAAACAGGCACATCTACACTCATTATGTTTCGGGTAGATGCTTTCAAAGACACCTGCTGTTTCGGATACATCAATGCTTCTTCCATAACCTCTGAGTTCATAACAGCTCTGGCCATTACAAATCTAGAATGAACCAAATTGAGCTTCTCCTCAACTTCCTCACGAAGCCTTTTATTTTCTCGGACAATGTCCAAAAATTTCTTCATTAACTCGTCCCGTTTATCTTTTAACAGCTTGTGCCCTCTTCTGGCTGTCACCAATCTTTTCTTCAAGCCTGTTAAGACCATCCGGGTCGGATTTACATTCATTCGAGCCATTTAAAATTCCCTCTCTTTAAAACCAGGGCATAAATGCTGTGCTCAATAGCTATGCTTATCACTATGCTCCGGCTTTTTTAGCCCTCCTTGGGCAGGTATTTTTCGATAAATTTCTGGTTAATACGTTTCAACTCACTTACAGGCAGAATGGATAAGAGCTTCCAGCCCAATTCCAGCGTTTCTTCAATAGTTCTGTCTGTCTCAAATCCCTGTGAAACATATTCAGCCTCGAATCTATCGGCAAATTGAGCATAAAGCTTATCAACATCTGTCAGAGCCGCATCACCCAAAATAACTGCCAGCTCCTTAGCTTCCTTACCTCTTGCATAAGCAGCAAACAGCTGGTTCATCGTGTTTGAGTGATCCTCTCTTGTCTTTCCTTCACCAATTCCCTTGTCCTTCAAACGCGACAGGGACGGAAGTACATCGATAGGAGGTGTAATTCCCTTCTTCGAAAGCTCACGGCTCAAAATAATCTGCCCTTCCGTAATATAACCAGTCAAGTCAGGGATTGGATGGGTTTTATCATCCTCAGGCATTGTGAGAATAGGAATTAATGTGATGCTGCCTTCCATCCCCTTCTTCCTTCCTGCACGCTCATAAAGTGTG
>CAZPMC010000021.1:34060-35617 GCA_964587755.1 uncultured Oscillospiraceae bacterium
ACCTATTTTGCGTCCCGCCCTCTCGTACATTGTGGCAAGGTCAGTATACAGATACCCAGGGTATCCGCGGCGTCCCGGAACCTCCTTACGGGCTGCGGAAACTTCACGAAGTGCCTCTGCATAGTTTGTTATGTCAGTGATTATAACAAGCACATGCATGTCCTTTTCAAATGCCAAATACTCAGCAGCCGAAAGCGCCATACGCGGTGTTGCTATACGCTCAACAGCAGGGTCATTTGCCAGATTCATAAAAAGAACTGCTCTGTCAATAGCACCTGTTCTTTTAAAATCATTTACAAAGAAATCTGCTTCCTCGAAAGTAATTCCCACTGCCCCGAAAACAACAGCAAAGTTACTCTCTGTTCCTAAAACCTTTGCCTGACGAGCAATTTGAGCTGCAAGCTGTGCATGGGGCAAACCTGATGCAGAGAATATGGGCAGCTTTTGTCCACGAACCAGTGTATTCAGACCGTCAATGGCTGAAATACCTGTTTGGATAAACTCTGAAGGATAGTCTCGGGCTGCGGGATTCATAGGAAGTCCGTTTATGTCTATTCTGGCATCAGGTATTATATCAGGACCTCCGTCCTTTGGCTTTCCGAGTCCGTCAAATACCCTTCCAAGCATATCCATGGAAACAGGCATTTCAAGACCACGGCCAAAGAACCTGACTTTGCTGTCAGATAAATTTATACCAACAGCATTCTCAAAAAGCTGAACAACCGCATTGCTCCCATCGACCTCCAAAACCTTGCAGCGCCTTATTTCGCCATTGGCTAGCTCTATTTCTCCCAATTCATTATAGGTAACTCCTTCAACACCCTGCACCAGCATCAAAGGGCCGGCAACTTCTGCTATAGAGCGATATTCCTTCAACATTTTATTCACCCTCCTTTGCAAGCAGTGCATCCATCTGTGCTGTCAATTCACTTTCTATTAAAGCATATTCTTCATCAACCTCATCCTCAGGAACATATTTTGCTCTTCCTATCTTTTCTATAACAGGTAGGTTGAAAAGCTCTCTTAAATCAACATTCTTTTTAACGGCTTCTTGTGCCAAATCATGATATAACATAATCAGCCTCAGTATCCCGGATTGTTTATGAGGTGTTGTATAGGTGTCGATTTCATCAAAAGCAATTTGATGAAGGTAATCTTCACGAATTATTCTTGCCACCTCAAGTGTAACCCTGTCTTTAGATGATAAGGCATCTATTCCGACCAATCTTACGATTTCCTCAAGCTCTGACTCTTCCTGCAATATTCTCATAACCTTCGCACGGTAGGCGTTAAATTCCTTTGACACATTATCCGTATACCATGGGCTTATACGATCCACATAAAGAGAATAACTTGTCAGCCAATTAACAGCAGGGAAATGTCTTCTGTAAGCAAGGTTGGAATCCAATCCCCAGAACACCTTTACTATACGTAGCGTTGCCTGAGAAACCGGCTCTGATATATCACCGCCAGGAGGTGAAACTGCACCTATGGCCGATAAATCCCCTGTCCTGTAACCTGAACCCAATGTTACTACCTTACCGGCACGTTCGTAAA
>CAZPMC010000022.1:0-2933 GCA_964587755.1 uncultured Oscillospiraceae bacterium
AATCTCAAATAGAATACTGGTTCGAAAGAATAATCAATCTGAGGAATAGTTTTTAATTAAAAATATAAACCATGTGACCAGCACTATACCTTTGCATACACTTGACATGCTTATACTCCACCATACTCCGTTAAGCCCCAGGCTGGTGGCCGATAGTATAAGGGCAGCCGGTATTCTTAAAGCGTTGAAGGTTATTCCCACTACCGACGGTGGAACAGTTTTCCCCAATCCATTAAATGCGCCTGCCGTGGTTGCTTCCCAGCACATAAAAAGCTGGGACAGCCCTAATATCTGTAAATATACGATTCCGTATCTTATAGTTTCTTCTTCGTCAATGAATATGGAGAATAACGGCCTTGCGGCAAAAATCAAAAGCCCGGTAGTCAGTATCCCGATTACGGTCATAACGGACATTCCGGCAAAATAACTCTTAACAACCCTGGACCACTTATTAGCTCCATAGTTTTGTCCCACTAAGGTGCTCATTGCTGTTTGAAATCCTCCTGCTGTCATCCAGGATATGGCTTCTATTTGAGAACCGACCTTTTGCACTGCTATAGGTATAGGTCCCCATTGGGCGATTATCCTTGCAATAAACATTGCAATTACGGTAAATAGCCCGCTTTGAAGGCCCGCTGGGAATCCTAACCTGATAATAGTTTTTGTCCGGTCCATATCTGGGGCTTTAAACAGCTTTAAATTAGAAAATATTTCTCTTGTTCTCCGGGCTTTTATAATGAATATAACAGTGACACAAAGCTGGGCAATTATAGTTGCCAAAGCTGCGCCAGCAACCCCTAATCTGGGAAAAGGTCCTATCCCAAAAATCAGCAACGGGTCCAAAATCATATTTACGACTAAACCCATTGAATTTATAATAAAAGGAATTCTGCTTTCTCCATAACCATTAAAAATCCCAGTAAAGACAGGATTAATAAAATTGAATACCATTCCCAGGGAAACTATGACTAAATAGGTAATTGCATTGTTTATAATATCCGGTTCTTCAAGATTAAAGAAGCCAATCAAAGGCTTTCGAAAGATTATCATCACCAGCCCATAAAGCAGGGCGAGTGAAACATTCAACTGAATACCGTGTTTTATATAGGTCTTTGCCTCCGCCATATCCCGTTTGCCTACCGATTGGGCTACTCCTACCCCGGCACCTATTTGGGATATTATAATAAATGCCGCCGCCAGCCATGTAAAAAAACCAGCCGTTCCGACAGCAGCAACAGCTCTGGAACCAAGCCTGCCTACCCAAAACATATCCGTCATATTGTACGCCATTTGAATAAAGGATGTTCCCATGATGGGAAGAGCCAATCTGAATAATGCTTTGAATATATTCCCTTCTGTTATGTCGTTTACCCTTGTCATCTTCATATATCCCTTCTATATTAGCCAATCTAAATTCTACACTGTTTTGCCATGTTTGTTAACCCTTGTTTTTGAACCCTCCATTTTTCTTCATTTGCTTGCTCCATTTAGCAATGTCTTTGTGCCATTGCTGTTTTTGACGTAAATACTCCCCTTTGTCGTCGGAAAATCTTGCTTCACGCTTCAGTTTCAGATAGCTATCCCAGCGTTCGCTCGGGAGCTCGCCGCTCTTAATGGCAGCCCTGACTGCACAGCCCGGCTCAGTCTCGTGGCCACAGTCGCTGAGCATGATAAATACATAGTCAAAATTCGCGGCAACTGCCTGCTCTCCCCGTCCGGGTGTGGGGTCACGCCTGGAAAAGAATGATTTTCTGTTAAGAGTTTTTATAATCTGGCTGTCACCACTTGGGTTGTAATTTACCAGCACAAAATCCCCTGTGGTTGGAAAATCTTCTAATCCGCCCAGGTAATATGTGCTTGACTTAAGTCTGCCAAAGATATGCCCATGTTCACAAATAAGCTCATACCTCTCCTTGTGTACTGCCGTAATACGTGCCGGAGTACCACTAACATCTTCCGGCATCATTGATGGGATAAACCCGTAATCTGCTAAATTCAACTTTCGAAACCTCCAATATTTGATGTGTTGTTTTGAGTGCAAATAATTACTTTCATATATCAACAACTCCTCTCGGTTTCAGGATAAATATAAAAACATAAAAATACCGCAGAAAGCAGCCTTTAGATGTAGCTGCAAACTGCGGTTTAACAATAAGCATGCAAAAAAGCACACCTATAAAATCACATGTTTTTTTTGCTCTGCCACTATTTAGTTTTAAGACATGAACACCTCATAAAAAACCGTCATAAAACATTTCCCCTTTCTTCTCTGCGTTCAGCAGTTACTAACAAGCATATAATACCCATATGCAAATACTAATTATCAATACGAATAATTTGCTTCCACAATATAATTCTTATCATATGCTTATAGACTACTTTCACACCCACTCACTCCCCCACGGCTACCCTACTCCCCACCTTCACATTCCTAAACCTTCCCTCACCTGCTTCTATGACCATTTTACATCCCCTCTGCGGCAAAATGACCTTCCACGGCTTCAGGCCCTCGATTTTTTTTATAACTTCCATATTTTCATTTACAAACAAAACATCGATAGGAAACCTCATGAAAAATGTATGTATGCTGTCGCAGGGTTTGATTAGTATAGCCTCGTAATGCGGGCTTTTGACAAACATATACCCCAGAAGCCTCTTAAAAAAGCTGTCTGCTATAAGCATTTCGGGTATGATTTCCGCCCCGCATAATAATGTTTTAACCATGCTCTCACCTAACCTCCGAATACTCCTATCTGACCTCCGAATACTCCCGCCTAACCTCCAAATATTTTTACCATATTTATAACAGCCGGGCCAAGTATGATTATAAAAATTGATGGTAATATAAAGAAAACTAGCGGGAACAGCATCTTAACAGGAGCCTTCAAATCACAGCGTTCGCTCATATTAGAAAGAGCTGTCTTACGTTCGAT
>CAZPMC010000022.1:3033-35032 GCA_964587755.1 uncultured Oscillospiraceae bacterium
GAGCCTTCAAATCACAGCGTTCGCTCATATTAGAAAGAGCTGTCTTACGTTCGATTCCCATTCTGATTTCTTTTAGACATTTCCCAAACTCATCTGAAAGCTCCCCGCTCACATTGCTTACAACTCTGGCCAAAGCGCCGTCAAAGGATAAGCCTGCTTCTACGCTGACTGTAATTAAATCCAATGTATAGGGTAAATCCTTCAGCATTTTCTTTTTTCTGTTTTCAAAACGTTTAGACAGATAATTGGAACTCCAAGTCATCCTTATCTTTTCTTATATTATCGATAATATTAAGAATTTGATCTCTGCTTGAGCCTATTTCTTCTATTATTTTCTTGATTATTTTATTGATATGATTTACATCTAAATCCATAATACTCATCATCCCTCACAATCATAAATTATAGCATAAACTCGCCACACACTCCACGCCCCCGCCCCAGGGGAACATATCCACCGGCTGAACCTTTTCCACCATATATCCGCTGCCGGTCAAATGCTTTAAGTCTCTGGCAAGTGTTGAGGGATTGCATGAGACATACACAATCCGCTGCGGCTTCATTTCAGAAAGCAGGTGAAGCAGTGATTCATCACAGCCTTTTCGTGGCGGGTCAAGTACCACCACATCAGCCCGCACACCCTTTTGATAAAGGCCGGGCACAGCTTTTTCCGCCTCTCCCTGTATAAATTCTACATTTTTCACCTCATTTAGTTCTGCATTTCTTTTAGCATCCTCATAAGCCGCTTCCACCACTTCCACACCATAGACCTTTGCTGCCTTCTCCGATAAAAACAGAGAAATGGTCCCTATCCCGCAATAAAGGTCAAACACGGTTTCTTTGCCGGTCAGTGCGGCATACTCAAGGGCTTTCTCGTAAAGGACCTCGGTTTGCACAGGATTTACCTGGAAAAATGAATGGGGCGATATCAAAAAGCGGTAGCGTCCGATGGTGTCGGAAATCGTCCTGCTGCCGTATAAAAGTATATTTTTTTCTCCCAATATCACATTGGTCTTACTGGTATTTACATTCAAATATATACTCTTAACTTTTAAAGCTACACCACTGGGGCAGCCGGAGTAAGTGTCCGCATTTTCTAAATCAGACTCTGTCAGCCTCTTTACCAGCTCATCGCTAAACGGAAGCGCTTCACCGTTTATGACAAGCACCATCATTATATCTCCAGTGTTAAACCCTGTCCGGATGAGAATATGGCGTATCAAGCCGGTTCCTTCGGATTCATCGTATACCGTTAGTCCCTTCTCAACTATAAACCTTACGATCTCATTCCGAAGCATATCGCTGACCGGAGCCTGTATCCCGCACTCCTCGGATTTGATTACATCATGGGATCGGGCAGCATAGAAGCCGCTGACCACATCCCCCTTCACTACCGCCACAGGGTATTGTGCCTTATTTCTGTAATTATAGGGGTTTTCCATGCCCATGGTGTCAAATACTTCAACATCCATAAGTCCCCCTATTCTTTCAAGATTATCCCTAACAAGCTTAGTCTTGAACTTAAGAGAAGCCTCATAGTTTAAATGCTGCAGCCTGCAGCCCCCGCATCTTTTAAAGACGCTGCAAAATGGCTCGATTCTGTCGGCAGATGACTTTAGTATCTTAATGAGCTTTCCTATCGCATATGTTTTACTCACCTTAATAATCCGCGCCTCAACAAGCTCTCCTGTCAAGGCTCCGTTGACAAATACGGCGAAGCCTCCGATCCTTCCCACACCCTGCCCTTCGTGGGTCATATCATTTATTTCAATAATATAAGTCTTATTCTTTTCCGGCAGCGACATAAAAATCTCCATTCCAAAAAATTCGTTATTTTAGTATCAATAATATCATTAAACACTATAATTTGAAATTATTCACCCGTGTTTCAATAAAATTTGACAAAATGGACAAAATAAACTATAAATAATAGGAGTGGAAATAATGTGTCCGGGGAAAAGGAATTTTAATTCTTTTGTAGAATTAATAATTGTCAGTATACATTTTCAACCGACACTGTACAAAAGATAAAAACTTAATATGCTTTTATCATTTTATTACAGGATGGTTGAACATGAGAAAGGGCAAGTTAAAAAAATCACATAAAAAATATCTTTCAGTAGTTTTAGTTCCCCATTCATCAAATCATGTTAAGGTATTTAAGTTTACATCACTGTATCTCAAACTTACAATATGTTTTGTATTTCTAATAGGTATATTTGTCTGCGGAGGGCTTTATATATCCAAAATACTCGGTGAAAACCAGGCATTAAGGCTGGATATCAACGAGCTCTACAGCGCCAATACCGACCAACGCAAGCTTATTGAGGAAAAGACTAATGAAATCGATAAATTAAAATTTGAAAGCGCTACCTTTGCAGAGCTTGTTAATGATAAAATCGAGGAATATACCGAAAGCTTTAATAAACTGACAGATGAGTATATTACTGAGCGGACTAATTCAAAACCCAGCAGAGCCGGCGAAAGGAACGAAGCCGACTTTTCCCACGATATCAAGGAGCTTAAGGAACGTTTAGACAGTCTGACTGAGCTGTACAGCCGTTCAGACGTTCCCAGTGCCGACCTTACAGCGGCAGAAAAGAAGCTGGAAGCATATCTTGAAACCATTCCCACTCTTTGGCCTACAAAAGGAAGAATCACAGATAAATTTGGCTACAGGAAAGATCCTTTTACCAGAAGGACCAAATTCCATAACGGTCTTGACATTGCTGCCGATATGGGTACGGATATTGTAGCCTGCGCAAGCGGCAAGGTAATAATGGCCGAATTTACCCGCGGGTATGGACGAGTTGTTAAAATTGACCATGGCAGAGGGATTGTAACTGTATACGGGCATGCTTCAAAGCTTCTGGTCAAAGTGGGGGATACTGTTAAAAAGGGTGATATAATTGCCAAGGTAGGCAGCTCAGGCCGCAGCACAGGACCCCATCTTCACTTTGAGCTGCTTTTGTACAATACACCTGTTGATCCACTTCAGTATTTAGATCAAAAATAATTCAAAAATTTGTTTAATTTATACATTATTTTGAAAACGGGGGATTCACTTATGTTAAGAAAGAAAAATACAGCATTCCGTGACGGAATGGATTCGTTGATTGGTCCAAATTCGACCTTTACAGGCAATATCGAGGCTGATGGCTCTGTCAGGGTTGACGGCGAACTGATAGGGGATATAGTAGTAACTGGGGATGTTTATATTGGCGAGCAGGCTGTTGTTAAAGGAAACATCGAAGCTGCCAACGTCAATCTCGCCGGCACCCTCGAAGGAAACATGACGGTTAAGGGTATATTGAAAATTCTTACAACCGCCAAGCTCTACGGTGACATCATGGTTAAAAGCTTCGTAGTTGACGAAGGAGCTTTGTTTCAAGGCAAATGCAGCATGATAGAGAACACTGAGAAAACAGAAGCTGAGGAAGTTCCTGAGAAAAAGAAGAGTTCAAAGAGAAATTATAAAAAAAGCTCAGTTTTAGAAGATGTTTATGAAAACAATTGAAATGTCACATAAAAAACCAGGCGAATTAGTATAGCTGCCAGAGCTAAGCGGAGCATAAAATGAATTTTCTTTATGTTCCGCTTTTTCACATACCACCATCTCCGGTAAAACATGCTGCTTCTGAACATGATACCGCCCCCTTTTACTCATAATATGAAAAAGGCAGGATATTGGTGCATGTTTAATTACTATTATTTATAAGTATTCCCATGGAAATATATCTTTTGAGCATGTTCTCTATCTGCAGGTTTACGTCCTCCAGAAAAAGCTTGTACAGCACATCATCCTCAATCAGGTATTTAGCCTCTAATACATTGTTTAGAATTGCACTTACCTTTCTTTGAACATCCTTATCATCAAGAACCTTCAGGTTTCTATCCTTAGCTATCGTAAGGTGAAGCAATGACGGCACTTTCAAGGCTGGTGAGTCTCGTTCCGGGTCTATACCCAAAAGCACCTCTAATTCGATATCCAAAACGTCTGCAACCTTTAATATAATATCCAGCTTAGGGTTTGTCTTTTTACCGTTCTCGATTTGAGACAGATAGCCCGGTGATATCCCAATCTCTTTGGCTAGACTTGAAAGAGATATCTTCTTCTCTTCCCTTTTTAACCTTATGGCCTCCCCGACCTTAATTTCCAAAACAACTCACCCCCAAAGCGCAATAAACTCCGCTACTCCCATTCTACAAAAAGCGACTTGTTTTAGCAACCAAAAACTTGCTTTCTTTAAATTACCGTGGTTTTGCAGCTAAAAAAAAACTGTGGTATAATATATCCCGAACTCTTACAAGTAAAGGAGTACAACCATGAAGTCCAAATCAAAATCGGCTCCCGGCAGGGCAGCTAAAAAAACTGTGAAAGCTACTTCCGTAAGGAAGTTTATATTTACTGCATTAAAATGCCTTATTATATTTTTCATTTCAGTAGGCTGTGTAGCTGCAGGACTTGTGGGTGGTGCTTTATATGGATATATTAAAACATCCGAACCTATAAGGGATGAGCAGCTTGTTGCAATTACTTCAAGCCAGACCACCTTTATTTACGACTCTAAGGGTAATGTTATTCAAAAGCTAACAGGCAAAGACAATAAAGACAGTGAGCTTATTACTGATAAAGAAGTCCCAAAATTTTTAAAAGACGCCATTATAGCTATTGAAGACGAGCGCTTCGATTCGCATATGGGTATAGATTTAAAAAGAATTGCCAGCGCCGGAATAAACTTCTTTACAAACAGTTCTTCAGTCCATGGCGGCAGTACTATTACACAGCAGGTTGTTAAAAATGTTACGGATAAAAAAAGGCGCTCCCTGCAGCGTAAGGTACAGGAGTGGTATGCAGCCATCCAGCTTGAGCGTAAAATGGAGAAGTGGCAGATACTTGAGCTTTACATGAATATAAGCTACTGGGGCAATAGCTGCTACGGGGTCCAGTCCGCATCTAAAAAATACTTCGGAAAGCCCGTTCAGGAGCTCTCACTTGCCCAATGTGCTTTACTTGCGGGTATAACAAACAGTCCCGGCAAGTATAATCCTTTTACGGCTAAAGGCCGGGTAGAAGCCAAAAAGCGTCAGGAAATCATTTTAAAGAAAATGCTTGAGCTTGGAAAAATAGATAAAGATCAATATGATCTGGCAATAGCCGAGGACCTAAAATACGCCCCCAAATCACAATCTCAAAAGGTCGCCAGTGTTCAAAGCTATTTTGTGGACCAGGTGATTAGTGATGTTAAAAAAGAGCTGATGGAGCAGTACAATATGTCCTCTACCATGGCTAACTACACCATTTACAATAGCGGCCTGGAAATTCACACCACCTTTGACCCCACCATTCAATCATACTTGGATGAGGTCTTTACAGATGATACATATTTCCCTTTGGTCAACGAAACGGCCAAAAGGCAGATGGAGCATCCTCAGGCAGCTATGGCTGTTATTGATGTTAAAAACGGGCATGTTAAAGCCCTTTATGGAGGTTACGGAAAAAAAGAGGCAAGTAACACATTAAACAGGGCTTCCTCATCTCTTATGAAAAGGCAGCCCGGCTCAAGTATAAAACCCATTGCCCTTTATGCTCCGGCTATTGACCTTAAGCTTATCACCCCTGCAACCATTGTGGATGATATAGCATCATATATGCTCACAGGCAAGGATGCCGACAGGGAATATCCAAGAAACTATGATAATAAGCATGACGGTCTTACATCTGTGCGCAATGCCGTTAAGAATTCAGTAAACGTCGTAGCTGCAAAGCTTTGGAGAGACACCTTGGGGGCAGACAATTCTATCGACTACCTGAAGCGGGTAGGAATAGACAGGGAAAACGAAAAGTACATTTCCCTTGTTATGGGCGGTCTTGAAACAGGCGTAAACCCGCTCCAGATGGCTGCTGCTTATGTCCCCTTCGCTCATCAGGGAATGTATTATAAGCCTACCACCTTTACATTGGTCAAGGACAGCTCCGGTAAGACTTTGATTGATAGAACGGCTGCTGATTTCAGTATTGCATACAGTGAGCAGACAGCATTTATTATGACTGAATTGCTCAAGGAGGTCACCCTTGGCAGAACATCACCATATCCTCATAGCGGTACTGCTGCAAAGTATGTCAACGAAAAAACTATCGGTATGCCTGTTGCAGGTAAGACAGGTACTACAAACAGCAACATAGACAAATGGTTTGTCGGGTATACACCTTATTATGCAGCCGCTACATGGTACGGCTATGACAATACCGGCACTGAGCCTATTACCATTAAGTCTGCGGAATTTAACCAAGCCATGATAATTTGGGCTGCGGTTATGCAAAAAATCCATGAAGGGTTACCCCAAAGAGATTTCCAAAAACCCGATGGAATTGTGGAAAAAAGGATTTGCATATACTCGGGCAAAATCGCAACAGAATTGTGTGCCAAAGACCCCAGAGGCAATGCAACCAGAACAGAATACTTTATCAAGGGAACAGAGCCCCGCGGCGACGATTTGTGTACATTGCATGTAGAAGCGCTTGTCTGCACAGAGAGTCAGGATACTCAGGGGCGTAACCTTCTTGCAGGTCCTTACTGCCCTGCCGATACCACTCTTAGCAGTGTTTTCATTCAGAGGGACCCGCCCTATGTACCCGTAAAGCCTAACGAATCAGCTCCTAAGGACCTTGTATATGAGCTGCCGGCAGGCGAGTACTGTACCGTTCACGGGGAGCCGGATATCACATATCCCAATTTACCTGATTTTCCAACTGTACCCGGCAACGGTTTAGAATACGATCCCTTTGGAAATCCCATAGACCCCGAAGAACAGAATCGTTTTGAGGATTCAGTAGAATATGAGCCGCTCGAATAGCCCCGGGCTGCTCATCTTTGTATTCCTGCTTTCATCTATAACCCCCGGTTAAATAGTCCGTGAGGTAAACAAGGTTCCGATTTCTTTTCCTTGTGCTATTTCCATAACAATATCCGGTTCATCACCGCAAGCTAAGACCATGTCAATTCCATGCGAATTGGCAATTTTCGCGGCTGAAAGCTTTGTTATCATTCCACCTGTGCCCCGCTCTGTCCCTGCACCGCCGGCACACATCTCAATATCATGTGTTATCTCATGTACCACCGCAAGCTTATGGCATTGTGAATTGCATTTTGGATCACAGTCATAAAAGCCGTCTATGTCGGAGAGTATTATCAGTAAATCTGCCTCCACCAGTACCGATACTATTGCCGACAAGGTATCATTGTCACCGAATACTCTCTTCTCCCCGTACTCTATTTCATCTATTGAAACTGAGTCGTTTTCATTGACGACAGGTATTATCCCATAGCTTAAAAGAGTCTCAAAGGTATTTACCACATTGTTTCTTGTATGCTCCTCCTCTATTACATCGCGAGTGAGCAAAATCTGACCCACCACATGACCGAACTCTGCAAAAAATTTACTGTATATATGCATCAGCTCACACTGTCCCACTGCCGCAACTGCCTGCTTTTGTGGAACAGTCCTGGGCTTTTCTTTAAGCTTCAGCTTCCCCACTCCCACTCCGATAGCACCTGAAGAGACAAGTATTACGTCCTTGCCTTGATTAGCAAGGTCGGATAATACCCTCGCCAGCTTATCTAGTCTGGTGAAATTTACATTTCCATTATCGTAGGTCAATGTAGACGTACCTACCTTGACAACTATTCTCTTTGCTTCCGTAAGCTTTCTTCTTAAATTGTCCATTTTTTGTCAACCCCACTTGTTTTTATTATGGCAATTATAGCACAACCATTTATTTTGTGGTATACTCTCATAAAATTACATAATTTTCGAGGTGTCCCAATGAATATAAATAAAGTCTGCAAAAAGGTTAAAGCTGCCTCATTAAAGCTTGCTGCAACAGATAGTGAAAAAAAGAACAAAGCATTGCTTAATATTGCAAAAGTGCTTAATGACCATAAAGAAGAGATTTTCAAAGCAAATCAAGTCGATATGGAAAGAAGCAAAAGCGAAAATCTGACTGCCCCGCTTCTTAGAAGGCTTAAATTTGATGAAAATAAGCTTTCAGAAGTAATAGACGGCATTTACTCCCTTGTGAAGCTTCCCGATCCCGTAGGCAGGACACTTATGTCAACCGAGCTTGATGACGGTCTTGAGCTGTATAAGGTCACCTGCCCCATAGGGACCATAGGTGTCATTTTCGAGTCAAGACCTGACGCCTTAGTACAGATCTCTACACTATGCTTAAAAAGCGGCAACGGTGTATTGCTAAAAGGCGGCTCTGAGGCTAAGGAAACCAACCGTATTCTTGCCTCACTCATTGCCTCGGCTACGAAGGAGGCGGGTATACCCGGTGATTGGTGCGCCCTTATTGAGACCCGTTCAGATATAAATGAGCTTTTGAAAAATGACAAAAGCGTCGATCTTATTATTCCAAGAGGCTCAAATGAATTTGTCAAATATATAATGGACAATACAAACATACCCGTCATGGGGCATGCCGACGGCATTTGCCACTGTTATATTGACTCAAAGGCAGAGCTTGATACGGCACTAAATATAACAATGGATTCAAAAACCCAGTATGTTGCAGTGTGCAACGCTTTAGAGACCCTGCTCGTTCATAAAGACATTGCACCCGCCTTCCTGCCACATCTTAAGGAAGCTGCAAACAAAAAAGGACTTGAGCTTTTGGGCTGTGAGAAGACACTTTCAATAATACCAGTGTCTCCTGCCACAGATGTGGATTGGGAAACAGAGTATCTTGATTATAAGCTGTCTGTAAAAATTGTAGACTCTGTTGATGAGGCCATCGACCACATAAATACATATGGCTCCGGCCACACAGATGTTATAGTCACGACCGACAGCAAAAATGCCTCTGTGTTCATGGCACTTGTTGACTCTGGCAATGTATTTTGGAACTGCTCCACAAGATTTAGTGACGGCTACAGATACGGCTTCGGGGCAGAGGTCGGCATTAGCACAGGAAAGCTGCACGCCCGCGGCCCCGTTGGTCTTGAAGGCCTTGTCATATACAAATATAAAGTTATCGGCCACAACCATATTGTTGCTGACTACGCAAATAAGACACGCACCTTTAAGCATAGAAATCTGAATAGAGACTTTTCCGTTTAATTTTATCGTAACATTACAACAGGTTTTACATAATATAAAATTAGATGAAATTAAACCGGTGGATAGAATGAAAAAACAAATAACCTTGGATGATATTACTAATGGACTTCTTACAATCCAAAAATTGAAGCAGCTTAATAGCCGGGAAAGTCTTCCGGACGGAACCGATGCCAAAAGCTTCGTGTATCCCGACAAATTATCGCTGCTTAAGGAGACATTAACTTCAATTTCAAACTTTTTGCCTGAAACAAGAGGTTTTTCATTAAACGATGCATTGCGCATCAGCAGCCGGTACAGCAGCACTTACAGGGGCATCAAGCACCAGGTGCGGGATATGAAAAGAGGTCATATTGACACAACACAGATCATCGCCAGCCTTAAGATGATTGTCCCCTTGTTGGAGAACAGGCAAAAAATATATATGGATAAAGCGGTTAAAATCGCTGAGATAGTTACTAGCTAAGACCATACTCCTTCGCCAGCTCTGTAAATGCCGGCAGGGAGTTTTTAATTATTTTTAATGACATGCAGTAACTTATCCGGACATATCCCGGGCAGCCAAAACCTGAACCCGGCACCAGTAAAATATTATACTTCATGGCACTTTTAACAAATTCCACATCATTGGGAATTGGAGATTTGGGGAATAGATAGAATGCTCCCTGAGGTTTATTGCATGAAAACCCTACCGATACAAGATGATTATACAGCACATCGCGTCTTTCTCTGTACCAATCTATGTTAACTACCTGGTCCATTGTTTCAGCAACTACCTTTTGAAAAAGTGAAGGAGCGTTTACAAAACCCAATGTTCTGTTGCAGTAAACAAGACCCTTCATAAGTTTATCTATATCATCTATTGTACTGCTTGCAGCAATATACCCTATTCGCTCACCCGGGAGTGCATGAGATTTGCTAAAGGAGTTTACCAATATTCCGTTCTTAAAAATCTGAAGCGACTTTGGAACTTCATATCCATCATATACAATCCTCGAATATGGTTCATCAAAAATAACATAAATCGGATGACCAATGGACTTTTCTTCTTCATGTAACGCGTTTGCCAGCTCCTCCATATTTTTTTGGTCGTAGAGTACGCCGGTAGGATTATTAGGATTATTTATAATAACAGCCTTTGTTTTAGGTGTAATGGCTTTTCGCAAGCTTACTACATCAGGTAAAAATGTATCGGGGCAAGTAGCGACGATTACCGGACATCCCCCATGATTTTCAATATACGTCAAATATTCCACGAAATATGGTGAAAAAACAATAACCTCATCCCCTGGATCAAGCAGTGTTTCTAAAATAACATTTAATCCGCCTGCAGCTCCACAGGTCATCACTATATTTGAAGCGCTCAATGGTATTCCTTGTTCCTTTTGCAAATAGGCGGCCACTTTTTCACGTACATCAGTGTAGCCTGCATTGCTCATATAACGGTGTATTTGTGTGTTATCTTCCGCAACCAAGCGCTTTAACGTTTCACAAACTGCTTCAGGAGGGGCAATTTCCGGGTTCCCGATACTGAAGTCATATACTTTGTCATCACCATGAATTTTGCGCAGCTTCTCGCCTTCTTCAAACATGGCGCGAATCCAGGATGATCTATCTATACTTTCGGCAATTTTCTTCGAAATCATATGCATTGCTCCTTAAACACATTTTTTACTACATAGCATAACTTTATAAAAATCTTGCCAACAAGCCTGTTTCACAATACTTAGAAACAGGCTTGTCAGCATATTACTCATAGCATACTGTCAGTTCTCTTACTAAAGCAGCATTTTAACTTACCCTTTTACCAATCAAATGATATTTTAGAAGCGACCTTTGATTGGGCATAGGCAATGAAACGCTTATGAATCGAGTGCTCGATGTATGTATATAGTGTATCCTTTCCATCCATTTCAAAATGAAGCATAATGTCATAATTGTCCGGTCGGTCAACGACATTTTCATTTACATTTACCTTCTGTACCCCATCAATTGCTTCGACCAATTCAGTAAGTATGCTACGGGCATTTTGTGCAAATTCAGTCTTGTCTTGCCCGTCATGGAGTTTTAGTATTACATAATGATTCATAAAGCACCTCTTTTATAAATACAGCGGCATACCGATTAACGGGCCTACGATATAAGCAACAACAGTCGTTACCAATGTGATAAGTATAGCTGCGTATATGCCGGGTCTGATTGGATCCTTCATGTTCCAATAGCCGTGGTGATATGTAAGAACAACATTTGTCTGTACCCCAAGCACAGTAGTAAAGCTGCCCAGATACATCGCCGGAAGCAATACAATAGATGGGTTGAGACCATATGCTACCACCATAGGTGTAAACGCCGCGATAACCACTGCAATAATACCCAACGTAGCATTGGCAGCAACATTTATTAGAACGGTCATTGCTAATGCCAGAATAAGCATTATCACGAAAACAGGCAGACCTGCTGTCCAACCGAACAGATTATTGACCATCCACTCTCCGAGTAAGGATGAATTAATCATATCGGCAATAACAGGTGTAAATCCAATCAGCAGCAAAACGTCGATCGGAAGATTTGAAAGCGCTTTCTTTGGCGAAATAAAGCCTATACCTGGGCATATCGAAAGTAACCCGCAAAGCAGAGCAGCCGTCGGAGTATTTAAAAGACCAACAATCATGCTGCCTACCATGAAGATTACAATAAGTACCCAGCGAAGCTCAGCTCCGCGAAGAGGTCCAAGCTCTTCTAATTTTAACTTAAATGATTCAATGTCTATATTTTTGTCACTCTTGTCTTTAACCTTAAAGCAGAACTTATAAATGAGCCATACAGGTATAATTAATAATATACTGCATATAACACCAATAATTGCCCATTGGTTGTAAGTGACTGTATGAGCACCGTTTGTTGCAGATTCAACCATTGATATACCCATCATATTGGTGCTGGGGCTTCCGGTAATGAGAGCCATTCCGCCGATCATCGAAAATATCGGTATCCCTATCATAATAGCTTTTCCAAGTCCGCTTTCTCCCTTTATCTCGCCCATTTCTTCCATAATGGATATGGAAATAGCAGACATAACAATAGTAGTCCCGAGATTTGATACAAATGCGGAAACGACTGCTGTGGCAGCACAAATTGCAAATAAAATAAGCGAAGGAGAACGACCCATTTTAGATAAAAACAGATAAGCTACTCGTTTTGCTATGTTAGTATTGCTTGCTCCCGTTGATACGATTAGCATTCCAATCATCATGGAAAAAGGTGATGAACCAAAAGATGCAGAAAACTGTCCAAAATGGAAGAGCCCCATTAACATACCAGCGACAACGAGGAATATACATGTTGCTCCTAAGCTGATACAGTTTGTTAGCCACATCCAGATTATTGTCAGCAGCAGAGCAAGTGTCTTTGCCGCAACAGGTGAAATGAAGTCAAGTGGAAGTAACTGTACGATAATGAAAATAGCTGCCGCAATAATTAAATGTATGCCGGTTTTTTTTGTCAGTGGCTGACCTGTGCTTATACCCTTAATATCGAAAAAGGGTTCGGGTTTTTTAATTTCATTCATAATCTTAGCTCACCTTTCTGATATTTTATATACCTTTTCTTTGAATGAATTCAATTGCAATACCATTTAAGTCATGAATAAAGCAGATTTTTTCCCGTACGCCGTGTTCTTTGCATTCCATTATTTTAGGACCTATGACTATTTTTACTCCTTCACTTTCCAGACGCTTTGCCAATGCTTCAACATCCTCAACGAGGAAAGCAATATGCTTTGTGCCTCTTGTTTTCTGGTCCTCGTGCGGATTAAGCCTTTCTTGGGGAATCGGTTTAGATTCATCATGCTGAAACAATTCCAAATCAAAATCCCCGTGACGCATAAATGCCAACTTCGCATGGTGCGCTTCCAGGTACATGGAAAAAACAAGTTCAAATCCCAGATGAGTCCTGTACCATTCGATAGATTCCTCAAGATTTTCAACACTCAGGCTGATATGCAACGGCTTTAAATAAGTTTCACTCATTTACTTCACCCCCTGATATAATAAATATTTTTCTAGTTCAAATGTCCTTAAAGATTGCGCCTTCACTGGCAGAAGTAACAAGCTTTGAATATCTCTTAAGATATCCGCCGACCTTGCGTTTAGGTGCACCCTTCCATGCAGCCCGTCTTCTTTCGATTTCATCTTCATCCACAAGAAGCGTCAATGTACGTCCCGGTACATCTATGGAAATCATATCACCATCTTCTACAAGGCTAAGCAATCCGCCCTCTGCTGCCTCCGGTGAAATATGACCAACCACAGCACCACGTGACACTCCGGAGAATCTTCCGTCTGTGATAAGTGCTACATGACCGTCCAACCCTTGCCCGGCCAATAGTGCGGTCGGTGTAAGCATTTCCTGCATTCCGGGACCACCCTTCGGCCCTTCATACCTAATGACTACAACCTCTCCCTTTTTCACCTCTCCTTTCAATATGCCTTGTGCTGCATCCTCTTCACTTTCGAAAATATGAGCCGGTCCGGTATGTTTAAGCATGTGCTCGAGTACTGCCCCTTGCTTAATAATAGCACCATCCGGGCACAGATTACCCCTGAGCACAGCCAGACCACCTTCTTTTCTCCATGGATTGTCAAATTTACGAATCACTGTACCATCAGCGCCACGGCTTGAAGCCAAAACTTCAGACAGCTTTTTGTTAGTTACTCCGACAGTGTCGCCATGGATCAGACCGTTATCATACAACTCCTTGAGTATTGCAGAAATTCCGCCTGCATCGTAAAGATCCTCCATATATACAGGAGCTGCTGGTTGAATTTTGCACAACTGGGGAGTGGTGTGACTGATTTCATCTACATAAGAAAGATCTATTTTTTTGCCAAGCTCATGTGCAATAGCCGGTAAATGAAGCAATGTGTTAGTCGAGCAACCGATAGCCATTTCTGTGCGCAAAGCGTTTTCAAATGCATCGTCCGTTAAAATATCACTAGGACGCCGATTTGCCTTCAGTACCTCCATCACTTGAACTCCAGCCATCTTAGCCAATCTTCTTCTCTCTGCTGAAACCGCCAAAATAGTCCCATTGCCCGGCAGTGCAAGACCCAGAGTTTCTGTAAGGCAATTCATGGAGTTTGCAGTATACATACCTGCACAAGAACCGCAACCAGGACATGCATGATTCTCGATTTCCTTTATTTGTTCATCTGTATACTCTCCAATGCTGTGTTTGCCTACTGCTTCGGTCAAGTCGGTGCCCGCTATCCTTTTGCCTTCAAATTTGCCTGCCAGCATCGGACCGCCGCTTACAAATATACAAGGCAGATTTAACCTGCAGGCCGCCATTAGCATACCCGGAACAATCTTATCGCAATTAGGAATAAAGACAATCGCATCCAAAGGATTTGCTATCAGCATTGCTTCAATGCTGTCTGCAATGAGCTCCCGGCTTGGAAGGGAATACTTCATCCCCATATGATCCATTGCAATAGCATCGCAAACGCCTATTGTATTGAATTCAAAAGGTACTCCTCCCGCCATGCGGATCCCGGCCTTTACAGCATCTGCAATATCATCAAGATGGATATGCCCTGGAATCAAATCGCTCTTTGAATTAACTACTGCTACAAATGGTCTTTCCATTTCATAATCAGTTATGTTCATACCCTTAAGCATTGCACGCTGCGGCAGCGTAAGTGGTCCTTTTTTGATAATATCACTACGCATTTCTTTCTCCTTTCATCACTTCAAATTGTATTTTTCCATTACCTCGATAATAACTGAAGGATCTTTTTTAGCCAGCCCCTCAGCCATTGCGGTATCATACGGCTCCTTGGCTTTTACGGTTATAGGTATTTCACAGCCGACCTCTTTTGCCATATCCAGAATCAAATTGTAGTCCTTTACCATAAGTTCAACACCAGAGGGAGATTCAAAGTCACGTGGAATGATATAACGTTCCACAGAGCGCTCTAACATCCAGCTGCGCCCCCAGGAGGTTTGAAGAACCTTATAAAGAGATGATAAATCAATTCCTGCTTTCTCGGCAAGCAGCATAGCTTCGCATACAACAGCCTGGTTTACCCATGTTAGCAGTTGATTGATAAGCTTAGCTTTTTGGCCTGTCCCGGAAGGACCCATGTGTCGAATATTGTTACCACACATGTTATATAACGGCATTGCCTTTTCAAATGCATCCTTGTCACCACCTACCATGATGGCAAGCGTACCTGCCTTTGCACCGGCAGAGCCTCCGCTTACAGGACTGTCCAGGAAGTATGCCCCTTTTTCTGCCAGCATACTGCTTATGGCTATTGCAGAGTTAGGTGAAATTGTGCTAAAATCGATTACAATCGTGCCTTCATTGACATGTTCAGCTATTTCAGAAGTAACCGCTTTGACTGCAGGATCGGATGTCAAGTTCATACAGATAAAATCACTGTTTTTGACTGCATCTCTAATAGAAGATTGTAAAGCCGCGCCTTTTTCGACCAAATAGTTAACATGGGGCTTATTGGGGGTACGGTTCCAAATCTTAATATCCCCGTTTTTAATGAGGATGTTTTCGGCCATTCCTACTCCCATTTCGCCAATTCCAATAAAAGAAATATTCATATGCTTCTCCTCTCTTTTTATTGATAATATTTTATGTAAATACCATCACCTCGGGAGGCTTAGTACGTACATGCAAGGGTTACCGGTCGCAGCATAGATGTAACGATTATATTCAATTTTTCAAGATAAGTAAAAGGGCTATTCAATGGGTTCGAGTGTCGCCTGGAAGTGCCTCAAAATAGGTGGCTCCCAAGTGATCCGATATCCACGCTTAATTTCATGAGCTCTTGATTTAATATTAATAAGAGCTTCAGCAATAATATCCAAATGAGCTTGTGTGTAAACTCTACGTGGGATTGCAAGCCGTGAAAATTCAAATTCTGAGCGAAGCTGTTTGCCTGTGTCGGGATCGTTACCCAGCATATAGGACCCGATTTCAGAGGTGCGAATACCTGCTTCCTTATACAATTCAACACCGAGCACCTGTGCCGGGAATTCATAATAAGGTATCTGCGGAAACATTCTTGCTGCATCTACAAATACACCGTGTCCACCAACAGGCGACTGATAGGCTATGCCTGCATCATCAAGACGGGATGCCAGATATTCCATCTGTCCGATACGGTATGCCAGGAAGTATTCATCAATACCTTCATACAGACCGATGGCCAATGCCTCTAAATCACGTCCACTCAAGCCTCCGTAAGTGATAAAGCCTTCATAGCTGATACAATTTGCTTTGACTTTGGGAATCATTTGAGATTGGGAATCTTTGATGCCAATTATTCCACCCATATTGACTATTGCGTCTTTTTTAGCCGACATGGTAAACATATCTGCATAAGAAAACATTTTTCTGATAATTTCTTTTATGCTCATATTCTTGCAAGCTTCCTCACGCTGCTTTACAAAATATGCATTTTCAGCAAAGCGGGCAGCATCAATGCACAGAGGAATATTATACTTCCTGCATACCTCGGACACATTCTTCATGTTCTCAATAGATACGGGTTGTCCGCCAGCGGAGTTGTTGGTGATGGTCATAACAACCAATCCTATATTTTCGGGACCACGTTCTTGTATGATTTTTTCCATTTTTTCAACATCCATATTGCCTTTAAACGGCGCTTTGCGTGTAGGATCCTTTGCTTCCTCTACAACACAGTCTACGGCACGGGCACCGGATAATTCTACATGAGCTCTGGTGGTGTCAAAAAACATATTGGAAATTGCAAATTTTCCTTTGCACAAAACAGTGGGGAAAAGAACTTTTTCAGCAGCACGGCCTTGGTGAACAGGTTGAATATAATCATATCCGAAAATATCTTTAGCTGCTTCTACCAGCCTAAAGTAACTGTTTGCACCTGCGTAAGCCTCATCACCTCTCATAATCCCGGCCCACTGCCCGGTACTCATTGCATTTGTACCTGAATCTGTTAGAAGATCTATGTAGCAATCTTCTGCCTTTAGGTTAAACAGATTGTATTTCGCTTCCTTGATTTTTTCTTTTCTTTCCTCGGGACTAAGCATTTTGATAGTTTCCACCATCTTGATTCTAAACGGTTCAGGAACGTACCTAACAGCCATAACTCTACTCCTCCTATAAAGATTTTATGTTATACCCCGGTCATCTCAACGACTAGCGGTCGGTACTGACATCCTTACTTATTTGATATATAATTATTAATGAAGCAATTTCTGTTATTTCCGGTAAAGCATTTTCTTAGATTGGTTTAAGTTCACGCTCTAATGCGATAGGAGTCCGTTGTCAAAAAATATTTTATCTTAGTAATAGTTTTCTGTGTTAATATTATTTTATCGTAATAATAATTTATTGTCAACGCGAATATTCTATTGAATTAAAAAATTTTTTAGGATATAATAATTATCCATTATATTGAGAGGTGTTTATTATGATAAATAAAGTATTAGAGCATTATAAAATTTTGGTGGATTTTCTAGGGAAAGCTCTTGGTCCTGATTATGAGATAGCTCTTCACGACCTTAAAGACACCTCCAATTCTATCATAGCCATAGCTAATTCCCATATAAGCGGCAGAACCATTGGTGCTCCTCTTACTAATAAAATGCTGCAGATACTGGCTGAGGAAGGTTATAAGAATACGAATTATATAACCCACTATGCCGGCATTTCATCAGGAAAAAAACCTTTGCGTTCCAATACTTTTTTTCTAAAGGATGAGCATGGGAAGCCCTTTGGTTTACTATGTATTATTTTCGATGACACACGATACAATAAAGTTATCGATGATATCCTAAAGCTTTGTCACCCGGACGAATTTGTACATCACAACACTTTACTTGGGCGCTTAACCATACAAATTCCCCCTGAGGAACAGAGCGATGCTGAGGTTTTCCCCAATTCCATCACAGATGTAATGGAAAACATCGTCAGCACAGTGATTGATGAAAACCATATCCCGGCCGACAGGCTCACTCAGGAAGAAAAGCTGCAAATTGTAGATATTCTTAATAAGAAAGGTGTCTTTTCATTTAAGGGTGCAGTAAGCTATGTGGCTAATAAACTGTGCTGCTCAGAAGCCAGTATATATCGTTATCTCTCAAAGCTATCCAAGTAAATAAAAACTTCTATAATAATCCATAAAAAACATATTAAATTCAATTATTGACAATGCCTTCACTCTATGTTTATAATAAATTGCTTTGCGTGTTTAGTGATTGTAAACAAATTGTTTAGTATTTTAGTTTTTAGGGTGAAAATATGAATCTTGGTAATAAGATTAAAATGCTTAGAATTAAAAATGGTTTGACACAAGAGGAGCTGGCCAACAGGACTGAGCTTTCAAAAGGATTTATCTCTCAGATTGAGCGGGAGCTTACTTCCCCGTCAATTGCCACACTGGTGGATTTGCTCCAATGCCTTGGTACAAACCTGAAGGATTTTTTCAATGATACTATTGATGAAAAGATTGTCTTTCGAAAAGAAGACGTTTTTGTCAAGGATAACAATGAATTAGGCCACTCAATCCGGTGGATTGTACCCGACTCCCAGAAAAACTGTATGGAGCCCATACTGGTCACCTTAGCAGCGGGAGGAAGCTCCGAGGTAGACGACCCCCATGAGGGTGAGGAGTTTGGGTATGTGCTTCAGGGAAGTGTCAATATATACCTGGGAAGCATGAAGTTTAAAGCAAAGAAAGACGAATGCTTTTACTTTAAGCCAAACGTCGTCCATTATATATCAAACGCGGGTAAAACAGAGGCGAAGCTTTTGTGGGTTTCAAGCCCTCCCAGCTTTTAATCAGACTTAAAAGGAGAGTTGACTATGTCAAAGCATATTATTGAATTAGTTAATTTGTCAAAAAGCTTCGGCGGTCAAGAGGTCTTGAAGGGTATTAACCTTTATATCCGCCAAAACGAATTTATAACATTGCTCGGGCCAAGCGGCTGCGGAAAGACAACCACTCTCAGACTGATTGGCGGCTTTGAGACGCCTACCTCCGGCGCTGTCCTTTTCGATGGTGTGGACATAACCAACGTACCGCCTTATCAGAGAAAGGTGAACACTGTCTTTCAAAAGTATGCCCTTTTCCCGCATATGAATATCTTTGAAAACATAGCCTTTGGCCTTAAAATAAAAAAGCTTGATAAGCATGTTATTAAAGATAAGGTTGAGCATGCTTTAAAAATGGTCAACCTAAAAGGCTTTGACAAAAGGTCGGTAGACTCCTTAAGCGGCGGCCAGCAGCAAAGAGTCGCCATTGCCCGTGCTCTTGTCAACGAGCCTGAGGTTTTGCTTTTGGACGAGCCATTAGGTGCTCTTGACTTGAAGCTTAGAAAGGAAATGCAGCTTGAGCTGAAAAATATGCAAAAAAGACTCGGAATAACCTTTATATATGTAACCCACGACCAGGAAGAAGCCCTTACCATGTCGGATACAATAGTAGTTATGCATGAGGGTATCATACAGCAGATTGGTACTCCTCAGGATATATACAACGAGCCAAAGAACGCTTTTGTAGCTGACTTTATCGGTGAGAGCAATATCATAGACGGTATTATGCTCAGGGACTACCGGGTTGTTTTTGCAGATCATGAATTTGACTGTGTTGACAAAGGCTTCGGGGAGAACGAGGCTGTTGACGTGGTTATCCGTCCCGAGGACATTAAGCTCATGCGTGAAAATGAGAATCTTGTGCAGGGCTATGTAAAATCCGTTATATTCAAAGGCGTTCATTATGAAATGCAAATATTGAGCGAAGACGGCTACAACTGGATTGTGCATAGTACATTAATGGAACCTGTAGGCTCAAAGGTCGGACTTAAGATACAGCCTGAAGATATACAAATAATGAAAAAGGTGCAAACATCATGAAAAAAACCTGGTCCACATACCCATATATTATTTGGATGCTGATTTTTATTCTGGTGCCGATGATTTTGATATTGTATTACGGTTTGACTATAAGTACATCCTCAGGAACAGTATTTGCACTGGATAATTTTAGAAAGCTTATGCAGCCTCTGTATCTGAAAGTAATGCTAAGATCCCTTTCACTTGCTGTGATAAGCACTGTCATTTGCTTGATAGTAGGCTACCCTGCGGCTATGATATTGTCGTCAAGGGATTTAAGCAGAAAAAGTCAGTTGGTCCTGCTGTTTGTTATCCCTATGTGGATGAACTTTTTGCTGCGCACCTATGCATGGCTGACACTGCTCGAGAGAAACGGTCTTATCAACAATTTCCTTGGTGCGGTAGGCCTTCCTAAAATAGATATTCTCTACACCGATATTGCAGTTATGCTTGGTATGGTCTATAATTTTCTGCCCTTTATGGTGCTGCCGATTTTTTCTGTCATGAGTAAAATTGACAAAAGCATTATTGAGGCTGCAGAAGACTTAGGCGCCAATTCCTTTACTGTTTTCAGGAAGATTACCCTGCCTCTGAGCCTGCCAGGTGTTGTAACCGGTATTACAATGGTTTTCATGCCTGCTTTGACGACCTTTGTCATTTCAAAGCTTTTAGGCGGCAGTCAGTATACCCTCATCGGAAATCTGATAGAGGACCAGTTCATGCGGGTTTATGACTGGAATTTCGGCTCAGCACTCTCAATCGTTATGATGGCCCTTATTTTGCTGAGCTTGGCTGTAATGTCCCGTTTTGACAATGAGGAAGTAGGAGGTGGACTGTTTTGAAAAAAGCAATCAAAAGGTTGTACCTTTTGCTAATCTATATATTTTTATACGCTCCGGTACTGGTTTTGATTATATTTTCCTTTAATGAATCAAAGTCCAGAGCTAACTGGGACGGGTTTACATTGAAATGGTATGCCGCACTTTTCAAGGATAAGCAGATACTTTCTTCACTGTATTACACCATAGCTGTAGCAGTGCTTGCTTCTCTTATTGCAACTATTATGGGAACTGCCGCTGCAGTCGGCATACACAATATGGGCAAGTTTAAAAAATCCTTGATTATGAATCTGACCTATATTCCCGTTTTAAACCCTGATATTGTAACAGGTATCTCCCTTATGATACTGTTTCTTTCAATGCGGCTAAGGCCTGGCTTCCTGACGCTTCTTTTAGCTCATATAACCTTTAATGTGCCCTATGTTATCCTGTCGGTGCTTCCAAAGCTAAAGCAGCTCAATAAGCATCTTTACGAAGCCGCCTTGGATTTGGGTGCCACCCCGTTATTTGCATTCAGGAGGGTAATACTTCCCGAAATCATGCCCGGTGTTGTTACAGGCTTGCTAATAGCCTTTACCCTGTCACTTGACGATTTTATTGTAAGCTTCTTTACAACGGGCTCAGGGGTCTCAACCCTTTCCATGACCGTTTATTCCTTGGCTAGACGTGGTGTAAATCCAAAAATAAACGCTATTTCAACCATAATGTTTGTTGCGGTTTTATCGCTTCTATTGATTATTAACAAAAGAACACCACAAAATGAAGGTGTGGGGAGCACTGCAAATGAGACGGCAAAGATTAGCAAATTGATTTAAATAAATTATATATAAGGAGTCAACAAAAATGAAACTTAAGAGATTTATTTTAATAATTACAGCAGTTTTAATTTTCTCTTCAGCCTTTACAGGCTGCGGCAGTAAAGTGCAAGGTGAAAAGGTTACAATTAACTTTTTCAACTGGGGTGATTATATTGCAGAATCAACAATTGCCCAATTTGAAAAACAGTATCCCAATATTAAAGTCAATAGTGAATATTTCACTACAAATGAAGATATGTTTGTCAAAATAAAAAGCGGGGGCTCCGCCTTTGACGTCGCCATACCCTCGGACTATATGATTCAGAGAATGCTTGATAATAATATGCTTAATAAAATTAATATGGATAATATTCCAAACTACAAATACATTGACGAACGCTTCAAGGGACTGGATTTTGACCCGGATAACGAGTACTCGGTACCATATATGTGGGGAACGGTCGGAATACTGTACAATACAAAGTTGGTTTCCGACCCGGTAGACAGTTGGGAAATCCTTTGGGACAAAAAATATGAAAAGCAAATAGTAATGCCTGATAGCGAAAGGGACAGCATAGGAGTCACCCTGAAAATGTTGGGTTATTCTATGAATACAACTGATATTTCTCAGCTTGAGCATGCTAAAGAAAAGCTCATGGAGCAAAAGCCCCTTGTATTGTCATATGTTGTAGATGAAGTTAAGGACTTGATGATCGGCGGCAATGCAGCTCTTGCTGTAGTTTGGTCAGGCGACGCATACTATTGCATGTCAGAAAATGAAGACTTAGACTATGTCATACCAAATGAAGGCTCAAACTGCTGGTTTGATTCTATGGTCATACCAACTACAAGCAAGCATCAAAAGGAAGCGGAAATATTTATCAATTTCATGTGTGAGCCAGACGTGGCTTTCAGCAATGCAGATTATATCGGCTATGCCACACCCCACACTGAGGCATTCAAAATGCTTGACCCTGCAATAACCTCAGATCCATTTGCTTACCCAAGCCTGTCTGACATGTCGAATTTGGAAATATTCAGATTCCTTGGTGACGAAATCAACAAGGAATACAGCAGAATTTGGACTGAGGTTAAGGCTTATTAATTGGCAATTAATAATAGCCTTCTCTTTTTGGGCATTTTGAAGTATAATGAATATAATAAGATAATTATAATTGTTTTTTAAATAAGCACGGCAATGGTGACACAATGAAATTTGAAAGAATAAGCGACAGCATCATAAGAGTAACAATATCCCTTGATGACCTTGAAGAGAGGAACATGGATCTTGCTACTCTAAATTACAATACACCTGCTGCCCAGGAATTTTTCTGGGATCTGATGGAGCAGGCAGAGGAGCAGTTCGGTTTCAGTCTTTCTGATTCCCAACTGCTCATTGAGCCTATTCCTGATTCCGAGGAAGGCTTTGTCTTAACCATCTCAAAAATCGACGAAGATGGTGATTTCGAAGCCTTCCAAAAATATATAAAAAGCAGGCTCAAGAAAAGCGATCTGAGGGTCAAAAAAAAGAGCCGGAGGGTATGTTCCACCCAGCTCATTTATTCCTTTAAAAATATAGACGATATAATAAACCTCTCAAGCAAGCTCGACGGCTTCTACAGCGGAGAGAGCAGCCTTCATACCTATAAGGGCAGCTATTATCTGAAGCTTACCAGAAGCGGCCTGACAGCCCCAGCTCTTAAAAGGTTTGAGTTTTTACTCAATGAGTATGGTGGTATAAAGATTGTTAACACAAACTTTATCGAGGGTTGTCTCAATGAATACGGAGAGGTTCTTATAGAGCATAATGCAATTGAATTGATTAAACAATACTTCTAATAAAGCAGGTTTGTACTCCTACTTGTCACCCTTCTTCCACTCTGTATCAGGACCTATTTGCACAATTGCTTTTTCTGCTTCGTATGTATCTGTGCTGATTACTTCGCCGTTTCTAAGTACATTTACTACAACGCCTTCTTTTCCATTTGACAGTACTATCTTTTCACCGGGCTTTAAGCTGCTGTTTTCCACATAATATACAGGCGGTTCAAATCTCTGTACTATCTCTGTTTCCAGCTTATAAACCCCGGCATTATCGCTCATATTTCCGGCTATGGCTACATTTATTCTATTGCCGTTCAATTGTGCAAATACTGCTACCTTATGCTTAAAGGGATTTGTAAACTTTAAATCACCAGCATTGCCTGATATCCAGGCATCCAGTCCCGGCTCAATATAGTCCACAGGAAGCTTATGCGGAACCCTTGTAATAGATTCGGTAGGTAAGCCTGCTGATAAAAGAGTTGCATAAAGTGCCGATGCAACTTGGTCATAGCCCTCATTGTCAGTTTCAAAAGCTTCATTTTCGCCCTTTAGGATTTCTACAAAGGAAAAAACATCGTCATTTCCGGCTCCGTCACCGGGTCCGATGCAAACGCCGTTAATTGCTTCCACAGCAAATTTAGTAGACCCGACAAGCTCCTCGCCGGCAACATTTATTGTATACTCTGCAAATACCTGCTGAATATCATCAAAATCCTTCATTTTTACTGAAGGCTCTATTGCCTGAAATTCAAAATTAATTGAATCGCTGATAGCCACCTGCTCCCAGGGGCTTATTAAGAGTTGGTTTTGTATAGTTTTAACTGTATTTAAGATGTTTAATTCCTTGCCGTATGTCTCAGCCTTTTTCACAACCACTCCGTCCTTGACGGCTATTTCGGCATTAACAGGCTGGGTATTAACCTCTTTGGCTATTTCAATGAGTGCAGTTCTAAGCTTTCCTTCATTAAATTTAATAACCGGCTGGACACTTTGCTCTGATTGGGCAAAATGGGTATGGAAAGTGTGAAACGCACCTTCAAAACCGTTTTTCGGCAACATTTTTTCGACAGTTGCACCTGCATCAACATAAGCTTCTATTTGTGAAAAAGGAATTTCAAATGTTTTATCGCCACCGAATACTAATTGGAGACTTTTGAGTCTTAAATCTTCGGCGTAATTGGATTTAACCGCATCCACAGCTTCATCCTGCGACAAATTGCCGATGGGCAGAGCTTCGACATAGGCTCCTGCCGGAAGGGCTTTAACAGAGGCCTTTGACAAAGCTGCAGCGCCCAGTGTTACTGCAAGTGAACTTTGAATCAATATTATCAAAAAAGTAACCAGCGGCTTAAAATTCTTTTTCACAAATAAACAACTCCACTAAAACTTCTCTTTTGTAAAATTTTATGCTTTATTATTCATGACGAGCTCAATTAACTTACCCTTTGATTTCGCCTCGTCAATAATAGCATCATCAATTTGCATTCCCTCATGAATAATGATATTTCCTTCATTGTCAAAAATCGATTTAGTGGCTGTTCTGCCCCTTAAATACTGTCTTTGTCTCTGCTCAAAGAGAATAGATGCTTCATCACTGCTCTCGCTGCTAGCTTCCTGCTCAGTCTGCTCCTCCTCATTGGGGATTTCAGGTGCTTCTATCTCAGGTACAGTGTATTCTTCTTCAATTGGCTGTTCTTCTTCATAGGGGAATGTGTATATATCATTACCTGAGCTAAGCTGTGAGACTGAATCAAGAAGTAATTCTTCAACATTCTCCTTCACGACTGTCAGGTTCTTTCCAAATGTGATAACAGCATCCCTTGGAATCAATCTTATGGTCTTCTGTGTGATATCAGCTATAAACTCAAGTCCTTTAATTTTGCAGCTGTCTTCATCATCAATGTAAAGGTCTCCGATTTCGCCTATTAGACTTCCCTTTTTGGTGAGAACCTTCGTCCCCTTTACCTTAATATCATTTTGAAGAAGCTGTATAGCTGCAGGTATTTTACTGATATCGGTAATAACACCCTCATTTTCAATGGTAAGTGCGTATTCGCCAATACCCAGTACATCTTCTGTAGGAACTACTCTGGCACTGAATATCTGTATGCCACTGTCCACAACAAAATAATCTATGGCACCCCTGTCCGCATTTATAATAATGCTTTTTACCTTGCCGACCTCAAGACCGTCGGATATGCTTATTATCGGCAATCCGAGTATTTTTTGAGTCTTTTTCATATCAGAAATACCCTCCCTTAATATTGCAAAAATCTATCAAACAGGTTCAACCGTCTCATCCTGTAGGTTTCTTTCGATTTCTTCCTTAACCGACATGTCCATAACATCGCCATAGACTTCATAATAACTGTTTAATATATCAAATGCCATTTCCTTTTGTCCCAGCTCTTTATATATAACGCAAATATCAAGGACTATCCAGAAGGCGAGATCTTTGCCGGGCTTTTTATCAAGAGCATACATATAGTAAAGTATGGCACTTTCTAAGTCCTTGCTTTCTTTCAACAAAAATGCCTTTTCAATGCATTCATCAAGACCCAGATTTTCACTTGTCTGGCCTATATTTTCTATTCCCATTTTATCAATAATTTCTGTTCTGTCAACTGATTTTTCGAAGTTAATTTCTGTTTTGTCGGCTTTTTCTTCATTATTCGAGATTTCTCTATCATGCTCAAATTCTATTTTTTCGAATATCTGCTCCAGATAATTGCCATTGTGTTCTGAGCCAGCCTGCGGTCCGGCAGCTTGCTCAGCCTGTGAGGAAGCCCCTGTATCAGCATAAACAGTCTCCCCGTCAACAGTCTCCCCGCTGGGCTCTGACTGAGTAACGGCTACCGGCTTCATAATCTTTTGTGCTATGTATGAAATAACCAAGCTCAAAACAAATACTATTGCTAAATATAACACTATTACAGCAGCTGCAAAATACACCGGCTCAGACAATCCGAAAATAGTTTCCTGGCTTTTTGAAATAAAGCCGTATAAAACCGGTACGGCAATTGCAGAAATTAATGAAGCTATTGCTATGAAAAGAACAACCCAAAAGCTCCTGCTGTTTTTTCTACGATAGATTAAAGACAATATAATTGAACAAATAATTATTACAATAGCTGCAGCAGTTGTATATACTGGCATCCGGCACCTCCCAAATAACGCCTCCGCACTTACATTATAAGCGCTATACGGTTATTCGATATTATATCCTATAATTCCTTCATTTTCGCTATTTTTTTCAAAATAAATTGGTGTCCGGTGCACATTTGCTTCATCCCCTTCTGCGCAGCAACATTTTCAGGCTGTTTACGCTTACAGACTGTGAAATGTGGCGAAGTTGAAATGCGGCACAAGGAAAATAAGGCTTTGCCACGGATGGCAAAGCCGCTTGTTTTTGAGGCATGAACGCCGAATAACAAGCGCCCGCTTTTCAGCGAGACTTATTTACTACAGTCCGTATGCGACGAACTGCTACATCTTCTGCGTCTGAGGCTGCTCCGCAATTTTAGCCATCTCCTCCGTAATAAGGGGCATTTCTATCTCCCCCTTACTTGGCAACAGATCAGCTTTTACTACGGGAGCTGCAAGTGCTGTACGCAACACTATGTCCATATCCTTGGCAAACACAAATTTTAGCTTATCCTTTATGTTTTCAGGGATATCCTCCATATCTTTTTTATTCTCATCAGGTATGATTACCGTATCTATCCCCGCTCTGTGTGCTGCCAGCACCTTGTCCTTAAGACCGCCTATGGGCAGTACCCTGCCCCGCAGGGTTATTTCACCCGTCATTGCCACATTTCTTTTTACAGCTCTTTGTGTCAACGCTGAAATCATTGCCGTAGCCAACGTTATCCCTGCAGAAGGCCCATCCTTTGGTATCGCTCCTTCTGGAACATGGATGTGTATATCATACTTATTATGAAAATCCTTTTCTATATTAAATTCCTCGGTCTTCGAACGTATAAAGCTAACCGCAGCTTTCGCAGATTCCTTCATCACGTCCCCTAATTGACCGGTTAACTCCAATTTACCGCTGCCGACCATAATGTTTACCTCTATGGCAAGGGTGTCCCCTCCCACAGGTGTCCATGCCAACCCTGTTGCGATACCGATTTCATCCTTCTCATTTGCCTTATCATACCTGTATTTCTTTGTCCCCAGGTATTTGTCAAGGTTTTTCGGTGTCACAGTCACTGACTTCCTTCCGGTAGTCACCAAATGCCGTGCAACCTTTCTGCATATTGCGGCTATCTCTCTTTCAAGATTTCTTACGCCTGCTTCCCTGGTGTAGTAGTTTATTACGTTCCTTATAGTCTCTTCACTTATCCTCAAATTCCTTTTTTGAAGCCCGTGTGCCTTTATTTGCTTATCCAGCAAATATTTCTTAGCGATATTTACCTTCTCCTCCTCGGTGTAACCCGATATGGATATAACCTCCATCCTGTCAAGAAGCGGTTTTGGTATTGTATCCAGGTTATTGGCTGTCGTTATAAAGAGCACATTGGAAAGATCAAAGGGCAGCTCCATATAATGATCCCTGAATGCAAAATTCTGCTCTGCGTCAAGAACCTCCAGCATTGCTGAAGCAGGATCACCTCTAAAGTCACTGCTCATCTTGTCGATTTCATCTAAAAGTATAAGCGGGTTATTTGAACCGGCTTGCTTCAAAGCAGAAATAATCCTGCCCGGCATTGCACCAACGTAAGTGCGCCTGTGCCCCCTTATTTCAGCTTCATCCCTGACACCTCCCAGGGACATTCGCACATAGTTCCTGTTGAGTGCTCTTGCAATAGATTTGGCTATAGATGTTTTACCTACGCCTGGAGGACCAGCAAGGCAAAGTATAGGCCCCTTAAGATTGTTGGTCAGCTTGTGTACGGCAAGATATTCTATAATCCTCTCCTTGACCTTAACAAGCCCATAGTGGTCCTCATCAAGTATTTCTTTAGATCTTTTTATGTCAAAGGCTTCATCAGTCCTTACATTCCATGGCAAATCAAAAATCCAGTCAAGGTATGTCCTGATAACAGAACCCTCAGCAGAGCCTGACGGCATTTTAACAAGGCGATTAAGCTCCTTGTTTACCTTCTTTTCAACCTCTTCGGGAAGGTTCGCCTTCATAAGCTTTTCCTTGTACTCCTCAACCTCTCCTGCCACACCTTCTCTATCTCCAAGCTCGGATTGGATTGCCTTCATCTGCTCTCTCAGGTAGTATTCCCTCTGTGTTTTATCTATTTGCTTTTTGATTCTCTGGCTTATATTTTTTTCAACTTCAAGTATTTCTAGCTCACTGAGAAGAATGCCTAAAAGCTTTTCTGTCCTTAGCTTAGGATGAAATTCATCCATAATGATCTGCTTTTGCTCAACCTTAACTAGCATATTTGAGGCAATTGTATCAGTAAGCTGCCCAATGTCGTCGATGGCACCAAGAGACAGCACAGTGTCAACAGATATTCTGCCGCTGAGCCTTGCATAATCATCGAAGGTACTTACAAGCTTTCTTTTCATTGCTTCTAATTCTATACTCTGACCTTCTTCAGGCAAAATTACTTTTTCACACACCTGGGCAGTAAAAAAGGGCTCATATTGAACATATGAAATTATTTCAGCTCTGCTGACCCCCTCGACCAACACCCTTATGGTGTTTCCTGGAAGCCGTAAAAGCTGCTTCACTCTAGAAATCGTACCTACCTTGTATAAATCCTCTTCGTCAGGATAATCCTTTTGAGCATCCTTCTGGGTAACAAGGAATATCAACTGGTTGTTAAGCATAGCTTCATCCAAAGCCTTTATGGACTTTTCTCTTCCAACATCAAAGGTTAAAATCATATGAGGAAAAACCGTCAACCCTCTGAGAGGCAGAAGTGGTAAGGTTTGTATTCTCTTATTATTCTTTGTATTTTTCATCTGACCATCCCCTCACTAAAACAAAACTAGACATATTGGTCTCTATTATAGCTTTTTTACTACCTCTTTTTCAATTGTTTTATATGGCTTATGTGGCAAGGCCTTCCCCTTACCCCTTAGCTCGTCTGTAATTTCATTAAAATATCCTTGTGCATCTGATAACATCTTCACATCGGGAACAATTCCACCATATCGCACTTGATTGTATATGCTGGTAAATCCAGAGAAGCTGCCAGAGATATTAAAAGCATCTTCTGCCCTTTTGAGTATATCATTGGCCGTATCAGACTTTTTAAGCTCAATATCGGAAGCCCTTAGCATTTTAAGAAAAAGTGAGTACATAAATCTTACTTTCTCTGTCGGATGATTTAACGCTGCCGCTTCCCTTTTTCTTCTCCGCAGTCTCCTTACCACCTTTCGCCTTTTTGCTTCCGGCTTTGGTCTGGTTATCTCCGATATGTCAAAATAATCAAAAGATTCAATATGACCCACTCCTTCATTAAGCGAAAAAAACTTCTTTAGCCACCCTCCCAATTTCCTTACTAGCTTAGGCACTTCCCTTATAAGGTGCAAAATAATCCTATATACAGCATAGATAATAACCCCATACACTATGATGTTGAGCAAAAACTCCACTAAGGGATTCATAGCCAGGGTACTCTCGTCTATAAGGTTATTGCCCTGCTCAGGGATGCCTTTTAGAGGTTCTATAGGCTCCATTGTAAGCAATTTTTCTATTATAAAAACTATTCCCCTAATTATTAATACCACCAAATTACCTAACACCTTCAAAATATATGCAACAATAGCCTTAAAATTATATAAAAGTACAAAAATCAAAAAAATTACCGTGACCGACCATATGTTAAATCGCCTTAGATTTACCGGCAGAACTGATTTTTCAACATATCTTTTATCAAAAATATTTTGATCAATATTTCTTTGGTTTTCTATAATCAGATACACCAGTATATGATAATACGAGGCCCCGAACATCCAAACCTTTAAATATTCCAAGGGCTTGGCGTAGTGTGTTATAAACAGGCACGCAGCCAGCACAAAAAAACCTCCAAATAAAGCAGGTTTGCTGGCGACTTGAAAAGCACTGCGACCTGCCGCCTTAAGGGACACCACATAGGCAAGTATTGCAGGAACCACTTCAAATGCTCCCCTTAAGACACTAAGCGGCCTATACCCCAAATAGAATACAACTGCCGGCAATAAAATTAGACTCCAGGAAATAATTGCTGAAAACTTTGGCAGGAGCCTGGACAATAGATGTGTAACAATCAGCCCGAATATAATAACTCCTGCATAAAATGCAAGTGAAAGCAATCCTCCGTCATTTCCGAATAAGGCTGTGCGGAATATAACAATAATTGCATATGTATATGAACCTGTTGCAACGATTGATAGTATTTTTAATATAGTCATATACCGGGCAAGCTTCATGCTCCCTTTACCCCCTTGTTCCATTCCGGTTCAATTTCCTTTGACAAAGCAGAGAAACCTGCTGCTTTAGGTATGACATTGTCCTCAAAAACTGTATCGGTCAATAAAATATTTACCCCATTCCCATCCAGACTAAGCTCGTCTGCCAGCCGGCACATCTCCTTGCTTAAATAGGCAGTTATTATAACCACCTCTGTGTTATCCATATCTTCCTTGACTTCCTCAAGCAAGTCTTCAAAATTCTTTACATTCTTCATCCTAAGCCTCGCCAATATTTCAAAAAGGCCCGAAATATGTTCTCTATCGGCTCCTTCCGCAGTAAATATTATGTCGTGATTGTTGGGCGCAATACAGCCATTAGTACCAAATCTCACAGGAGTCCCATCGGCCAGGGCTCTGTCAAAAAGCGTTGCCGCTACCTTTATACCCAGCTCTGCCCTTTGCTTATTAATAATATCGCTTTGCTCATAGAGCTTCGATTGCATATTAAGAAGAACCGTCTGACTCCGCTTTGATGTAAACTCATTATTCTTTACCATAAGGCTTCCGGTTTTTGCTGAAGATGGCCAGTGAATCCGGTTTAACGGATCCCCCGGTGAATACTCCCTGGCTCCTGCTACCACAAACGGGTCTTCAACAATCCACCTTTTTACAACATTCTCACTTTGCATAAGATTAATAGGTGTAAACATCTCATCTATATCAACAGTTGCAGGGTAAACCATAATTGAAGCATTGACCTTAACAGGTACAGAAATTATATTCGTGCCGAGAAGCCCGCCGCTTATCAGCGTTACATTTTCAGTCTCAAATACTCCTCTTTTCAGGCATTTAACCTTCCATCTTCTGGTGATTTTTTGGTATCCCTTGAGCATGAAGCTGCTTGTGACACGCCTGCTGTCCTGAGCCTTAACCGAGCAGGTTTGTGCAAAATCAAGCCAGGCGGAGGAGTGAATATCCACCTTGAGCCAGGGGACAGGCAGAAGCTTTCTATTGTAAATAGTCTCTACCAGATAAACCTCATCCCCCTCATGTGCTTTAGAAGTGCTAAACCCACACCTGTAATCAAGCTTATGAAAGGTGAACTTATTGAATAAAGCAGTCTGCAGAAGCAGTATCCCTGCAAATATAAATATGAATACAATTAT
>CAZPMC010000023.1:0-4349 GCA_964587755.1 uncultured Oscillospiraceae bacterium
AAATTATTAGATTGAAACCACATATATTCTTTTGGGAATGAAGTTCCCCAGTCCTTTTCAATATAGCCCTTACCATAACTAAAGTCTATTAGCTTTTTATTTAAGAGAAAATACCCATTAAGATTGTGACTCATACTAATTATTCCATGATAACATTCCATAAACGGAAAATAAGCATAATATCCCATAATATTTGGAAAGATTATACTAGTTTTAATTTTAGTAAATTCAGAAAAAGACATTTTCCCATGAAGAGAATAATCATTATCAGATAAATCCAGTTCCATATTATCAATGCTGAATGCGTTTTTGCCTATCCTCAGGCTAAACGGTTCGTCGCTATATTTGAATTCATTGACAGAAAACTTATGATAGTGGGTTTCATGCCTTGGCTTTGAATCAGTATATGTATTAATGATTGATTGTATAAAAGCATGTGTATCGTATTTGTTTTTTGTTATCCCGGGAATTATACAGATTGTACTCCTTAAATCTGAAGCTACTTGTTTAAAATACCATCCTTCAAAATATTTTCCTCTTCTATTTTTAAGTTGATATAATATTGGTTCTTTTATATGTTTAAAAATCGTGTAACCCTCCATAAAGCAATATATATAAAGCTTATATACTTACCAACTATTATAGCCTTTTGAACAAAGCTCATTCATATGAATATATACTATGGTCATAGGCAAAGACATGTTGTAAAATTATTTTTATATATTATAATTACTTATCTAAAGTGGTAAGGCTGATAGTAATAATATTTAAAAGGAGACTTTAATGGGCAAAATATTAAAACATCTAAGACCCTTTATATTTACAATCATTTGCATAATCCTATTTTTGCTGTTGCAGGCTAATTGCGATTTAGCACTTCCGGACTATATGGCGCGGATAGTAAATGTCGGAATACAGCAGGGAGGAATAGATAATGCGGTGCCGGATGCCATAAGAAAAACTGAAATGGATAAGCTCACCTTTTTTATGAGCGAAGCTGATAAAGCAGAGATGTTTGAGAATTATATCTTGCCGGACAAGCTGTCACAAAAAGAAACAGATAAGCTTGAAAAAATATATCCCCAAATGAAAAAACAAGAGATATATAAGTTAAATGTAAAGGATAAAGAAGTTATAGCCAAGCTTAACTCAATAATGGGTAAACCTATTTTGATTACATATTTCTTAGAAAAGGCAAATGATCCTGTTGACGGGATGGCTTCCCAGAGCACGGAATTTGCCAAAATGTTTTCAGGTATTCCTAAAGGAACAGACCCTTTTGCCATCCTTTCGCAGCTACCAAAAGAACAATTGCAGCAGATAAAAGATGCCATTGATAAACAGCTGGATAAAATACCTGAGAGCATTATCACACAAGGAGCAGTTTCTTACATTAGGGATGAGTACAGTGCCCTCGGAAGAGATACAGGAAGGATGCAGACAAATTATATCCTGTATTCAGGTCTTCTTATGCTTTTGATTGCTCTTACAAGCATGGCTGCAACAGTAGTTGTGGGGCTGCTTGCTGCCAGGGTGTCAGCCGGGCTTGGTAAAAGCCTTAGGAAAAATGTTTTCGAAAATGTTGTAGGTTTTTCAAATACAGAATTTGATAAATTTTCGACCTCATCACTTATTACAAGGAGCACCAACGACATACAACAGGTGCAAATGCTGATGATAATGGTTCTTAGAATAACCTTCTATGCCCCCATTTTAGGCATTGGGGGTGTGATTAAGGTTCTTAATACCGACACTTCAATGTCATGGATAATCGCTTTGGCTGTTCTTGCTATAATGGCACTGGTAATAGTATTGTTTGTTGTTGCCATGCCGAAATTTAAAAGCATGCAGAAGCTTGTAGACAGACTGAACCTTGTAACCCGTGAAGCACTTACCGGAATGCTAGTTATACGTGCCTTTGGTACACAGCAAAACGAAGAAGTGAAATTTGACCGGGCCAATACTGACTTTACCAGAACAAACCTTTTTGTCAGCAGGGTTATGGCAATAATGATGCCTGCAATGATGCTTGTAATGAATGGCATTATGCTGCTGATAATATGGGTTGGTGCTCACCGGATAGACCTGGGTAAAATGCAGGTGGGAAATATGATGGCATTCATACAGTACACAATGCAGATAATAATGGCATTCCTGATGATTTCCATGGTTTCGATTATCCTGCCCCGTGCTTCGGTTTCTGTTTCACGTATTTCAGAGATTTTAAATACAGAGGGAACTATCAAAGACCCTGAAAAACCAAGAGAACTTAATAGAGACTTAAAAGGGACAGTTGAATTTAAAAATGTTTACTTTAAATATCCGGGAGCAGAAGAATATGTATTGTCCGACATTAATTTTACAGCGAAACCCGGTGAAACAACTGCTTTTATTGGAAGCACGGGAAGCGGAAAGTCTACGCTTATTAATCTCATTCCCCGTTTCTATGACGTTACGGAGGGGCAGATATTGGTTGATGGCATTGATATAAGAGATATTTCGCAGCATGAGCTGAGAGATAAAATAGGATATGTGCCTCAAAAGGCGGTATTGTTCTCGGGCACGATTGAAAGCAATTTGAAGTATGGTAAGGAGTCTGCACAAGAGGCAGACTTAAGGAATGCGGCAGAAATTGCACAGGTCATGGAATTTATTAAAGAGAAGCAAGAGGGCTTTAAAGCTGAGATATCACAGGGAGGGGCAAATGTTTCAGGCGGTCAGAAGCAGAGACTTTCTATTGCCCGTGCACTTGTAAAGAAGCCCGAAATATTTATTTTCGACGACAGCTTCTCTGCCTTGGATTTTAAGACAGATGCTGCCCTTAGAAAAGCACTGAAGGCTAAAACACAGGGTGCTACTGTATTGGTCGTGGCACAGAGAATAAGTACAGTAATGACTGCAGACCAAATCCTGGTACTGGATAATGGCAAGGTTTCAGGAATCGGCACTCACAAGGAATTAATGGAAAGTTGTGAAGTGTACCGGCAAATTGCCTTTTCTCAGTTATCAAAGGAGGAGTTATTAGCATGAGTGAAATAAAAGAAAAAGCAAAATATCAGACTAGAGGACGCAGGCGTGGAATGGGCGGACCTTTTGGCCGCGGACCTATCGGCTCCAAGGTTGAAAAAGCAAAAGACTTTAAAGGCACTATGAAAAAGCTGATTGCATATATGAAGCCTTACAGGCTGTCAATAATTATTGTCTTGATATTTTCGACAGGCAGTGCCGCATTTTCGATAATTGGTCCTAAAATTTCAGCTAAAGCAGTAAATAAGATTTTTGAAGGCCTGATAAATAAGGTCAGCGGTATAGAGGGAACAGGTATAGATTTTGAATATATAGGAAGTATTTTACTGACACTTATCGGGCTATATTGTGTCAGTGCACTGTTTTCATTTGTGCAAGGATTTATTATGTCAGGTGTTGCCCAAAAGGTATCATATAACTTAAGAAAAGAATTATCTGAAAAAATAAACTGTATGCCTCTTAAATACTTTGACAAGGTAACACATGGCGAGGTTTTGTCAAGGATTACAAACGATGTTGATACAGTCAGCCAGACATTAAATCAAAGCCTGCCGCAGGTAGTATCGTCATTTACACTGCTAATCGGCGTATTGGTAATGATGCTTACAATAAGCGGGCTTATGACATTAGCATCTGTCTTGATACTGCCCTTCTCCATGTTTTTAATGTCGTTTATTATTAAGAAATCTCAGAAATATTTTATATCCCAGCAGGAATATCTCGGTCATGTTAATGGGCATGTTGAGGAAATATTTAGCGGGCACAATATTATGAAAGCATATAATGGAGAGAAAAGGGCTATTGATGAATTCGACAGGTTGAATAACAGTTTATACAATTCCTCTTGGAAAGCCCAGTTCCTGTCCGGTATGATGCACCCTATAATGGGGTTTATCGGAAATATAGGGTATGTTTTAGTCACTATCCTGGGCGGATGGCTGGCTGTCAGGAAAGCAATCCAGGTTGGGGATATTCTTGCTTTTGTACAGTATGTGCGCACATTTTCACAACCAATTGGGCAGGCTGCCCAGATAGCAAATGTTTTGCAGTCTACAGCTGCTGCTGCGGAAAGGGTGTTTGAGTTCCTTGAGGAGGAAGAGGAGCCGAAGGATCCGGAAAATGTCGAAGGCATAGAAAATGTACGGGGCGAAGTAGTATTTAAAGATGTTCGTTTTGGATACGATCCGGGAAAAATAGTAATCAATGATTTTTCAGCTCATATTAAATCAGGGCAAAGAGTAGCCATAGTCGGACCTACAGGTGCAGGAAAAACTACTATTGTGAAGCTTCTCATGCGTTTTTATGACTTAAACAGCGGTGAC
>CAZPMC010000023.1:4359-33599 GCA_964587755.1 uncultured Oscillospiraceae bacterium
CATATTTATAGACGGTAAGAGCATAATGGAGCTAAAAAGAAGTGAGTTAAGGGATATGTTCGGCATGGTGCTTCAGGATACATGGCTGTTTAACGGGACAATACTGAACAATATCCGCTACGGCAGACCTGATGCAACTTTCGAGGATGTTGTTCAGGCGGCAAAGGCTGCTCATGCTCATCATTTCATTAAGACATTGCCAGACGGCTACAATATGGTTTTAAATGAAGAAGCCAGCAATATATCCCAAGGCCAAAAGCAGTTGATAACAATAGCCCGCGCCATATTGACAGACCCTAAAATACTGATACTGGACGAGGCAACAAGTTCTGTTGACACGCGTACAGAAGTGCTGATTCAAAAAGCTATGGAAAACCTGATGAAAAATAAAACCAGCTTTATTATTGCCCACAGGCTGTCAACCATCAGGGATGCCGATTTGATTCTGGTCATGCAAAACGGTGATATTGTAGAGCAGGGAACCCATGAAGAGCTTCTTTCAGCCAACGGTTTCTACGCCTCATTGTATTATAGCCAGTTCGAGGCTGTGGCTTTATAAAACATACGATGGTAACATTGCCAATAGGCTGTGAGGTTGAGTTGGACGCGACAAATAAAGCTGTGCTGTTTGGGCGAATTAGGCGTATCAATCTGCTTTCATTAAATAAAGCTTTCTTTTATGGTCCTTGGACTCATCCATCTAAGCAGGTTCAATTTTGAGCCTGCCTTATCGTTAGTTCCGGACTTTCTTGCTCCTCCGAAGGGCTGCTGTCCGACGACGGCGCCTGTAGGCTTGACATTGATATAGAAATTACCAGCGGAATGGAGTAGCTCCTTTTCAGCTTCAATTATCGCAACTCTGTCTTCAGAGAATATTGAGCCGGTAAGCGCATACTCAGATGTATTGTCTGCAAGCTTTAATATATCACTGAAGCCCTTGTCCGGGTAAATATAAACAGTCAGTACAGGCCCGAATATTTCCTCTTCCATTGTTTTGAAATAAGGATCTGTGGTCATTATTATTGTTGGCTCAATAAAGTAACCGGTTGAGTTGTCACATTTGCCTCCGAACAATATTTCAGCATCCTGTGAATTTGTGGCGTAATCAATATATCCTTTTATGGAGTCGAAGGCAGCTTTGTCAATTACCGCACCCATAAAGGTCGTAGGTTCCTCAACATCTCCGACCTTCAACTGGTTGGCTGTCTTCAAAAGCTTTTCTTTTACATCAGGCCAAATGCTTTCGGAGATATATGCTCTTGAAACGGCTGAGCACTTCTGGCCCTGGTATTCAAAGGCACCATCGATAAGCCCTTCAACCAGCTTATCAATGTTAGCGGAAGGATGGGCAATAACGAAGTTTTTGCCTCCTGTCTCACCGACAAGCCTTGGGAATGTCCTGTATTTGGCAATATTATTTCCGACCTGAGCCCACATGCCCTGGAATACGCCAGTTGAACCTGTGAAATGAATTCCGGCAAGGTTTTCATTTTGTATAACAACATTACCAATATCTCTTGAATCGCCCGGAATAAAATTAACTACTCCATCTGGCATGCCTGCTTCCTGTAAAAACTTGAAAACAATGTATGAAGAATACACTGCATTAGACGCAGGTTTCCAAAGAACAACATTTCCAGCTATGGCAGGAGCCCCGACAAGATTGCTTCCAATGGAAGTGAAATTAAAGGGAGATACTGCAAATATAAAGCCCTCTAGTGCCCTGTATTCCAGACGGTTTTGAATCCCATCGGTGGAAATAGGCTGTTCACTGTATATATTGTGCAAGCATGCAGCGTTGTAGCGCATAAAGTCAACAAGCTCGCAGGCTGAATCAATTTCTGCCTGCTTATAGGTTTTACTTTGTGAAAGCATTGTCGCTGCATTAAGCTTTGCTCTCCAAGGTCCCGCTGCCAGCTCGGCTGCCTTTAAAAATATTGATACTCTATCTCGCCAGCCCATATTCTCCCATTTGCTCTTGGATTTTAGGGCTGCTTTTACTGCCAGCTCAGCTTCTTCCTTGCCAGCCTTATGGTATTGACCGATAACTTTGCTATGGTCATGGGGGATTCTGCACTGTCCTGTCCTGCCGGTCCTGATTTCTTTACCGTCTATAACTACAGGGATGTCAAGAAATGAAGCCTTTATCCGGGACAGTTCCAGTTCCAGCTCGCTGCGCTCTGGACTTCCATGTAAATATTTCAATACTTTTTCATTTTTGAAGTCTAGCGGTTTTGATATAGAATTAATCATTTTTATTTTCCTTTCTATTTGCTTCTGATAAAATTAGCATCGTATAGGTTTCCAGCATTCCTTCGATTTTTAACAATTCGTCATGAAGGTTGGTTATTTGCTCGGTCCGGCTTGCTCTTATTTTCGCCAATAAGCACCATTGACCGGTAATCCTGTAGCATTTTTCTATTGTAAGACCTTCGATTTTCAGATTTATAACCTCGTCCATTACTTTATTGAAGTCTCGTGTTCTTACGTTAATAAATATGAAGGCACTGATCCCCAATCCGGCCTTGCTCCAGTCGATATCGGTATTGTAACCTTTTATAATTTTTTGCTCTTCCAGCTTTGATACTCTTTGGTGTATAGCAGGTCTTGACATATTGAGCCTTCTACCGATTTCCTCGTGGGACATTCTTCCGTTGTTCTCTAATAACTCGAGAATTTCCATATTAATATCCGGCATAATGAACCTCCTCATAAATTAACAAACGCTATGTTTCTATTATAAAATAAAATCGATAAAAACACAACAAAACGAAGCAAAAATTAAATATATATGACGAAAAGTAACTTTTCATTAAAAAGCAGAAGAACCATCCCTCTTGCTTTTCTTGCTTTCCTCTTGCTTATAAGTGGTATAAAGAGTTATGATTGTTTTGTACAATATGCAGCTTAATATACAAGAAACAGAGGTAGAAAATGGTCGTATTTGCAATTGCGCAGTTTATTGTAATTATTGTTTTGGCTTTTTATATCAGGAAAATAAAAAAAGAGAAAAGTTATCTGGAATATTATGACGAATTGACTGGTTTGCCTAACAGAAATTCATTGCGTGAGACATTGAGCAAGCTTTTACAAGATAATAAAAATTTAAATATATCATTATTATATATTAACATTGACAACTTTAAATACATAAATGAACTGTTAGGCCATAGCAATGGCGACCTTTTAATATGTAATGTAAGTGAAAGACTGGCTTTGCTTTTAAAGGATGGCTGTAGCCTATTCAAGCTGGACGGAGATGAATTTGTTATCGCTATTCAGGATATAAAGGAAGCTGATTCTGCGGAATTATATGCTTCCTATGTACATGCGGCTTTTAAGGAGAAATTCGTGCTTGAAGCCATGGAAATATATATAAACCTCAGTATAGGAGTTGTTATCAACACAGAGCAAGGCCTGAGTTTTGATGAATTGCTCAAACATGCTGAAATAGCGTTATGTAAAGCAAAATTATCGGGGAAAAACAAGTACGTTATATATGATAAATCAATGAAGGAGGACCGGACTAAAAGAGCGCTAATAGAAAAGCATATGCATTCAGCATTAAGCAATGGCGAATTTGAACTGTTCTACCAGCCCCAGCTATGCCTGAACAATAATAAGATTTCAGGACTTGAGGCATTGTTAAGATGGAACAGCCCTCAGCTTGGGGTGGTTTCTCCCGGAGTATTTATTCAGGTAGCAGAGGATTCACATTTAATTATACCTTTGGGGACGTGGGTTATCAGAAAAGCATGTGAATTTTTTAGCGCTCTGAGGGAAAAAGGCTACGAAAATCTTTCTATTTCAATTAACATTTCTATATTACAGCTTTTACAGCCTGACTTTAATGAGGTAGTTCAGGATGCATTGGATTTTTATATGCTGACCCCTGAATCAGTTGAGTTGGAAATTACCGAAACAATTATGATAAATTCCTTTGATATAATTCTGGAAAAGCTTATGGAATTAAAGAGACTGGGTGTAAGAATAGCATTGGATGATTTCGGCAAAGGTTACTCTTCCTTGAGCCGACTAAGACAGCTTCCTGTATCTACATTAAAAATAGACAAATCCTTTATAGACAAAATAGGACAGGAAGAAAAGGATACGTCTTTGGTGGAACAAATCATCTCCATTGGAAAAATTCTGGGTATGTCTGTTGTGGCCGAGGGGGTTGAGAACCGCAGACAGCTTCAGTATTTAACGCAGAATAAGTGTGATAAGATACAAGGGTTTTATTTCAGTAAACCACTTTCTGAAAAAGATACGATTAAACTAATTGATGATTACAAACGTGAAAATTAAATGAATAGTTTAAGGCATCTTGTTAAAGCTTAAGGGAGGATATAAAATGTATTTTAAATGGCGAGAATCATATTGTGTTAATTTTGATGAAATTGATAATCAGCATAAAAAGCTTTTTGAAATAGGAGGCAGAGTTTCAAACCTTGTCCTGGCAAAGGACGCATTTAACCATCACGAAGAGATAATGGACATATTGCAGCAGCTTAAGGATTACACAGTGTACCATTTTGAATATGAGGAAAAGCAGATGGAGCGTTGTGGGTATGAGGACTTAGAGAATCACAAAATGGAGCACGCTTTTTTGGTAAGAAAGCTTGATAGGCTTCAAAAAAAAGATTTAGAAAAAAATCAGAAAGAGACAATTCTTGAACTCATTTCTTTTGTATCGGACTGGATTACAGGGCATATTATGAAGACAGACATGAGATTTAGAGGGGCACTGAACAGATAAAAAATTAATTATTGGGTATACTGCTTGAAAAAAAAATAAATTAGGAGTAATATGATATACGTGCGAAATTTGGCTTTTTACAGGGGCAAAATTATTCGCTTACATAAAAGGTGTAAATAATAAATGGGAGGTTAAGCCAATGGAATCATCGCTGGGAGTATTTTACGCAGTATCTTTCTTTGCTGTAGTCATTTCTTTTTTATTTGCCGCATATCTGCACTTTTGGGTTAAAAAACAAGAAACGACGAATAAAAAAATACAAAAAATCGGTTCGCTGATAAGAGACGGTGCAAATACATTTATGAGCAAGGAATACAAAGTTTTGGCTAAATTTGCAGCCGTTGCTTCAGTAATTATATTTATCTTATTACCAGCCCCGGTTTGGAAGGGGAACATTGTAGAAAACATAATAATGGTAATTGCTTATGTAGCAGGAACAGTGTTTTCAGCAATTGCAGGAAAAATTGGTATATTTGTTGCTACTTTGGCAAACACAAGGGCTGCCGAAGCTGCTAAGAAGGGCTTGAAGGAAGCCTTTTTAGTTGGTTTCAGAGGCGGTGCGGTAATGGGTCTTGCTGTTGTAGGCTCAAGCCTGCTGGGTGTTGCAGCCGTTCTTTTACTTACAAACAATACAACTGCTTTGTTGGGGTTTTCTTTTGGTGCCAGTTCTCTTGCATTATTTGCTAAAGCAGGCGGAGGTATATTTACAAAAACCGCAGACGTCAGTGCTGACCTTGTAGGAAAGGTAGAGTTTGGGATTCCGGAGGATGATCCGAGAAACCCTGCTGTTATAGCTGATAATGTGGGTGATAACGTCGGTGATGTTGCTGGAATGGGTGCAGATCTGTTTGACTCAAATGTTGCTTCTATGGCAGCAGCACTTGTAATGGCTGCGACACTTGATCAGGCTCTGGGGAAAAGCATTAACACCTCAATGGTATTTTGCTATGCAGCTATCGGGCTTTTATCGTCAATAATCGGTATAGCTACTGCTAAAATCGGTAAAAACGGTAATCCGTCACGGGCTCTTAACTCTTCCACATATGTAACGACAGCTGTATTTTTAGTACTGACAGCTCTTGCCACATTTGTGTTCGACGGCTTCAGATGGGAGGTCTGGGGTGCTTCAACAGTAGGCCTTTTAGTTGGAGTAATTATAGGAATAGCTACGGATTACTTTACAAATGATGAAAGACCAATAGTGCAAAAGGTTGCACATGCATCGAAAAGCGGACCGGCATTTACAATTCTCTCCGGAGTGTCCTATGCATTTATATCGGTTCTCCCGGCTATATTAGGAATTGCAATATCTGCATTAGCAGCCTATAAGCTGTGCGACGGACTTGGCGAAGGCTATGCCATGTTTGGAATTTCCATGGCAGCAGTAGGAATGCTTTCTATCGTTGGTATGATTATCAGTAATGATGCTTACGGACCAATTGTTGACAATGCCAGAGGCCTTGTTGAAATGGGAGATCTTGGTGAAAAGGCTTTGGAGATAACAGATGAGCTTGATTCTGCGGGCAATACGGTTAAAGCTATAACAAAGGGCTTTGCAATCGGAGCTGCGGGACTTACGGTTATTAGTTTGCTTGGTGCATTTATGAGCGAGGTAAATGTTGCGGCTAAAGAGCTTGGAAAGGAATTGCTCACAGGCTTTGACGTAATAAATCCTACAGTATTTTTTGGCATACTCACAGGTACGGCAGTTCCTGCGGTATTCTCTGCAATGCTTATGCTTGGTGTTGACAGAAATGCACAGAGAATGGTTGCAGAAATTCACCGTCAGTTTAGAGAAATTGCTGGCTTGAAGGAAGGCAAGGAAGGCGTAGAGGCTGAATACAGCAAATGTATTGATATAGCTACAAGCGGTGCTTTAAAAGAATTAATACCTGCAGGACTTTTTGCAATAGTTGCAACAATTGTTGTTGGCTTTGTAGGCGGAGTCAATGCTATTGGTGGCTTCATGTTGGGTAATATCGTTAGCGGTCTTCTTCTGTCATTGTTCATGTCAAATGCAGGCGGACTTTGGGATAATGCTAAGAAATATGTTGAAGCGGGCAATGCAGGTGGTAAAGGCTCAGAAGCACATAAATCAGCAGTTGTCGGAGACACTGTCGGAGATCCCTTTAAGGATACCGCTGGACCTTCAATTAACACACAAATTACGGTTGTTTCCCTTGTTGCATCACTTATGTCAACGCTATTCCTCACATATTCAATATTTTAATATGTGATGTTATGAAATAAGTTTTGGGATCATGGGAGCTACAGTTACGCAATAAAATACGGAGGAATAGAAATGGAAGCGTTGTACGGGAATTTATTTAATATTCAATGGCAGCAAATTGTTATGTGGCTAATAGGCGGAATGCTTATATACCTGGCAATAAAAAAGGACATGGAGCCTTCTTTGTTACTGCCAATAGGTTTCGGTGCCATATTGGTCAACCTACCTCTTTCCGGTTCTGTAACGCAGATATATGACGGTGTGGCAGAGGTTGGAGTTATAGACGTATTGTTTAATGCAGGAATTGCAAATGAGTTATTTCCGCTTCTCCTTTTTATCGGGATAGGAGCAATGATCGATTTTGGACCTTTGCTGTCAAACCCTAAACTCATGCTGTTTGGTGCTGCAGCACAATTCGGTATATTCTTCACACTCAGCATGGCGGCTTTATTTGGATTTGAGCTTAAGGATGCTGCGTCTATTGCCATAATAGGAGCGGCAGATGGGCCAACATCAATTTTTGTTGCAAACTTCTTCCAGTCCAACTACATAGGAGCCATAATAGTGGCAGCGTATTCGTATATGGCACTTGTTCCGATTGTGCAGCCACCTGTTATCAGGGCCATCACTACGAAGAAGGAAAGGCTTATTAGGATGCCCTATGAGCAAAAGAATGTTTCAAAGACCACAAGAATACTTTTCCCTATCGTAATCACTATGATTACAGGAATAGTATCTCCCCGTTCAGTTGCATTGATAGGCTTTTTAATGTTCGGAAATCTCATTAGGGAATGCGGTGTTTTGGGTTCCCTTTCGGAAACAGCACAAAATGTGCTTGCAAATCTGGTAACATTGCTGCTGGGAATTACGATTGCAACAAAAATGCAGGCGGAACAGTTTTTAAATCCGCAAACATTGTTAATAATGGCACTGGGATTGGTAGCGTTTATATTTGACACCTTCGGTGGGGTCATGTTCGCAAAGTTCTTAAATCTGTTCCTGAAGAACAAGATAAACCCAATGATTGGCGCATCAGGAATATCGGCATTTCCAATGTCAGCCAGGGTTGTTCACAAAATGGGGCTTGCTGAAGACAATCAGAATTTCTTGCTTATGCACTCTATAGGAGTAAATGTGTCGGGACAAATTGCTTCTGTTATTGCAGGCGGCTTGATATTAAACTTTTTAGGATAGGTGATATTGATGAATTTTGAGTTATTTTTAGAAACATTACCAATCATGGCAAAGGGAATGCTGGGGATTTTCATTGTGACTGGAGCAATACTTGCATCCATGGTTCTATTGAACAAAATCCCCTCTAAAAATGGTGATGCATAAATAGATGGTGCCAGGGATGGTTCTTTCTGCTTTTATATGAAAAGCGGAAGGAATCGTCCCTTAATAACTTCATAACTGTGGTGCCTGGCACCAGAATGCTACTCCCGTTTCAGCATACCGGACACAGTCTCGTTTTCGACGATTTGCTCGATTGTCTCAATGCCGGTTTGCCGTAATATTTTCATAACATTGAGGTTGTCAAAGGGAGTCATGATTAGTGAATCCTCTCCAAAATCATTCACCATTTTTGTTGCTTTATCAACATCAATATTTGTTCTTGGGCCGCCGACACAACCGCCGGAGCAGCCCATGCCTTCAATGAAGTTTGCATCGATATCCTTTTGATCTGCCAGTTCATCAAGTATCTGCTTACAGTTTTTAACCCCGTCTACCTTCTTTGATTTAAGCTTTATAACACGCTTTGGCTCCAGTCTGTTTACAACTGTTTTTACAGAGAAGCTCACACCGCCGGTTCTAGCATATAGCCTGCCGCCCAAGGAAGCCTGATCCTTTTCGTCAGCCGGGAGGCTTTCAATATTTATATCCAGTGCAGAAAATACCTCTGCCATTTCTCTGAAATTTATTACGAAGTCTATGGCACCTTTGACATCAGGTTCGTTAATCTCGGATTTTTTCGCTATGCATGGTGAAATAAATACGACCTTAGAGCCTGGATACAGCTCTTTTAGAAATCTTCCCGATGCTATCATAGGAGACACGGAAGGAGACATATGACTGAAAAGCCCGTGATAACTTCTTTTTATCATGTTGAACCAGACAGGGCAGCAGCAGCTCGTAAGAAAGAAGTCCTTTTCTGTTTTGACAAGTTTGCTGAATTCAAAGGCCTCATTAATTGTAAGAATGTCTGCAAACATTGCTACTTCTACCATATCTGCAAAGCCCATAAGCTTAAATGCGGTTCTAAGCTGCCCCATTGTGATATTGTCGCCGAACTGCCCTACAATAGCAGGAGCTACTGCTGCAAATACCTGTACATTTGTATCCTTGAGAAGATTTACAACGGGAATAAATTCTATTTTATCTGCCAATGCGCCGAAATCACAGCTTACAACACAGTCCCCGCAAGACAGGCATTTATTATTTACAATAACCGGACCTTCACTTCGTCTGTAAAGCTGGGCCTCATGCTTACACATCATATCGCAGTTTTCATTATCACAATACTCACATGGGCCGTTTATTTTTGCTATGATGGGTTCACCTACAGCCTGCGATCTTCCCACGATATCCAATTCGTCAGTAAAGTCGGCGTCTCCTGCGGGGTCCAGTCCCAGTGCAATTCTTATATGATCCTTTATAAAAGGCATATCCATATCCGTAAAATCGAATTTGTATCTTATCTCTTGAGCTAACTGATTCAGGTCTTCATTTGACTTTAAACTGCCATTCCAGTACCTTTTTACAAGCTCTCCGAATATCATCATTCTCTTATCCTGAAATCCATCAAAACGACTAGCGATAAAAATCATCCTCTCATGTAGTTCTATAAACCATTATATTCTAACAAAAGGTGAAATAACAGGCAATTATAGCTTTCCCAATGATAACCGGGATATAAACAAATTATTATTTTATAGTATGCCGGAAGCCTTCAGGATTTTATAAAGAAACGATAGAAATATAAAATACAATACTCCCGTCATGCCAAAGGCCCTCATTCCTGCGAATATTGACACCATTACCAACAGAGGGTGCAGACCGAGGGAGGCGGAAATTATTTTAGATTCAACAAATTGTCTTATTGTGATAATTAATAAAAACAATGCAAGTATTCCTATGCTAGTATAATAGTTGCCCAACAAAATATAAATTAGTGACAACGGCAAAAAAACAAGACCGGTTCCAAGCACGGGCAGAATATCTGCAAATGCGCAAATGACACTAAGAACAACACTATACCTTACGCCTAGAAGTAAAAAGCCAACCAAAGTAATAATAAAGGTAAGGGAGAGTATAAAGGAATATGCCTTTATGTACTTAGAAAGTGTAAGTATACATTGATGCCACACTTTTTCAATTTTACTTCTGCTTTTGTCGGAGAAAATCGAGAAAATCTTGGATCTGATTTTTGCCATATCCCTTGAAAAAAAGTATGTTGAAATCATTACCATGAATATTACAGTAATCCACATGGGCAGTGAAGTTGCCAGGGCTAAAAAGGTGCTAAGACCTTTATTGAGTATGTCGATCCCGCTGTTGAAAATACCTGTCAGATGGCTGCTGTTTTTTTCAATGAAGGAAGGATCGATATTTCTAAGATATGCTCCGATTTCTAGTATTATTTTACTCAACGACTTTAAAATATAGTCGGTGCTAGTATGGGAAAGGGTTGCTGCAAGCTGTCTTACTTCGGATATTACGCTGTAGAATAAAATTGAAAGGAAAATGAATAAAAGAAAATATACTGTAATTGAGGCTAGCATGGAAGGCATATTCTTTTTGAAATTTAATTTCTTTTTAAAAAAAACTGTTATCGGCTGAATTAAGAAAGCTATTATAAAGGCTGCAATGAATGGGTATGTAAAAGAAATAGTACAGCATACTGCGATAAAAACAACGGAATACAGCAGAAGAAAAATAATGAAATTTCTAAGTGATTGTATAAAACCTGCATTAAACATAGTTTTCACCGCCGCTTTATTGGCTTCCTGTATATAAAAGTTACTACAATAATCTTTATAAAAAACGAAACTATTTTATTCCAAATTTTATGTTGACAAATGAACGCCGACTATGCATTCTACAGAAACGGTGGTATGAGCTGGGCAGTGCCCTATGTTGCAGGCTTATATGCTTCAGCTTGTCAGGCGAAACCCGACATTACGCCGAAGCAGTTTTGGGATGCAGCACGTAAAACTGCTGTAGCAGGGAAAAATGCTGACAATTTGGATAAGAAGCTTGGCAATATAATTAACCCAGTCGGGCTTATTGAAATGCTGCAAAATAATTAGGAATTATCCCTGACAGGCCTTAAGTGCTTCGTTGGCAGCTGATGCCGCATCGGGTGTGTAAATATCCGCGCCTATGCTATCAGCGAAGCTCTGTGTCACAGGGGCACCACCAATCATAATGGTGACCTTGTTCCGAATCCCGGCTTCTATGGCTTTATTGACCACCCTTTGCATTTCAATCATTGTTGTTGTAAGAAGGGCAGAACAGGCAATAATTTGAGCGTTTTCAGCAATCGCCCTGTCTATGAATTTTTCAGCTGAAACATCGGTACCCAAATCTATAACTTCAAGACCTTTACCTTCCATCATCATTTTAACCAAATTTTTTCCGATATCGTGAAGATCGCCTGCAACCGTTCCGATTACAACTTTGCCGTATGCTTTAACGTTGCCTGCGGCAAGAAGAGGCTTTAAGATTTCGGTGCCGCTGTTCATTGCTCTGGCGGCGATAAGAACATCCGGAACATAAATCTCATCGTTTTTGAACTTTTCACCTATTATATTCATTCCGTCCAACAAGCCCTCTTTCAGAATTGTTTCGGCGTCTATGCCTTCATCGACGGCCTTTTGGACAAGCTCCTTAACCAGCTTTGCCTTCCCCAGCTGAAGGTTTTGTGAAATATCTTTTAAAATGCTCATAGTTATGGAATCCCCCTAATGTTATCAAAGCTTTAACATTTTCAGTGATTTGTTTCATTATAACTGAAATGGTGAAGAATGTGAAGGATTTTGGGCAGAAATAAGAGGCCAGGCCCTAATTGCCAGAGCCTGACCCCTTATCTGCAGTATGATAAAAGCTACATCGATTTCATAAACATCTGTGTCCAGTAGCACACACCGTTTTTATTTTTCGCAAGTCCTACACCAATCTGATTATAGGCCCCACTCATAATATTACTCCTGTGTCCGGGAGAATTCATCCAGTCATTCATAACCTCAGCAGGGGTCCTCTGCCCGTAAGCTATATTCTCACCGGCGGCTGTAAAGCGAAGCCCAAAGTTTTCCATCATTTGAAATGGAGTACCATAGGTCGGCGATGTGTGAGAAAAGTAGCCTCTGTTAGCCATATCTGCAGATTTATACCTTGCTACTCTACACAGCTCCCAATTTTTCTTTAACTGTTGAAGCCCGGCTTTCGCCCTTTGAATATTTACAAGGCGGATAACCTCATCCTCCTGTGAAGCTGTTGTCACAGTCGGAATTGTAAGCTTTTGACCGGGGTAGATTAATGCCGGGTTCTTAATGTGTGGGTTCGCAGCTATTATCTCACTAAGTCCGACTTGGTGTCTTACTGCGATTTTCCACATTGAATCGCCGTACTTAACCGTGTAGGTAGATGCAGCAAATGTCTGTGTTGACAAGAGCATCAGTAATACAAGAATTAAACAAATTTTTTTTCTCATAAAATCACCTCACAGTTATGTTTTGAAAAAATGAGAATATTAATGCTGGCAATAACATGAACTTTGCTGGTATTTTCCCACATTTTAAATCCAACTTGACTTTAAAAAGCTTTTAATAAATAATAATGACAGTAGATAAAAATAGGGGGATTTACAAATGACAAAAGGGGTAAAAGCTGAATTCTATGGGAACGACAGCATATCATCCCTAAAGGGTGCAGACCGTGTCAGACTCAGACCGGGAGTTATATTTGGTTCTGACGGAATAGAAGGTTGCCAGCATTCCTTTTTCGAAATTCTTTCAAATTCAATTGATGAAGCAAGAGAAGGCTTTGGTGATAGAATAGAAGTCACGCGCCATGCTGACTACTCTATTACTATAAGGGATTACGGACGCGGAATTCCTCTGGATTACAATCCAAATGAAGACCGTTACAATTGGGAATTAGTTTTTTGTGAGCTTTATGCTGGAGGAAAGTATCAGAATAATTCAGGCGAGCATTATGAATTCAGCCTCGGCTTAAATGGCTTAGGAAGCTGTGCAACACAATACAGCTCCGAATATATGAATGTAACTGTATTTAGGGATGGATACAGTTTTGACCTCCGGTTTGAGAAGGGGGAAAATGTTGGTGGGCTTATTAAGCAGAAATGCAACTATAAAAGTACAGGAACAATACAGACCTGGAAGCCTGATCTTGAGGTGTTTACGGATATTAATATTCCCCTGGAATACTATATTACTACCCTTAAAAAGCAGGCTGTAGTCAATTCAGGTGTTAAATTCATATTGTTTGACGAGGAATCGGGTGAGACCTATGAATTTTGCTATGACAACGGCATAGTTGACTATATCAATGAAATAAGCGGCGATAAGGGCTTTACGTCAGTACAGTATTTTGAAAGCTCAGCAAAGGGCAGGGACAGGGAGGACAAGCCCGAGTACAAGGTAAAGATGCAGGTTGCCTTTTGCTTCAATAATGAAATAAATCTTTTGGAGTACTACCATAATTCAAGCTTTTTAGAGTATGGTGGTTCACCGGATAAAGCAGTCAAATCAGCATTTGTCAATGAAATTGATAAATGCATTAGAAGCAAGGGCAAGTACAACAAGGACGAATCAAAAATAACCTTTACCGATATACAAGACAGTCTTATCCTTGTTACAAATTCATTTTCTACTATCACAAGCTATGAAAACCAGACAAAAAAGTCTATAACGAATAAATTTATCCAAGAGGCTATGACGGACTTCTTAAAGCAGCAGTTGGAGGTTTATCTGATAGAGAACCAGCTTGAAAGCGATAAAATTGTCGAGCAAGTGCTAGTCAACAAGAGAAGCCGTGAAACTGCAGAGAAAACAAGGATTAATATCAAGAAAAAGCTGGGCGGCACTATTGACATGTCCAACAGAGTTAAGAAATTTGTGGACTGCAGGACGAAGGACATAAGCAAAAGAGAACTCTATATTGTCGAGGGAGATTCGGCCCTGGGCTCCTGCAAAATGGGCAGAGATGCTGAGTTTCAGGCTATAATGCCTGTTAGAGGAAAAATACTCAACTGCCTTAAGGCAGATTATAATGTTATATTTAAAAATGAAATAATAGTTGACCTGTTAAAGGTTCTGGGGTGCGGTGTTGAAATAAAGTCTAAGCATAATAAAGATTTAAGCACCTTTGACATGGATAATCTAAAATGGAGCAAGATAATTATTTGCACTGATGCGGATGTAGACGGCTATCAAATAAGAACCCTTATACTGGCTATGCTTTACCGGCTGGTACCTACACTTATTCAGGAGGGAAAGGTCTATATAGCAGAGTCGCCTCTATTTGAAATAACATGTAAGGGCAAGTCATATTTTGCCTACACAGAGCAGGAGAAGGCCAAGATACTTGCAAATCTGAAGGGCTCCAAATATACAATCCAGCGTTCTAAAGGCCTTGGGGAAAATGAGCCTGAGATGATGTGGCTGACAACAATGAACCCTGAGACAAGAAGACTTATTAAGATAATGCCCGGTGATATCCATGAAACAGAGACGATGTTTGATTTAATGCTGGGCAACAATCTTCAGGGCAGGAAGGATTTTATTGAGGAAAACGGAAGCAAATATATAGAATTGATTGATGTAAGCTGATTTTACGAAAAAGGTGATTATGTTTGAATAATAATTTTGTTAAGCAGAAAATTGTTGATACCATTGAGCAAAATTTCATGCCTTATGCTATGAGTGTGATTATCTCAAGAGCCATACCTGAGATAGACGGGTTTAAGCCGTCCCACAGGAAGCTTCTTTATACAATGTATAAAATGGGACTTTTGACGGGCAACAGGACAAAATCTGCAAATGTTGTAGGGCAGACGATGAAGCTAAACCCTCATGGTGAAATGGCCATATACGAGACAATGGTAAGGCTGACACGTGGCAATGGTGCCTTATTACATCCCTATGTAGATTCAAAGGGGAATATGGGTAAACAGTATTCCAAGGATATGCGCTTTGCAGCCTCACGTTATACTGAGGTTAAGTTGGAGAAAATATGTGAAGAGCTGATGCGTGACCTGGATAAAAATGCGGTGGATTTTGTAGACAACTATGATGGGACATTAAAGGAGCCTGTGCTTTTCCCAGCCACCTTCCCAAGTATTTTGGTAAATGCCAATCAAGGTATTGCAGTTGGCATGGCAAGCAATTTGTGCAGCTTTAACCTCAAGGAAATCTGTGATGCAACAGTAGCCTATATTAATGATGAAAATGCGGATTTGTTGAAATATATTAAAGCTCCGGATTTTTCTACAGGCGGCAGTCTCATTTACAATGAGAAGGAGATGCGGCAGGTTTATTCAACAGGCAGGGGCAGCTTCAAGGTCAGAGCGAAATACCGGTTTGACAAGGCCAATAGCTGTATAGAAATATATGAGATTCCGTATACTACTACTGTTGAGGCAATAATTGACTCCATTATTGATATTGTTAAAAAGGGAACCATAAAGGAAATTACCGATGTACGTGATGAGACGGGGCTTTTAGGTCTTAAGATTGCGCTGGACATTAGGAAGAGTGCGGAACCTGATTTAATAATGAACAAGCTTTACAAGCTGACGCCGCTTGAAGACAGCTTTAGCTGTAATTTTAACGTTCTTATTGACAACAGGCCAAAAGTAATGGGCATCAAAGAGATTATTAAGGAATGGCTGATTTTTAGAATCGGTTGTGTTAAGAGACAACTGCTTTATGACATCGATAAAAAGGAAGAAAAGCTGCACTTGCTTCTGGGCTTAAGAAAGATATTATTGGATATTGATAAGGCTATAGCTATTATAAGAGGAACCCGGAACGATTCACAGGTTATATCAAATTTGATGAAGGGATTTGATATTGACAAGACACAAGCTGAATTTGTGGCAGAAATAAAGCTTAGAAACTTAAACAAGGAATATATATTAGACAAAGTTGCCGAAGTTGAAAAGCTGCAAAAGGAAATTGAAGAGCTAAAGGATATTTCACAAAATGAAAGCAAAATCAGACAGATAATTGCAAAGCAGCTTAAAGAAGTGTCTAAAAAGTACGGTCAGCCAAGGAAAACAGAGATTATTTCTGAGGAGCATATCGAAGAAATAACCCATGAGCACATGATAGATGATTACAATTTAAAGCTGTTCCTTACAGAACAAAACTACCTGAAAAAGATACCTCTTGTATCCCTCAGGGCAAATCCGGAGCAAAAGCTGAAGGATGAAGATAAGATCATACAGGAGATAGAGACTCACAACAAAGCAGAGCTTTTGCTGTTTTCAGACCGCCATACGGTTTACAAGCTAAGATGCTATGACATTCCCGACTGTAAGGCAAGCACTTTAGGTGAATTCCTGACAAATCTATTGAAGATGCCCGATGACGAGAGAATAATTTATATTGCCGCTACAGATGAATATGAGGGCTGGATGCTGTTTTCATTTGAAAACGGAAAGTGTGCAAAAATTGACCTTACAAGCTATGCAACAAAAACAAACAGGAAAAAGCTTGCCAATGCATACTCAGATAAATCACCCCTGGTTGATATCCGCTTCCTTGCGGATGATATGGATTTAGTGGCATTAAGCAGTATAAATAAGGTCCTTGTCTTTAATACAAGCCGGATTAACTCCAAATCAACAAGAAGCTCTCAAGGTGTTCAGGTAATGAAGGAAAAGAAGGGAAGCTTTATGTGTGATGTTAAGTCTATAAAGGAGTCCGGAATTCGCAATCCGGATTATTATAGGGTAAAGACAATACCGGGGGTAGGTTATTATTTAAGAGAGGATGACTCGCCGGATAACCAGCTTTCAATAAAGCTTGATGAATAAGTTTATGCAAACAATAACAATGAGTAAAAAAATAAAAATCGTTGTTTATGCAGTACTGAGTTTAGTCTTTATAGGCATAATAATTTATCTTACCATAAGGTTTGGACCGCAAATCAAAGATCTCACCCAAAAGCCCGAGGAACTGATGATTTTGCTTAATTCTTATGGCTGGAGGGGCATACTAGTGTTTATCGGCATTCAAATACTGCAGGTTGTGGTAGCTTTGATACCTGGGGAATTGGTCCAAATTGCCGGTGGGTATATTTACGGAACGTGGTTGGGAACTTTCTACTCACTTATTGGGATTGTTGCAGGCTCAATAATTGTTTTTTCCATAGCACGTCTGGTGGGATATCCTTTGGTGAGGCTTTTGGTTCCAACCGTCTACCTTGAGAAATTTAAGTTCATGATTAACAGCAAAAAGACTGAAGCAGGAATGTTAATGCTATTTTTAATTCCCGGAATACCAAAGGATATAGTAACATATATTGCGGGGATTACTCCAATAAAGCCTCTTACTTTCTTTACAATTATTACAATAGGAAGATTTCCGGCACTTCTTGCCTCATCCTACATAGGGAGTAACACACAAAAAGGCAACTATGGAATTGTTATAATACTTTCTGTAGCTGCCCTGATTCTTTTTATCGCAGGATTGCTGTTTAAGGATAAAATCCTTGAGAAAATAAGCAAGATTACTTGAAGAATTCATAATATAACGCTTCAATGGCTTTGTCTTTCAACGCTGATTTAACCCCGAACATCATGCTTACCTCAGATGGGCCCTGATTAATCATATCTAGGTTAATACCTGCTTCAGCAAGTGCGCTGGAGGCTCTTGCTGTAATTCCTAAGGTGTTTCGCATTCCTTCCCCTACAATCATTATCAAGGCAAGGTCCCGTTCAACTGATATATCATCTACAGCAAGCTCTGCCTTTGCCCGGTGAATAATTCTCTTTTCTTTTTCTTCATCTAAAAGATGCTGCTTCATAATGATAGAGATATTGTCAATCCCGGAGGGCATATGCTCATAGGAAATATGCTCCTCCTCAAGAATTTGAAGCATTTTACGCCCAAAACCGACTTCCCGGTTCATAAGGTATTTGCTCACATAAATAAAGCAAAAACCTGAATCTCCTGCAATTCCGACAACCGGCTCGGTAATATTTGTACGTTCCTTTACAATTGTTGTACCCGGTGCATCAGGATTGTTTGTGTTTTTTATCCTGACGGGGATACCTTTTTTAAATACCGGAACCAGCGCTTCCTCATGGAACACGCTAAAGCCTGCGTATGCCAGCTCTCTCATTTCCCTATAGGTAGCCTCGGTAATTGGCTTTGGTGAGCTAATCAGATTGGGGTTTACAGAGTAAACATTATCAACGTCGGTATAGTTTTCATAAAGGTCTGCATCAACTGCTGCTGCAAGGATTGAACCTGTTATATCTGAGCCGCCCCTGGGCAGGGTAACCACATGACCTTCCGGTGAGTAACCGAAAAAACCTGGGAAAATAATAATTCCCGGAAGTCCCGACAGTGTCTTTAGGTTTTCATAGGACTCAGGCAGTACCTGGGCATTTCCGTATTCGTCACTAAGAAGCAGCCCCGCTTCCTTTGGATTTATGTATTGGGCTTGCACACCTATGCTTTGAAGATATGATGCCACGAGCTTTGCGCAATTATCTTCTCCAGACGCTTTGATGTTATCTGTATACCTATATAAATCACTTTTATCACTTTTTATCCGGGAATAAAGGTCATCTGAAATGCTTTTTACTATTTCATCTGTAAGACCAAGTCCGGAGGCAATTTCTGCATATCTTGAGATGACAGCTTGCATTTCGGCACCAGAATCACCCTTTTCTAATTCTGCTTTTGAACAAGCTATAAGTAAATCGGTCACTTTTATGTCATCGCTGAAACGCTTTCCTGGTGCGGACACTACCACCAGCTTTCTCTGAGAATCGGACAATATAACGGAACAGACCTTTTTTATTTGGTCTGCGGAAGCTAATGATGTTCCTCCAAATTTTGCAACTTTCATTTTCAAACCTCCGAATTTATAATTCATTATATTATCACATCTAGTAATTGTGCGTGTCAATAAAAAAATATGCGAACATTTGTTTGCATGCATGTATAGTTGTGCTATAATATGTTATGAAATTAAGCTATTGCCAGCAGTAAAAAATGGAGGAAGTATGGCAGAATTTAAGTTGGTTTCAGATTATAAATTGTGCGGTGATCAGCCTGAAGCTGTTGAAAAGCTGGTGCAGGGCCTGAACAGAAATTACAGGCACCAGACACTTTTAGGCGTCACAGGGTCGGGTAAGACATTTACAATGGCAAATGTCATAGAACGGGTTCAAAGACCCACACTTGTCATTGCCCATAATAAAACACTGGCTGCCCAACTGTGCAGTGAATTTAAAGAGTTTTTTCCCCACAACGCCGTGGAGTATTTCGTCAGCTACTATGACTATTACCAGCCTGAGGCATACATTGCGGCTACTGATACCTATATTGAGAAGGATTCATCAATAAATGACGAGATTGACAAGCTCAGGCACTCAGCAACGGCAGCTCTTTTTGAGAGAAGGGACGTTATAATTGTAGCCAGTGTATCGTGTATTTACGGCCTGGGAGACCCAGAGGACTATACGGACCTGATGCTGTCCTTAAGGCCGGGCATGGTACGCGAGCGTGATGATATAATTAGAAAGCTTGTGGATATACAGTACAACAGAAATGAAATAGACTTTAAAAGAGGTACATTCAGGGCCAGGGGAGATGTTCTGGAGATATTTCCACCGGATTCCTCTGATAAGATTTTGAGGGTGGAGTTTTTTGGCGATGAGATAGAGAGGCTTTCGGAGGTGGACTTATTAACCGGTGAAATACTTGGGTTAAGAACCCATGCAGCAATATTTCCTGCCAATCACTATGCCACCACAAGGTCAAAAATGTTAAAGGCCATTGACTCAATAGAGGCAGAGCTTACGGAGAGGCTAAAGGAGCTTAAGGAGCAGGAGAAGCTGCTGGAAGCCCAGAGACTTGAGCAGCGTACCAGATATGATTTAGAGATGCTTCAGGAAATTGGCTTCTGCCAGGGAATTGAAAACTATTCAAGACATATAAGCGGCAGGGAGCCGGGAAGCCCTCCTTATACGCTGATAGATTATTTTCCTGAGGATATGCTTCTTTTTGTTGATGAATCCCATGTTACCATACCTCAAATAGGAGGTATGTATAACGGTGACAAAGCAAGGAAAGATTCTCTTGTGGAGTACGGATTCAGGCTTCCGTCGGCTTATGACAACAGGCCGCTTACGTTTGGAGAATTTGAAAAGAAAATAAAGCAAGCCATATATATCAGTGCTACTCCGGGGAAATATGAAAAAGAACATTCAAAACAGATAGTGGAGCAGATTATCAGACCGACAGGGCTTATTGATCCTGAAATTATTGTCAGACCTGTAAAAGGGCAAATAGATGATTTGATCGGGGAGATTTCAAAGAGAGTAGAAAAGCAGCAAAGAGTATTGGTTACAACGCTGACAAAGAAAATGGCTGAGGATTTGACAGACTATCTAAAGGAGCTTGATTTTAAGGTGGAATACCTCCATTCTGACGTTGATACATTAGAGAGAATGGAGCTTATAAGAGATTTAAGATTAGGGGTTTTTGATGTTCTTGTGGGTATCAACTTACTTAGAGAAGGGCTGGACTTGCCTGAGGTTACACTTGTGGCAATACTTGATGCTGACAAGGAAGGTTTCTTAAGATCAGAGACCTCTCTGGTGCAGACAATCGGCAGGGCTGCAAGACATGTTGAAGGGACTGTTATTATGTATGCCGACACCATAACAGACTCAATGCAAAAGGCAATTAGTGAGACTAACAGAAGAAGAAAGATACAGTCGGATTATAATGCAAAGCATAATATAATCCCTACAACTGTTCAAAAGGGTATCAGGGATGTAATCGAAACAATTAAGGCTTCCGAGGACGATGCAAAATATTCGGTTGTCCGGGATGTTGAAAATCTTGATGAAAAGAGCCGTATGGCTTTGATAGACAAGCTTGAAAAAGAAATGAAGCAGGCTGCAAAAGACTTGCAGTTCGAAAGGGCAGCCGAATTAAGAGACAGACTCAAAGAGTTGAAAGGCTAAAATAAATGGCAAAGGAAGAAAGTAAGGCACATGGAAAAGAATAATATATTTATTAGAGGGGCAAGAGAACACAATTTAAAAAATATAGACATAGTGATTCCCAGGGATAAATTTGTGGTTATCACAGGACTAAGTGGCTCGGGCAAATCATCGCTGGCTTTTGACACGATTTATGCAGAAGGCCAAAGACGTTATGTGGAGTCACTTTCTGCTTATGCCCGGCAGTTCCTGGGGCAAATGGAAAAGCCGGATGTAGATTATATTGGCGGGCTTTCACCTGCCATATCAATTGACCAGAAGACCACCAGCAAAAATCCCAGGTCTACGGTTGGCACTGTCACAGAAATTTATGATTACCTAAGACTCCTTTATGCCCGCATCGGCGTGCCCCACTGTCATATATGCGGAAAGGAGATAACCCAGCAGACGGTAGACCAGATGGTTGATGCTATTATGCAGCTTGAAGTGGGTACCAGAATACAACTGCTTGCACCTGTTGTCAGGGGCAGAAAGGGAGAATACCAAAAGCTGATTGAGGACGCCAGGAAGAATGGCTTTGTCAGAATAAGAGTTGACGGGCAAGTGCATGATGTCAATGATGAGATTAAGCTTGAGAAAAATAAAAAGCATACAATAGAAATTGTTGTGGACAGGCTTATTGTAAAGCCTGACATTGTAAAGCGCCTGGCAGATTCCATTGAGACATCATTAAACTTAAGCGGCGGGATAATGACGGTAGATGTTATAGGCGGCGAAGAAATGCTGTTTAGCCAGAATTACGCCTGCAGTGACTGCGGTGTGAGTATTGAGGAAATTACCCCGAGACTCTTCTCCTTCAATAATCCATATGGTGCATGTCCCACATGCAGTGGTTTGGGAACACTACTTGAGATTGATCCGGACCTGGTATTGCCCGACCGTAGCAAATCCCTTGAAGAAGGTGCAATAAAAGCCGGAGGGTGGAATTTTGAAAACGGTGATAGCTATGCCAGAATGTATATAAATGCGTTGGCAAAAAAGTACAGATTTAAAATATCGACTCCTGTAAATGAACTTCCCGAACGGATTATCGACATTATTCTATATGGCACAAAGGGAGAAAAGATAAAAATAGAATATGAGAAGGAGTATGGGAGCGGCAGCTTTACTGCGGCATTTGAAGGTGTAATAAGGAGTATGGAACGAAGGTACAGGGAAACCCAATCCGACAGCATGAAGCAGTATTATGAAGGGTTTATGAGCAGTAATCCCTGCCCTGATTGTAAAGGAGCAAGACTTAAAAAAGAAAGCCTTGCAGTTACCGTGGGAGGCCTTAATATTAGTGAGCTTACCAAAATGCCCATAGATGAACTAAAGAATTTCTTTGAAAATTTAAGACTTTCTGAAAGAGATGCTCTCATAGGAAGACAAATATTAAAGGAAATTGATGCAAGGACAGGCTTCTTAGTAGATGTGGGGCTTGATTATCTGACCCTTGCAAGAGCCTCAGCTACACTCTCAGGTGGCGAAGCACAGAGAATAAGGCTGGCTACCCAGATAGGATCCGGGCTGATGGGAGTTTTGTACATTCTTGACGAACCCAGCATAGGATTGCACCAGCGGGATAACAATCGCCTGATTGGAGCACTTACCCGCTTGAGAGACCTTGGGAATACACTTATAGTTGTTGAGCATGACGAGGATACAATGTATGCTGCAGACCATATCATTGACATGGGACCGGGTCCTGGGGTCCATGGAGGAAGTGTTGTGGTTCAGGGGACAATAGACGACATTAAGGCTTGTCCTTCCTCTGAGACTGGGCTGTATCTAAGCGGTAAAAAAGCCATACCTGTACCAAATGAGCGGCACAAGCCAAATGGCAAATGGTTGAAGATAATAGGGGCTAAGGAGAACAATCTAAAAAATATTAATGTAGAAATCCCCCTAGGTGTTTTAACTGCAGTAACAGGTGTTTCAGGGTCAGGGAAAAGCTCTCTTATAAATGAGATATTGTATAAGAGGCTTGCAGTTGAGCTTAACCGGGCCAGGAAAAAAGTTGGTGCACACGATGAAATTATCGGCATAGAATATCTTGACAAGGTTATAGAGATAGACCAATCACCTATCGGCAGGACACCCAGATCGAATCCCGCCACCTATACAGGGGTTTTTGACATAATACGGGAAGTATATGCAGGAACTACAGAGGCAAAAATGAGAGGATACAAAGCCGGACGCTTCAGCTTTAATGTTAAGGGAGGACGTTGTGAGGCGTGCAGGGGTGAAGGTATTATAAAAATTGAGATGCACTTTTTGCCGGATATATATGTACCCTGTGATGTTTGTAAAGGAAAACAGTACAATAGAGAAACCCTGGAGGTCAAATACAAGGGAAAGAGTATTCATGATATACTGGACATGACGATAGAAGAAGCATTGGAATTTTTTAAAAACATACCGAGAATACGCAAAAAGTTTCAAACCCTCTATGATGTGGGGCTTGGTTATGTAAAGGTAGGCCAGCCGTCAACTACATTATCCGGCGGTGAAGCCCAAAGAGTCAAACTGGCAACAGAGCTTTCAAGACAAGCGACGGGTAAAACATTGTATATACTGGATGAGCCGACTACAGGGCTGCATGTGGCGGATGTTCACCGACTGGTTAACATATTAAAAAGATTAGTTGATGCAGGCAATTCAGTAATTATAATTGAACACAATCTGGATGTTATTAAGACTGCAGACTATATTATAGACCTGGGACCTGACGGCGGAGGAAAGGGCGGTTATGTCATAGCAACAGGTACACCTGAGGAAGTAGCAGCTTGTGAACAGTCCTATACAGGACAGTTTCTTAAAAGGATAATATCGGGCAATGCTAATTATCATTACTCGACTTATCCCCCTTATATCTTGATTGTTCCTTATTTGGGGTCAGCCAGCCTAAAACCTCTCGGGCTTACAAAAAGGATAAGGAATACCAGTATGAAAAACAAAATGGCACAATCATCATTAAAAATGCCTCCGACTCCACCAACCAATCCTGGGTTTGACATTAAAAAACACCTCCCATTTCCTGACGCAAATTAAAATAAGTATTTGCATAACTGCTAATATAAATATATTCTATGGGGCATTAAAGGGTTACAAAAAACTGGTTATAATTATTTTGGCAGGGCAAATCATAAATCAATTTAATAGTTTAAGTATTTTCACATATTGTTAACAAACAAGATGACGTTTTTTGGAGTATAATAATAATTGAGCAGAGTAATAATCAGCAGCAATAGTGAAGGGAGTTGAGGAATTATGACAATGTGCTCGGTTTGTAAAAAAAATTATGCAGTTGTTTTTATAACAAAAATATATGACGGAATACAAAAACAAGAAGGACTTTGCTTGTCATGCGCCAAAAAACAGAATATTCATCCTATAAATCAATTAATCGAGCAGACGGGTATGTCCGATGAGGATATAGATAATCTCAACAAACAGATGGGTAATATGTTCGGATTTATTGATTCCAATGAAAATGATAATGATAAGACGAATAAAGAATTACCGGAGGAATCAGACAATAAAAGCGGTACGAGAACTAAAACCCAGGAAAAGAAAACCTTAAAAAAGAAGAAGTATTTGAATACCTATGGTACGAACCTGACGGATATGGCCCGTGAAGATAAAATTGACAGGGTAATAGGCAGGGAAAGGGAAATAGACAGAGTTGTACAGATACTAAACAGACGAAGCAAAAACAATCCTGTGCTAATAGGAGAGCCCGGCGTCGGTAAGACTGCCATAGCCGAAGGGCTTGCGGTGAGGATTGCAAAGCGTCAGGTACCTGCCAAGCTTTTTAATGCTGAAATATATTTATTGGACTTAACAAGCATTGTTGCCGGAACCCAGTTCAGAGGCCAGTTTGAAAGCCGTATGAAGAGCATTATCGAAGAAGCCAAGGCTCTGGGAAATGTTATTTTGGTCATCGATGAGCTTCATAATATAATGGGTGCCGGAGAGGCAGAGGGAGCAATGAATGCTGCCAACATTCTAAAGCCCGCCTTGTCAAAAGGAGAGATTCAGGTTATTGGCGCCACCACTATTAAAGAGTATCGAAGGTATGTTGAAAAGGATTCTGCCCTTGAGAGGAGATTTCAGCCTGTGCTGGTGGAAGAGCCGTCTGTGGAGGAGACAATTGAAATTTTAAAGGGAATTAAGGATTACTACGAAAATTACCATAGAGTGAAAATAACAGATGAGGTAATTGAAGCTGCTGTAAGATTATCTGAAAGATATATAACAGACAGGTTTTTGCCTGACAAAGCCATAGATGTAATAGACGAAGCAGGCTCCAGAGCTAACCTGAAGAATTCAGATCTGGTTGAGCTAGAGGCCTTAAAATCTGAATTAAGCAAGGTTCAAGAGGATAAGGAGTCCGCAATTTCTGCCGATTCTATTGAGGATTACCAAAAAGCGGCTGAATTAAAGGTTCGCGAGTGCAAGCTACTCCAAAGGATAAAGGAAATGGAGGAGAAGAACAAGGTAGATGTTTTGTCTGTTGACGATATTGCATTTATCATCGAAAGCTGGACGAAGATACCTGTTCAAAAGCTGACCCGGGTTGAATCCGAAAAGTTAATGAATCTAGAGGAAAGGCTTCATAGAAGAGTTATCGGACAGGATGAGGCGGTTAATAGTATTGCTAAATCAATTAGAAGAAACAGAGCGGGCTTCCGAAAGAAAAAGAAACCGTCTTCCTTTGTGTTTGTGGGTCCAACGGGAGTAGGTAAAACCGAATTAGTTAGAGCTTTGGCCGAAGAGCTTTTTGAGACAGAGGAAGCACTTATTAGACTTGATATGTCTGAATATATGGAAAAGCACACTGTTTCAAAGCTGATTGGATCCCCGCCGGGGTATGTGGGATATGATGATGGAGGCCAGCTTACTGAGCTTGTTAGAAGAAAGCCCTTTTCAGTTATTTTAATGGATGAAATAGAAAAGGCCCATCCCGATGTATTTAATATGCTGCTTCAGATACTTGAGGACGGAAGGCTTACGGACAGCCACGGACGGGTTGTAAATTTTGAAAATACAATTATCATTATGACATCAAATGCGGGCACTACTCTTAAGGCAAACGGTATAGGATTTGCCAATGACGGCTATAAGGCATTGGAGAGCAGGGCGAAGGACAGTCTCAAGGAGATATTCAGACCTGAGTTTTTAAACAGGCTGGATGAGATTGTTGTATTCAAAGAGCTGACCAGGGAGGAATTGAGCAAAATCATATCCCTCATGTTCAGCGAGGTGGCTTCTGAAGCTGCCCACAAAGGCATATCCCTTGAATTTACAGATGCCGCAAATGATTTCATACTGGAGAAGGGATACGACCCGAAATACGGAGCAAGGCCTCTTAGAAGGACAATACAGAAATATATTGAAGATGAGCTGACGGAGAAATATTTCCTCGGGAAAATAAAGCCCGGCGCCAGGATAAAGGTAGACGCCCCCGACGGGGAGATAGTCCTTAGGGCTGAAAGATAAGAGACAATTGCAGGGAGCGGATAGTCTTATCAGTAGCTAGTCTGAGATTTTGCAAGCCAAATGAAAAATGGAGTCAGGCTTGTATGTCTGGTTACTTTTTAAAAATAACAACTGTTTTGCCTGTGGACTGGCTTGTGCCTAGTATAACTTTGCCTTTTCGGTAAGAAAGGCCGGTTATATCCGCGCCGGGTTCAAACAGGGTTTCACCGTTCTCGTTGACTATTGTGTATTTGTCGGTGTCCGGTTCGTAGTGAATAAGAATACCGTTAACGCTTTCTGTCGGCGATGGATGCTCGTATTCGGAATATGCCCTTTGGCACTCTTCGATAAATGGGTGATGCTTTTCTAGCAATTCATCGTAGTTCTCAAATTCACCGATCGTCTTATTGTTTTTTAAGTCGCACATAAAGAATTTGTCATCTTTTTTGAAGATAAATTTTTCGCTGTCCCCGAAAATGGTGTACTGTCTTGTGTGGGCAAGCTCCCTGCCTGACTTGAAATATATATCCAGACCTTCGAGCAAAATATTAAGCTCTTTATCCAAAATGTAATAATTCGAATTTGCATCATCAAATGTATCATTACAGATAAATATATCCGGGTTGGGAGAATAGATTTCGATATATGACTGGCTATCCCTTATTGTTTTTCCTGTCGAATCAATTATTATGTATCTGTTCAGGCTGTTATCAAATACCGAGGTAAGCCCTGTGCTGCCGAATAATCTTATTTGCTCCCATTCCGGTTTCATTACCGTGTTCCCATGCAAGTCCATAAATCCATATTGGGTAGAAGAGCCATCAAATGTAGAAAAAACAGCATAACCGTTAGAGTATTTGATGCTGTCCAGATTTATAACCTTGCTTACTTTGTTGTCTAAAGCAAAGGGCTTAAGTCCGTCGCTGTCTCCATTCAGGCGGATAAAGCCATATAAATCGCCTTTTTTATAAAATCCCATACCGCCTGCATCCTTAAAATAATCATAGTCTGAAACGACAGTAAATTTATTGCTCTTAACTGTACAGGAGCATAAAACCAAAGTTGATAATATAAAAATCAAACATTTTAGCCTTAATTTGATCATAAACTTTCTCCTGAAAAATTAAAATATCTAGCAATAGTTATTGGACTTTATTAATTACTAAAATGTTTCATATATTGATATTAATAGTCGAAAGCAACAGAGCGCCAAGTTCAAAGGATGCTTGTTCAGCTACAATGTACTAAAAAGAATACATAACTTTGTGAAATAATTCGTAAACTTGGTTGAAAAAGCTAACTTTCGGTGGTATAATGTATTTAAATCAAAACACTTGTTAATAAATTAACAAAAACAGGCAGTAAAATCAATTTAGTTCACATCACAGTTGCAGCTTTGGCGACTCTCAATCAATACTTCTAATGTTGTTACAGCATTGGCGGCTTCATGCAATACTTTAATGTTAATTTTTTAACAATTTCATATTGACCTGCAGAATATCATTTCAAGGGGGTATCTTATGAGCGTCCAAACAAAAACTTGCGCGTGCAAAAAGGAAACCGACCGGGAAAAGTACGAAAGAATTGCTGAGGTGATTGAAGAATTAAAGGATAAAGAAGGTTCCTTAATTCAAATTTTGCATATGGCACAGGGCATATACGGATATTTGCCTCTTAAGCTTCAGCAGTTTATTGCGGAGAAACTGGATAAGCCGCTATCTGAGGTAAGCGGGGTTGTCACCTTCTATTCTTATTTTTCAATGAATCCAAGGGGAGAAAACACAATCAGGGTTTGTTTAGGAACTGCCTGTTATGTCCGGGGCGGCAAAAAAATCATTGAAAAGCTTCGGGAGATTCTGGGCATCGAAGTGGGAGAAACGACTGAGGATGGTAAATTTACACTTGAGGTAATGAGGTGCATCGGGGCTTGCGGCCTGGCTCCTGCCATGACCATCAATGACAAGGTTTATAAGCAGGTAAACCCGGATAAGCTCAGAGGCATTATCGATATGTACAAAGGGGGTGTTAAGGCGTGACTGAGAAGCTAAACATCCATAGTCTTAATGACCTTATTAAAATAAAAGAGCGATTCCACAAAAAGCTTGGTAAAAAGAAATTTAGAATACTGATATGCTCCGGAGGTGGATGTGTTTCTTCAAATTGCCATGAGATAAAAGAAGCTCTTTTAAGCTGCCTTGAGGAGCAAAAGCTCTCCGATACGGTATTGGTATCTGAAACAGGATGTATAGGCACATGTGATATAGGACCTGTAATGGTTATTACAGCTTTGGAGAAGTCCGGTGCTGAAAATACCGGTAGAAGTGTTTTTTACACAATGCTGTCACCAAAAGACATCGGGGCAATAGTTCAATCACATTTGGTAGAAGGAAAAATTAAAACAGATAAAACTTATTATGACAGAGAAAAAGGAATAAATATACCGTTTATAGATGAGATAGACTACTTTAAATATCAAACGAAAATTGCACTCAGAAATTGCGGTGCCATAGACT
>CAZPMC010000024.1:0-218 GCA_964587755.1 uncultured Oscillospiraceae bacterium
AACACAAATGATAAAAAAATGAAAGCATATCTGCTGAACCACTATTTGGAGGAATTCAGAGGCACAATATTCAGACAGACTATGTTTGCTGAGTTTGAAAAAATTACTCACGCAAAGACTGCAGCAGGAGAAGCCCTCAATGCCCAGGAATTTTGCAACATTTACAAAGGTCTCAATGAAAAGTACTTCGGGCCTGAGGTCATGATAGATGAAGAAAT
>CAZPMC010000024.1:228-31987 GCA_964587755.1 uncultured Oscillospiraceae bacterium
AATGGAATGGGCAAGAATTCCACACTTTTACTCAAGCTTCTATGTCTATAAATATGCAACAGGCAAATCTGCTGCCACCTCCCTTGCAGAGCAGATACTGACAGAAGGAGCTCCTGCTGTTGAAAGGTATATTGAGTTTCTTAAAAGCGGAAGCTCGGATTATCCTTTGGAGCTTTTGAAAAAGGCCGGAGTTGACTTATCTGAACCGGCACCGGTGGAAGCGGCAATGAAGGTATTTGAAAAAACATTAGATGAATTGGAGGAGCTAATATGACTGACCCCAGAATAGAAATACTTGCTAAAAATCTTGTAAATTACTCTTGCGAAGTAAAGCCGGGAGAAAGGGTGCTTATTGAGACAAAGGGCTTTGAGCTGCCTCTTACAAAAGCGTTGGTCAAAGAAGTATATAAAGCAGGGGGCTTGCCGTTTGTTACAGTTAAGAATGACGAGATTGCCCGGGCAATACTAAACGAGTGTAGTGAAGAGCAGATTAAGCTTATGGCAGATTTCGAGCTGGCAAGAATGAAGGAAATGGATGCATATATCGGAATCAGGGCAGGGGATAATTCAAATGAGCTGTCCGACGTTCCCCCGGATAAGCTTACACTTTACAGCAAGCTATTTGTCATGCCTGTACACATGGAGCAAAGAGTAAACTATACAAAGTGGGTCGTTCTCAGGTATCCTAACAGCGCAATGGCACAAATGGCTGAGATGTCTACAGAGGCATTTGAGGATTTTTATTTTAAGGTCTGCAATCTTGATTATTCAAAGATGTCCAGGGCTATGGACTCACTGGTCAGGCTTATGGAGAAAACAGACAAAGTTAGGATTACAGGAAGGGGAACGGATTTGACCTTCTCCATAAAAGGCATGCCTGCCATCAAATGCGAAGGCAGGAGAAACATACCCGATGGAGAGGTCTTTTCGGCGCCTTTGAAAACTTCTGTTAACGGTGTCATCACCTACAACACCCCTTCGAAATATGAGGGCTTTACCTATGAGAATATCAGACTTGAATTCAAGGACGGAAAGATAATAAATGCTGCGGCAAATGATACGCAGAGGATAAACAAGGTCTTTGATACCGATGAAGGTGCAAGATATGTAGGGGAATTCTCCATAGGAGTCAATCCTTATATTGAAAAGCCCATGAAGGACACTCTCTTTGATGAGAAAATAAAAGGCAGCATACACTTTACACCGGGAGGCTGCTATGATGAGTGCGATAATGGAAACAAGTCGGCGGTTCATTGGGATTTGGTGTTTATCCAAAGACCAGAGTACGGCGGGGGCGAAATATGGTTTGACGATTTGCTCATCAGAAAGGACGGTATCTTTGTCGCAGAGGAGCTTTTAGGATTAAACCCCGAGAACTTGATTTAAGGCACCGATTCCATTTGTGAGGGCATTATGGAAGCATGGTCTTTAGTCAATAGAATTGTTGTGCAAATATACTGTATAATACGTTACGTCGGGGAAGGAATGACAAACACTTCCCAGACGGTATTTATGCTGCTTATTTATATTTGCGCAGATATGCTGGCTCATATAGTACGCAGAAAAATATTAAAGCAAATGTATTTACTGCTTTCAATTGTCATTCTTTGTGTTTTTTCGGTTTTTACAAACGGACTGTTCCTGCTTCCTGTGGTTGTTGATGCAGGAGAACTGGTATTAAGTTTTACGGATAACAAAAAGATAATGCTGCCGATTATGCTTGCTCCTATTATTTTTTGCAGCAGAAGTCTTTATCCTGAGTACATATTAGTCAGCTTATTAAGCTTTATTGTGTTTTTGCTGTCTGCCAGGCTTTCGGATGCCAATGTGGCTTTAATGAGGATAAATGAACGCTTTCGTGAAAAAAGGGACGAGCTTGACAGTCATATTGAAGCCGGAATAGAATACGAAAACCAAGTGAGATACTTAACACAGCTTGAAGAAAGAAATAATCTGGCTCAAAATATCCACGACAAGATCGGCCATACGATTGCAGGCAGCATTATACAGCTTCAAGCGGCAACTGTGCTCATAGATAAGGATAAGGAAAAGGCAGCAAGCATTATTGAGGACACTGCCGAAAACTTAAGAAACGGAATGTCCAGTATCCGTTCAACTCTCAGGAGTATAAAGCCGGCTTCTGAGCAGCTTGGTATCAACAGGCTGAAGCTTATGGTGGAAGAGCTTTCATTAAAGAGTTCCATTAAGACTTCCTTCACTTACAAGGGAGACCTCGAGAAAATTAAGCATTCACACTGGAGAATAATCACGGATAATATAAAAGAAGCTTTAACAAATTCTATTAAGTATTCCCATGCGACAAAAATCGATGTAGAGCTTGAGGTTTTAAACAAAATGATAAAAGCTCAGGTAAAGGACAATGGAATAGGTTCCCGGCAAATAAAGAAGGGGTTGGGTATAATGGGAATGGAGGAGAGAGCCGAAGGTGCAGGTGGCAATCTCATAATAGATGGAACATTCGGCTTTTGTGTTATTACATTGCTTCCAATAGAAGAAAGGTGATTAAAGAATGCCTATTAAGGTTTTGATAGCAGATGATGATGTTTTAATCCGGGAAGGCTTAAAGATAATCCTTCAGTCTGATGAACAATTCCTGATAACAGGCTGTGTTGAAAATGGTCTGAAAGCTTTTGAGTATTGTACTAAGGAGCAAGTGGATGTGGCACTTCTTGACGTCAGGATGCCTGTAATGGATGGTTTACAGGCAGCGGCAAGGATTTCTGAGAAGACCAATACGAAGCCAATAATACTAACCACCTTTGATGACGATGATTTTATTATCAATGCCGTTAAAAATGGAGCAAGAGGATACTTGCTAAAGGGCAGCTCCACTTCAAAGATAATTGATGCGATAAAAATTGTTTATGATGGCGGAACGGTGATACAGGATGTGGCAATGGATATTATCAGAAATGAATTATCTGCCGGAAAAAAACCAGGTATTCCTAAAGGGATACTCACAGACAGAGAGCTTGATATAACAATGCTGATTGCTAAGGGCTTTTCGAATAAGGAGATTGCAGCTTCTCTTCATATGTCGGAGGGGACGATAAAAAACTACATTTCCTCAATACTTAGTAAAACAGGACTTGAGCACAGAACTCAAATTGCGATTTATTATCTTACGGGTGAAAAAACAAAATAAGGTGACTTTTGTCATACGTAGACGGTGACCTTTCGTACTATCGGAGGGGAGCCGTTTTTTTGTATTATATCAGTAGATAAAGAAAGGGGTGTTAAAGATGAGTGTTGTCAAGATGGATAAGGTAAGTAAATATTTCGGGGATCTGGCGGCAGTAGACAAGATGTCGCTTGATATAGAAGAGGGAGAAATAATCGGTCTGCTGGGACCAAACGGAGCAGGCAAAAGTACTGCAATAAATATGATTATTGGGCTTTTAGACATTGACAAGGGAAAAATCAGTGTTTTTAGAAAGGACGTAGAGAAGCAACCAATGCAGTCTAAAAGCTATATTGGCATAGTACCGCAGGATATTGCAATATATGGGGATTTAACCGCTCTTGAAAATGTTAAATTTTTTGCAGGGCTTTACGGCTTGAAGGGCAAAGCTCTCGAGGAAGCAGCATTAGAAGCGCTTAAATTCACAGGCTTAGAGGATAAGGCGAAAAGCTTTCCAAAGAGCTTTTCAGGGGGAATGAAAAGAAGACTTAATATTGCCTGTGCCATAGCCCACAAGCCGAAGCTTATAATAATGGATGAGCCTACTGTCGGGATTGACCCCCAGTCAAGAAATCATATCCTCCAGTCCGTTAAAAAGCTTAATGAGACGGGCAGCACCATTATTTATACCAGCCACTACATGGAAGAAGTAGAGCAGCTTTGCAGCAGAGTGGTCATAATGGATCATGGAAAGGTGATTGCTATGGGGACAGTGGAAGAGCTGGAAAATATCGTAAATAATAAAAATGTGGTCTGGATTACTGTCAGCGAACCTTTATCTACAGTTGAGGATGATAAAATTATGGAGATTTCCGGTGTCACTGGTATTGAGGTTGCAGAGGATATAATAAAAATCACAAGTTCACCAGAGGTAAATAATCTTGATAAGATTATCAATTATTTTACCGGCAACGGTTTTTCAATTAAAAGAGTCGAGAGCAAGAAGCCTGATCTTGAAGATGTATTTCTTGCGCTGACAGGGCGCAAGCTCAGAGATTAGGGGGTGAAGAAATGAACATACTCAGAATACTTGTCAAGGAATTCAATATTGCTATTCGTGACTACAAGGCTAATATGTTGATGGTATTGTTACCCATACTCTTGATTATCATACTCGGAGCTGCGTTAAGCAATACGTTTGAGAAGGAATATGTTTTTGACGAGGTTACTGTGCTTTATACTGAAGTAGATTTAGAGGGTGGAGCTCCACTAATACAAGCTTTTAAGAACTTTCGCGAACAAATAGCAAAAGAAACCGGGATTATTTTTGAGGAAGCGGAAAGCCTGGAAAATGGCATAGAAAATGTTTCAACATATAAATATTCCGCTTATATCTATGTAGATAGCGATCAAAGGTACGTCAAGCTCTATAAAAACGAGAAGCATACATTTTATGCAAACCTTGTGGAAAGTGCGCTAAACAGCTTTACAAGCACATATGCCACCATGTATGCTATTGCCTTAAGTAATCCTTCAGCACTCACCGATATTAAGGCAGCACAAACTAAAGAGTATGTCACTCTTAACTCATTGGATGCAAAACAAAAGCCAGGCTCGACAGATTATTATGCTGTAACAATGATGACATTAATTTTATTATACGCCTCGTTGACAGGCAGTTACAGCGTAAAGAGCGATATAGAGCAGATGACAGCAAGCCGCATAATTTCTTCACCTGTCAGAAAATATGAGCTGCTGACGGGCAAAGTACTGGGATGCCTTTTTATAACGCTATTACAGGCTCTGGTAGTTGTACTGTTCAGTAAGATTATCCTTAAGGCCAACTGGGGGGAGGATATGGCGACGATTGCAATACTGCTGTTTACTTATTCAATAATGACCGTAAGCCTGGGTGTCGGTACCGCATATCTTTTCAGAAAGGGTGAAGCCGGGCAGGGAATAATAAACACGATTATACCCATAATGGTATTTTTGGGCGGGGGCTATGTACCTATAAGTGTTATGGGGCCTGCTATAGAAAAGGCGAAGGTTGTATCCCCGGTTTATTGGATTAATTCTGCGATTTTAAATGTGATATATGAGGCAGATTATTCGAAAGTAGCCATATCCATAGTTATCAATCTGTCTATTGCAGCAATCTTCATAGCTATTGCGACAATGCTTTCAGGAAAGGGGGCAGGGAAATATGTGTAACGTAAAATTAATTATATCCAACATACTGAAGGTGACCTTCAGGAATAAAGGAAATATTATAATTTACTTATTTCTACCTTTATTTGGAGTCATTCTTTCCATGATAATATACGGAACTACATCCTCTCCGGTTCTTAATATTGGTATGGCAAACAAAGATAAAGGGGAATTTTCCGTTGACTTGAAGAAAACATTTGAAGAATCGGACAGCTATAAGGTAATCGATGTAAGTGAAGAAGAAATCAAGGATAAGCTTCTGGAGCATGATATCGACGTGGCAGTAATCATTCCTGAGAATTATACTGAAAGCATATATAGTGGTGAGCCTGAAAAAATACAGCTAACTTCAATAAAGGGGGAAAGCGTCACAGCATGGGTAAGGAGCAGCATACAAAGCTATACCGACAGCCTTGCGAAGCTATCTGATGCCTCGTCAGGAAACAAAAACCTTTTTGATATGATGTACCAGCAATACAAGCAGGAGACTATTAAGGTAAAGGCTGTGAAACTTACAGATGTAGTAACCGGAAGAAGCATGACACTTACAAGTGTAGGCTTTCTCATTCTGTTTATTATGCTGGGTTCAAATACAATTACTATGCTGATACTTAAAGAAAAGCGGGACAGAACGTATCACAGGATATGCTCGGCACCTGTAAAAGCCAGGCAGTATATCTTAGCCAACGCTATATCATGCTTACTTGTATCAATGACACAAATAATTCTCATACAGCTTTCTATGAAAATATTAGAAATTGACTCGGGGATAGCAGCCATATCATTATTTTTTATATTATTACTCTTTAGTGTAGTTTCTGTTGGTCTTAGTTTAATGCTGGTAGCATTTTCGGATTCATCATATATGGCAAGCACTTTAGGGACATTAGTGATTACTACCACTTGCATGCTGGGGGGCTGCTACTGGGACATAAAAATGATGCCTGATTTTATGCAGAAGGCAGCCTATTTTGTTCCTCAAAGCTGGGCAATGGAAGCCATAGGAAAGATGCAACGTGATGGCAGCATATCGGATATTGGAGGAAATCTAATCATATTGGCAGCTTTTGCGGCAGCTTTTTTCCTGATAGCAATATATAAGTTCGCCAAAAGCAAAAATGTACAAAAATTTGTATAAACTATTCAAAAAGGGCGTTCAGCTCCTCCTGTGTCATCTTAGACAGAAGTGTTTCGCCGGGCTGAATTACAGCATCAATCAACTCGCGTTTCTTTTCTTGAAGCGCGAGTATTTTTTCTTCTATTGTCCCTTTTGTGACAAGCTTTATAACGTAGACGGACTTTTCCTGACCTATACGGTAAGCCCGGTCGGTAGCCTGCTCTTCAACGGCAGGATTCCACCAGGGGTCACAGTGTATGACCGTATCTGCGCCTGTCAGGTTAAGGCCTGTACCTCCTGCCTTAAGAGATATCAGGAAAACCTTGCCGATGCCCTCGTTAAAGGAGTTGACGAGATAACCCCTCTCATTCATAGGAGTTGAGCCGTCCAGGTAAAGAGTTTTAATCTTAAGTTCATCCAGGCGTTTTTTAATGATCTTCAGCATACCTGTAAATTGTGAAAACACTAATATTCTATGGCCGCTGTCCACAGATTCCTGCAGGATTTCCTCCAACAGGTCAAGCTTGCCGCTTCCGCCGCGATAATTCTCAACAAACAAAGAAGGATGACAGCACAACTGCCTAAGCCTTGTAAGTGCGGCCAGTATCCGTATTCTGTTTCTTTCCAAGCCGGCTTCCTCAATATCCCTTTTGATTTCTGTCCGTATGTCCTGCAAATAAGCAAGATATAGCTTCTTTTGATCGTCTGTAAGCTCGGCAAGCATTGAATTTTCAATTTTCTCAGGAAGCTCGTTGAGGACATCTTTCTTGAGTCTTCGTAAAATAAAGGGCTTTATCTGTTTACTCAGGTCATTTAACGCATAATGACCATCCCCTTCATTTGCCGCCTTAATGTATTTTTCAGTAAATTTGCGGTAGGAGTAAAGGTATCCCTTAAGAACAAAGTCGAATATGGACCATAGCTCATAAAGGTTGTTCTCCATAGGCGTTCCTGTCAGTGCAAAGCGGACCTCAGCCTTTATCTGCTTTACACTGCGGGCATTGCCGGAGGAGGGGTTTTTTATATGCTGGGCTTCGTCCAAAATGCAATATCTGAAGCTTACGTCCGAATACAGCTCCATGTCCCTGCGAATTAATGGATATGAAGTGATAACAATATCATATTCATAGATATTTCCGATAAGCTTACGTCTTTCCTCTTTTGTGCCGCTTATAACGATGTATTTGAGCCCGGGGGTAAATTTGTCAAGCTCTGCACACCAGTTGTAAACAAGGGATGTAGGAACAACCACAAGGGATGGTAATGAACCCTTTTCTATCTTAGAGGACAATAAAAGAGCAAGTATTTGTATGGTCTTGCCAAGCCCCATATCGTCAGCAAGTATACCGCCAAGCTTGTAGTAATCCATTGTTTTAAGCCATTTGAACCCGAACCTTTGATAATCACGCAAAAGCCCCTTCATGGTCTTTGGAATTGGGAAGGTCATATCCTGAGGCTCAGTGATATTTTGTACAAACTCCTTAAACGCACTGTCTCTCTCAATGCTCTGCAGCCCTAAATCCCTTATGTTGCGGTCAAGATATGCAGCTTTGTACCGTGGTACTTCAATAATCCCTTTCTTCAACATATCCTCAGAGGGTTCCATCTTTTCTATAATATCTCCCAGTTGTAAGAATTCCTTTGCAGCAAGGTTTAAGAAGCTTCCATTTTTAAGCTGGTAATATTTCTTCCGTTTGACAAGTGAGGACATAATTTCCGACAGCTCGCTGTCATCAATTCCCTCAGCATCAAAGCTGAATTCAAGCATGTTTGTTTCGGAATTCAAAGATAAATGGGCAGTGAAGGGTATGGTGGCTCTGAGCTTGAGATTCTTTAAGCTTTCGGAGTAATAAACCGAAGCATGCTCCTGAAGCAGTGGAACCAGTCTGAAAACAAAATCGTATATATTGTCTTTTCCCGACAGGTGTATAATGCCTTCACGCACCTTAAAGTCCGACATTGCCAGAATATCAAGAACTATCTCCTCATTATGTATTTCACGTATCAAAAGCTTATCAGAGGGTATGGACATCTTATCCTGAGGTAAAAACGGGTTTATCGTCTGCTCTCCATATATGAATCTGACCTCCGCCATGATCTCAGAGCTCTTGCGATCCAGATAAATCTCAGTTTGCAGCGGGGACTTTTCAATGATTGCCTGAACATCCTCGGAAATTGTCAGTCTTCCCGCTTTTTCAGCGAAGGGTAATATTTCGGATACAAACCTTTGTTTATCTGCCTGGATAAAGCGTAGCTTCCGGCCTTTCTGGTACATCATGGCAAGGTAGAAGGGCTTTAGATACTCACTTTGTTGTTTTGAAATATGATATATATCTGACCCTGAGTAAAAATATTCCCCATCATTAGTTATTGGAATGAGGGAGCCCTCAAAATCGATACTGAGGACTAAATCGCTGCTTTCACTTGACAGACGGAAGTTAACGGGGATATTCTCTTTTCTGACCTCGACCAGCTCCGGTGTTTTCCCCAGAATATCTGCCTTGAAGGGTGTATTGGCGTATATATCAAGAAAGCGCTTTAGCAGACTGTCAGTTAAATAAACCCTGTCACCATCAAAAATCGAAGAAACATATGAATTATCCGACAGCTTTTCCATGAGCATTTCTGTTTCATATATTTCTTTGAGCATATTTATGAGAAGCAAGTCATTTCCCTTGAATTCATGACTTGAAGGTACATATGTGAATCTTTTCCCAAATTTCAGCTCTATATTATTCTCCATGCAATATAAAAGCCTTTTTATGTTCTTCACAACATATAATCTATCCTGCCCCATACGAAATCTTAGAGAGGCTAATCTTGTTTTATTTATGCCTCTGGCTTTTTCGAGTATGAGAGTAGGCTCAATTGAGACAGTTGACTTAATTGAAATTTGTCTGTCACCAAAAAAACTAAATATATTCTTTGCAGCTTGTCTAAAATGGAGCTCACGGAAAAACCCCTGATTATCTTTCTCCATTATAAGCAGCAGCACTGCCACCATATGCTTGCAGATGCCCCATCTGTTGGTATCCACCGGACAGGAGCATTGGGCATCATAGAGGAAACCATCCGGGTCGAATGCTAACCTGACCGTATGAAGCTTGCTTCCAAGGACAGTTGATGTAAAGGCCCGCTTTTCTTGATTGTATTGTACGGATTTTATCCGGTTATTCTTAAAGTATTCTTGACCTGTCAAGAACCCGTTTTCTACTGCTTTAGCCGAAATTAATTCATTAGTTAAGTTAAACATTAGTATCTCCTAATATAATTTTAGCGTATCCCTATATTATACAGGATTTTAGGAATTTATTAAGCATAAATTTTTAACTGTTGAGTGCAGGCTGTAATATCCTTGTTCGCTCCATTATGCGTTGCCTGAGTTTGCCTGTCCTCTTTGCTTCACTTGGGAGTAATTTTTGGTGTCAAGCACCGAAAACACCAGGGAAATGAGAAGGGGGACAACTCTGCCCCCTTCTGTAAATAAGTACTGTTTGCATACAGATGGCCGTTATGTATGCGCTATAAGTGGGTTATTCTTTGTAATATCCGTCATTCTGCCTGAAGATACCTGGGAAAATAAGCAGGATAGCAATTATAATAACAATTATCCAAATCCAATCAAATCCTCCACAGCCTCCACAGCCAAAAAGGCCGCCTCTTTCATTTTCAGCCATGCCAAACACTCCTTTCAAAAACTAAAAACTTTGCCCCCCCACATATTATTCATTTAGCTGCTTATTTGTTACAAATGGGAAGCCACCCAAAGGGGGTGGCCTCTCTCAGTAGCTACTCATGTAATGCCAATTGACGCATTTATCCTTTATGGCTGTCTAGCAACAAAAATCCCTATCAAAGAACAGAAGTAAGAACAGAATTATAAAGAACAAAATTGCGCAATTGTCACCAAAGAAACTATTGCAACCTCTTTCTGACATTATGGGGGCCTCCTTTCGACATGAGAGTAACATAATTTCACTACCAATCTAATTTATTCCTCTTCTGTGGAAAGTGTTACTGTTTCGGCGATGTTAAAACAGCTCAATACATTGTATTAAAATATGTCAAGGTCGGTGACATTTTGAATTAAATAATAATTGACAAAATATGTAACCCGCCATATAATATTAAATAAACCCAATATTTAACATTTATTTCAACAATTTGTTGTTAAATAATGACGATATTAGAAGGAAGGTGAGTTATTGGGGAGGCTGAGGCTGGTTATTGCAGATACCGATAAAGATTATTTGCTGTCCTTAGAAAAATATCTTGTTTTAAAATATCCACAAAGGTTTGACATATTTTTATTTTCATCTGTTGAAAAGCTTTCTGATTTTTTAATGAACGCTGAGCAAAAAGAGATTATGCTAATAAGCAGCAAAATGTATAACAGCACTCTTAAGCTTAAGTCGGTTGATACTGTTGTGATTCTTTTGGAGAATGAGGATGAACCGCTTATCAAAGGCTTTGAAAGGATAAAGAAGTTCCAGCATACAGATAAGCTGGTAACAGATATTTTCAGAATTTATAGCTCAAGGACTACAAATACCTGTTTCGTATCAGGCGGTAAAAATACCCGCATCATTTGTGTTTATTCACCAGCGGGAGGAACCGGAAAAACCAGTATAGCCGTAGGATGCAGCATATTATGTGCCGGACTTGGGTTTAAAACCTTTTATCTAAATGCAGAAAACGTTCCGTCGACAAAATTGTATTTTCATGGGGATACAGCTCAAAGCTTTTCTAATGCAATATTCCACATAAAGGGCAGGGATAAAAATCTCGGAATTAAGCTGGAAGGCGCCAAGACATTTGATCAAGACCATGGGGTATACTTTTTTGCAGAGCCTGAAAATATCCTTGAGATAGATGAATTGACTACGCCGGATATTGAGTGTTTGGTGAAGCAAATAAAAACCAGTAAGATATACGATGTTGTTTTTATTGATATGTCCTGTGGCCTAAATCCACGTAATGTTGCCTTATTAAGCTGTGCTGATGTTATTGTCAATGTAATTGACGGGTGTGAGACCTCAGCTGGTAAAATGAGGAGTTTAATGATTGGGATTGACGCACTGGAGAAAAGAAACAACATTAAAATACAGGAAAAAATGATTACAGCTATAAATAAGTGTGACTTAGCTGCTATTGATTTCGCTCAACAAAACCCTGATGTATTGATTGGAAATTATGGCGGCGGGAAGGAAAGCGGGTGCTCTGCGGGAATTGTCGGGGAACCCGCCTTTTTATCAAGGTTGAATGGATTGCTGGAGCAGATTTTGCCTCAAGGTTCAGTGAGAAAAAACACAACAATAGGGGTGAGTTGATTGGGCAATAGCCTTATAGCTGCGGAGAAAGAGCTTGTACAAGAAATCAGGCGGCAGATAACACAAGACATAGAAGGCTCTGCAGATGTTACGGACGATGATGTCATGGAGCTTGTTACCAATGCTGTATTTTGCAAAACCAGAAAGCAATATCTTTCAATCTCTCAAAAAAGACAGCTTGCTGAGAGTGTGTTTAATTCAATGCGAAGGCTTGACATTTTGCAGCCGGTTATTGAAGACAAATCAATTACAGAAATAATGATTAACGGTCCGGACAAGGTTTTCATAGAGAAGGACGGATGTGTATCAAAGCTTTCTTTGAACTTTGAAAGTGTTGAAAGGCTGGAGGATGTTATTCAGGTTATTGTCTCAAGAACAAACAGAACTGTCAACGAATCGTCACCTATAGTTGACATAACAATGCCTGACGGCTCGAGGGTAAATGTGGTATTAAAACCTATTGCACTTAACGGTCCAATCATGACTATAAGGAAGTTTCCGGACAAACCAATGACGATGGAGCAGCTTGTCGCTGCGGGTGCCTTGAGCTTTGAGGCGGCTGATGAGCTTAGCCGTTTAGTAAAAGCAAAGTATAACATTTTTATATGCGGCGGGACCGGCTCCGGTAAAACAACTTTTCTAAACGCATTATCAGGCAACATTCCTTCGGATGAGAGGATAATTACCATTGAGGATTCAGCCGAGCTTCAGATAAACAGCGTTGAAAATATTGTCCGGCTTGAGACGCGAAATTCCAACTGTGAAGGTAAAGGAGAAATTACGATAAGAGAGCTAATAAAAACATCACTTAGGATGAGGCCAGAGAGAATAATTGTGGGGGAGGTAAGGGGTGAGGAGGCGCTTGATATGCTGCAGGCCATGAATACCGGACATGACGGCTCACTGTCTACAGGTCATGCAAATTCTGCTAAGGATATGCTCAAAAGACTCGAGACAATGGTGCTGTCTGCCGCACCTCTGCCTCTTGAGGCCATAAGACAGCAAATTGCATCGGCTATCGACATCATTATCCATCTTGGCAGGCTGAGGGATAAGTCCAGAAGAGTTTTGGAAATAAGCGAGGTTGCAGGTTATGCAAATGGTGAAATAGTTTTAAATCCCCTTTTCACATTCAGAGAAACAGGTAGTGTGGGAAATAAAGATACGGTTCAGGGCGGTCTCTATCATACAGGAAATACACTATTAAACACAAACAAGTTAAAGATGGCAGGGATAACATCCAAATTAGGAGGTGCTGGGCATGCCTGATTACGATACATACGATATGAGCCTAAAGGAGCAGGTTTTCTATATTTTGCTGGCTTCTGTCTTTATATTCTCGGTATCGTATATTTTCTACAAAAGCTATGTTATCTCACTTATTCCTGTTCCTATTGCTCTTTTTTATCCCCGCATAAAAAAACGCAGCATAATTGCAAAAAGAAAAAAGGAGCTGAACATTCAATTTAAGGACATGCTCTATTCCCTATCATCCTCTGTATCAGCGGGAAGAACCATAGAGGGAGCATTTAGAGAGGTCCTTAAGGATTTATTGGTTATATACCCTGAGCCTTCGGCCTTTATACTGTCAGAGGTCCGTGCAATTATAAAAAGGCTTGAAATGAATGATACATTAGAAAATGCCCTTGCGGATTTTGCTGGTAGAGCGAAACTTGAGGATGTAGACAATTTTGTTAGTGTATTTAATATATGCAAGCGTTCTGGCGGCAATATTACTGAGGTAATTAAAAACACATCAGCAATAATCAACGACAAAATTGAGATTGGACAGGAAATAGATACAATGCTGGCACAGCGTAAGTTTGAGCAAAAGGTTTTGAATGCTTTACCGGTATTAATGATTTTGCTTCTTTCAGCCAGTGCGCCGGACTATATGAATCCTGTTTTCACAACAGTGACAGGCAGGGTGACAATGACTATTTCAATTGCACTGCTTGCGGCAGCAGTGTTTATATCTGCAAGGATAAGTAATATAAAGCTTTAAAAACCAAAAGGAGAGCTGACTTATGATTATTGTTACAGGAGCGTACCTTGGTGTTTTAATTATTTTTTATATCTTATCAGCAAAAAAGTATTCTGATATTGTTAATTCTCTTGACAAAAAATCTTATCCTTTTAAAGCTGTGCTTCCTATAGGTCTATATATTTTGGAGGCATTTAAATACAGCTTCAATACATCCTACGACAGAAGACTTTATTCGGCAATGGCAGAGCTTCATGGTCATAAGCAGGCTCTTATGTTTCTTAAAATCCACTGGGGAAATAAAATCATCCTTATGCTAGTTTCACTGCTTTTCGCATTTTTTGTCGGTGCAGGGTCTGATTTTAATATTGGGTATGGGGTTTTCTGTGTTCTTTTACCTGCTGCTATAGCATACTCCTGCGACAGGGATGTTTTTGAAAAGGTAAAAAAGAGAAGGGCTGCACTGCAGTTGGAGTTTCCGGATTTTGTAAATAAAATCACTCTTTTGATAAATGCAGGGATGACAGTTTCAAGAGCATGGGAGAAGGCTGCATTAGATAACGGTAAGCAGACACCTCTTTATATAGAGCTTAGGCGGATGCAGCAGGAAATCAAGGCTGGAGTATCTGAGCATAGAGCTTATGAGGAGTTTGCAAAAAGATGCAGGGTGCCGGTTATTACCAGATTTATCTCAGTTATACTTCAAAACATCAGGAAAGGGAATTCAGAGCTTGTTCCGATAATGAGGGTTTTTGCAAATGAATGCTGGGAGATTAGGAAGAACACAGCAAAAAAATATGGTGAGGAAGCTTCTACAAAGCTGCTTCTGCCAATGATAATGATGTTTGTTGCCATATTGATTATAGTCGGAATGCCGGCAGTGCTGGCTTTAAAAAACATATAGCAATTAAAAACCAAAAGGGGGATATCAGGATGTTTAATATTCTAAAAAGCTTCTTTAAGGAAGAGGATGGTTTGGGTACAGTTGAGATAGTTGTAATTATTGCAGTTTTAGTTGGGATTGCACTTATTTTCAGAGACGCAATAATTAATTTTGTAACAGATATAATGGAAAGTGTTTTTGCCGATGACTCTATAGTGCAGGATGTAAAAAGCGGGAACATACGAGCTGACAACAAAATTAATTAGCGTTCTTTCAACCAAGTAAAAGAGGTGAAAAACAAATGACTCAAAAGGCTATTTGTGAGTTTACTTACGAAAGTGACGCTAATGCCAGCTTTCTAGTTATTCGCGGGAATTTCAGGACGCAGGACTATCAAGTTTCTATGCTCGAAAACAATCGGATATCAAATGTTTTTTCGGTGGATGTGGTAAAAAGAGATGGTGTTACATACCTTTATTACAATATAACATCTAAAATTCCGCTTTCACTTATTCTTAACATAAGGAGATTAAGCAGAAATGATTTTTTAAAGCTGCTTTTAAAAATTGTTTCTGTTGTTGATGACTCATCGGGATATCTTCTTACAAGCTCAAATTTTGTATTTAGTCCTGACTATGTTTATATAGATCCTGAAACACTTGAGCCAGCCCTTGTTTATGTACCTGCGGCTTCAGACCGGGTGGCTAATGGTGCTGAACTATCGGAGTTTATTTCGGAGCTTGTCATCAAGCATATCAACATCGCAGGTTTTGAAAATAGCAATGCTATACAAAGAATACTGGCAACGGTTAAGAGTGGGGCATTCAATATTAAGGACTTTATAGCACTTCTTACAGAGCTTCTGTATGGGCAGGAGGAGCCGATTGACCGTGTCCTTGAGACTAATCAGAAAGCTGAAGGGGAAGAGAAGGCTGAAAAGAGAAGGGCTAATGAAAAAGAAAGAGAAATTGGAGTAAGAAGTGGGAGTGAGAGAGGAAGGATAGCCGTAATCGCAGTTTTTGTGCAGGTTATAATCGCCTTTGTAATATATTTAAGCAAAGATTTTTTAAATAATGTGGGGGACAATCCCACAACCACATATGCGGCAGTTGCAATAATAGTTCTTGCTCTGGAGGTTCTCCTTTTCAAAAAGCTAAATGATGCGAAGCTCATAAACATATTTGATGGACATGAAAAAGGTGAAACAATAAAACAGCCGCTGTTGCTTGAGCAAGGCCACAAATATGATATGGAAAGCATACCCTTTAAGAATAAAGCATCAAAGCAGAAAACGGCGGAGAAGGCGGTAAACACGACAAATCCGGTAAATCCGGCAAAACCAGTAAATCCGGTAAATCCAGCAAATCAGGTAATTTCAACACGGCTGGAGGATTCGGTAGATCTAAGAAATCAATCTTATGCATCCAGCAATTTATCAGGAAAGACCGAATTACTGGGAGTCCGTAAAAAGGGTATACGAATGCTTAAAGGCGATGGAAAGCAAGGCAATACAGAAGATATTTTGATTGATAAGGATGAGTTTATTATTGGAAGGTTAAAAGGGTATGTTGACTTCGAGCTTAGAAACAGTGCAGTTGGGAAGCTTCACGCACAGCTTATTTACAAGGATGGTAAAAGCTATGTAAAGGACCTGAATTCCGTAAACGGTACATATGTAAATAATGTGCGATTAGAAAGCAATAAGGAGTATGAGTTGAGAGAAAATGACCGGCTGCAGCTGGCCAACTGTGAATACATATATCTGTGCTGATATTGAAGGGGGAATATATTGTGATTAACAAGTGTAGAACGATGCTAAAGACTGCAATATCAAGCAGGGCTATTGAAATATTGCTGCCGATGGTTTTTCTGCTCTCTGCTTTAAGAAGATAAGAAATCAAGCAAGAAGCAGGGGGACGTTTCTTTTTACTTTAAAAAAGAAGTGTTTCTCCCTGCAACTCCCTCTTGCTGATCACTTTTTTGAGTGAGCGGCCAAAGCAAAAAGAACCGTTGCCTTTGCTTTTTTGTTATTCTTGCTTTATTGAAGTAAAAAGATAAAATAGAAATAAATGCCTAAGGAGGTCATTCATGAGAATAAAGAGATTTTGTGTAGTTGTTGGGGTGCTGCTGGTAATGGCTCTGCTTTTCAACGTTCCGGCTAATGCTGAGGAAGCTTCGGAGCCATCGAAGGAAACAACAACGGGCTACAGAATGAAGCCCATTATGGACAAGCTATCTGCAATGAGTGGCGCTGATATTGAAAGCTTTGTCAATATGTTCCCCGACATGAAGGGACATTGGAGCAGAACGGTGGTAGGAAAGCTTACGGGTCTTGAAATAATAAAAGGAATGAATGACGGCAACTTTTATCCGGAAAATCCAGTACAGGCAGACCAGTTTATTAAAATGACAGTTTTGGCAATGGGGTACAAAGTACTGGCACAGAGCGGGTACTGGGCTGAGCCTTACATTGATATTGCTTTATCGGAAGGAATAATAAAAAAAGGTGAAATAACAGACTACACAAAACCTTTAACCCGGGAGCAGATGGCAAGGATAATCGTTAGAACGGCCATGAAAAGGGATGAAATGCCTGACGACAGATTAGATCAGTTCATTATAGGCAAGATATTCGACTATCCGAAAATAGAATACAGTATAGCACAGGACGTTATAACCGGCTACAAACTCGGGCTTTTTCAAGGCTCTAGCGGCAAGTTCAATCCCAAAAGCACACTTACCAGGGCAGAGGCGGCTGCAGTAATAATACGCTTTATTGATGTAAGTGAGAGGGTACCAATGCTGCCATCAGAGGACGAAATAATAAGGACTAAGGACTCTAGGGGTAATGATGCGGAAGTTTACCCAAACGCAACCCCCGAATTATTCACAATAGCAAAGGCCGCTCATGAGGCAATACCAAAAGCAAAAGGGTATGTGCTATATATTGTCACTCCTGACGGGGAGTTGATTGGTGCTAAATTGTATCCAAGTAAAGCCTCTTATGAGGCAAGTATTTTTAATATGGTTGCTGCTTTTAATATTTCATACAACTATAGCGGTTCTGTTTATGCTTATCAGCTTACAGTATGGAATGATGAAGCATATAAGGGATTATTCCCGGACTATATAAGAGAGATATTTAAAACTCTGTTTGAGGCTGATGCAAATAAGGCAATAGCGCTACACGACAAATACATGAACGCAAGGTATACCCGGACTGACGGACTTAATGATGTTACAAATACAATATTAAATAATCGAAATGTCGTATTTTTGCGGTATAACGATAATCAATTCGGCATTCAGATTAAACTGAAAGGCTTGAAATAATAGGGGGAATAAGATATGAAAGGGAAAGCATATTTGCGTAATACAAGTGTTCTTGCTTTATTCATAATAATAATGCTGTCCTCCGCATGTCCCGCTTTTGCAGCTTCAAGATATGAGCATGGTGGTGTTGAGCTGCTTGACGAAACACAAATACCACTTTACGAAATCATAAAGTCAGAGCTGCCTGTGCTACCCGATGGTAACCCTGTACCTCAGTGGATCTATATACAAAGCACAAAGAAGTATCTTAACTACCGTATCTGGAATGACTTAGGTACTATCTGCTATGGAAGGTATACTGATGTGCCAAGAAATGATTTTAAGAAAGGCACACAGCCGCCGGGGTTTCCTTTAAATCCAAATGACGGATACTATTTGTATAACGGTGTCCGGGGTGAATGGAGATATCACGGTTATGATGTATCTGGTAATAAGCTGTCAAACATTTACTTTATTCCGGATTCTGTTGTAACCAAGTTTAATGAAAGGGAATGGATAAAAGATCCTTGGGAGAATTTATCAGATACAAAGCGTACACCTGCTAGTATATATAATGATGCCTCTATATATTCTGTTTATAGTCCAGATATAAAGGCGAGTGTACAAAATTGGATTAATAAGTCGATGAAGGCTTGGGCGCAGGGTGACACATATGGAGTACCTTTAAAGGGTAATGTAATTGACCCTGAGGTTTTCCGTTACCTTAATGTAGAGTCTGCACCTACCATTCAGAGAAACGGCCAGGGCAGAATGTGGCATTTAAACCGTACCGAATGGTATCAGACCGTAGTTGTGCCGGTGCAGGAGGAAAAAATTAATCTTCCTGTAACTGCAGATATACAATGTCTTACTCCTTTGGGTGAAATAATGGACGTAGGCAAGGCTATGGATAATGAGGATTTCACAGTAAACTTTATTGTTGACGGTAAACTCCATGACGAGGGCTACTATGACGATGCAGTTAAGAAGACGACTCATTATACCAGGAATGATATTAAAGAATGGAGGATTGACTTTACAACTCCCAATGCTGATGGCAGCCCCGGCACGCAAACCGAAACAAGAATAGTTCCGTCAATTAAAAGCAACACAATAGCTGACAGCTTTTCATTTAATACAACCTATGGCTTTATGAAGTCTCATAGTACCTTCCTGGTTACTGCAAAGGTGTCTCCCATATACCATGACGGCAAATCAGGCAATACAGGCAATGCAAGCTTAAGAGTGGGTGTAGAATTTATACCTATTCCGGATTTAGAAGCAGTGGAAATTGAGTTTACACCAAACCACAACATACCTGAAATTGCCTTTGAGGGCGTAAAGTTTAAGCCTACAGACAATACCAACATGAGCCTGGTTAAAAGCAAGTCCGTAAAGGTTGACGGTGTGCCAGTGGACTATGACTATTTCTTTTCGGGCAATTACATGTTTCCCGGCGAAGTCGGCATAAACGGCAGGTTTGCATATATTGACTGCGAATATACCCTTGAAGGCTTCCCGGAAGGATATAATACTGCTAAGTCAAGAGACGTTGTATATATTTATCCTACAAAGCCTATAGCAAACTTCGCTTTAACTTCAAACACATGGAAGCAAAACAGGCTTATAAATGTTCAAAACACATCACACCTGGCAAATATCCAGCTTGTATTATCGGAATTTCCAATAGTTGAATATGAGTGGATTTTTGGAGGAGATACAACAAAGCTTTACAAGGGAACAGACACAGACATGTTAAAGGAGCTTATGTATAAAGAACCAGGAGTTTATTCTCTGACTCTGCGCTGTAAAAATACACTTGGAAGATGGTCTGATCCTTACTCAGTAACATTCCAGGTGCTCGAGGACGTAGGGCCTGCAGTTGGAGTGAATCTTAATGAATCTGTATTCAGCAGAAATGATACTGTAAGTGCATGGTACTATTCTATTGTAAGTACGGACGGTGATGTAATACAGCACTCTAAAATTGAGCTATGGTATGACAGAGACAATGACGGCGTAGTTGAAGAGCTTTTACAAACATGGGAGAACGAAGAGCAATTCCCTGACTATATGCCGACAAAGCTTGGTTACTATAAATACAAGCTCTATGCTAAAGAAGATATATTAGGCGATACTTTGATTGAGCACATAACAGAAGATGACAAAAAGGCCTCCGAATATGAGGTTGAGTTTTGGGTAGACAACTATCAGCCTATGGCAGACCTATATATAAATATACCAATTCAGCGCCCGAATATCGACCTTTATATAATGCTGGACAAAGACCTGGAGGCAGAGAAGGTTGAATATGTCAAAAGCAACAGGATGAATATATCAAATTGGCTCTTAGGTAAAAATATTATCCCAAATGTAAGCATATGGGATATGAAAACATATACATATTCACAGCCGGCTTCAACAAGCAAGAATACCGGAGGCAGTTACCCTCCATCAACTTTAGAATATTCATCAAACGGTTATTCAGGTACACTTAACAGGACTAGCGTATCAAATAATCCCTATACAAGGGATGAAGGACATTATGAAAATAAGACAGAAACAAAAACCGTATCTCAGAGCGCGTCTAATACCACATGGGAAAAATATAGACATAATGGCTCGCATTGGGTGCGTGTTGATTATAACAATAGCCAGCTTCCGGATACAAGATCCTATTCCGATTCAGCCGGCTTTAGTGGTACCCTTTATAAGGGCGCTGGTACCCTAGTAAGTCAAACTGGCAGTCCTCCTTCAAATCCAACTGAAGGCAGCACATATACAATAACCCGAAAGTGGAGCTGTACATACTCCGGCACTGTGAGCCGAACAATACAAGTATGGGTTCCTAATATAGTATCCTACAATAGCTACACCGGCCATTACTCAGGTACCATCTATAAGGACATACGCCAGAGCTATACGGATACATTCAATCCCACATCACTAAAGTATATTATATATATTTCTGACAGCTCAGTATCGGAGCCCAAGGATTTAAACCTTGTCAGAGGCTATGCTAAAACAGCAAAGCTTTATTTGGCCGGTACTGAGGATATACTTGCTGCTGCTGAACATGATAAATACTTTGACTTATCAGGCAGAGCTATCGATTCTGTGATTGATGAAATCTTAAGAGATATAGCTGAAAATTCACCGGCAGTTGAAAAGTATTATTCGCTGCAAAATGAAGAGTTTAAATTGAATGTGGGACAGATGGATTTGGAAAATGACAGTATCATAGAAGAGGCTATGCAGTACGTCCATGAGCCCGGCTATTATGACAATCCCACGGGAATGGAGCCGGGGACAGTTGAACAATTCAGTGAAGACGTGGGCTGGACGACGGCTATAAAGAATAAGCTTGCTAATACAGGTAAATATACTATTTACCGAAGGGTAAAGGACAATCCTAGCACGGATCCTAACTTCTCTCAGTATTCATATTACAGTGGGTTAACCTCGCTTGAGATTTACGTTGTAAGAAAGCCTATTGCTCTTGCATCTCTGGATTGGGATTTTGACATTGATACAAATACATATAAAACTACATGGGTAGATATGTCCTACGACCCGGACCACGAATTCAGCAGAGAGGATAAGGGAATCGTCGGCCGTACCATTATGTGGAGAAAGTCAGGAAGTGAGTGGAATTACGGTATTCCTGACAATCTAAGCGCAGGAACATACGAGCTAAATTATTATGTGCTTGACCCTGAAGGCTACTGGTCTGAACCGTTTATTATGAATTTTACTCTTACAGATGCACCGCCTATACAGTTTGAGGCATTCCTGCGGCCGCTTATGCAGGAAAAATTCAGCTTACTGCGTATTGAAGGAAGTGTAGAAAACCCCGGTATTCCTTCATCAGAAGTGCTTGAAGCCTTTGGACTTTGGACCCGCTACCCAAAGGATGTACACCTGGAAATGGCTTTATATAATAGCGCAAATAAAAGGGTTTCCACTGTTAAAACCGTTCACTTTGATACGGTGAAGGGTACTAAGAGGGGCAACGATATAAGCTGGAACAATGTCACATACCAAATACCAGAGACACTGCCTGACGGAAGCTATGAATTCAGGATTTCGGCTGTAAGTGAAAACGGAGTATCAGCAACAAAAAGCTTTAGTGTCGATGTCTTTACGCCCATAGACCTTGTTCCAATAATTCCTCCTGAAGCGGTCGCTGGTACCTATGTGGACGTTGGTGCACGGACATCAAAGTATGCAGAGGAGCTTGTTGTTACACTCTTTCATGAGCTGGGAGGTGTTTATCAATTGACTTCCCGCCTAAACGGTGAATATAACACAGGGGATAAAGTATGGGAGGGCAATATTGAAATACCAGGCAATGTGCCTGAAGGCGATTATTATGCTAAATTTATCGCAACTACACCTAACGGTAAAAGCATAACAGAGTATGCCCCATTTAAGCTGACAAATTTGGGGATCGCAAGTGTTACCTTAAGCGGGTATTGGAATCACTGGCGCGGACAGGTTGATATCTTCGGTGAACAGCTTACAAATGAGCCCCACAGGTTTTTATCCCTTGAATGTGTGAAGGTGAATATAGCAACAGTGGGAAATCCTGAACGGGTGAGTATCAGGTTCAGCCCTGAGCTTGAGGCAATGCAATACACCGACCCCAATGGACATACATATTATTATGACAAGGACTTTTTCGGATATAAGGTTGAGTTTCCAAAGGATTCGACATTTTTCCTGTCAGGCAATCATGTGTACTGGGAGTATAACTTACCTCTTGCACCTTCCACAAAGGATTGGAATAATGTAAGGCTTAAACCGCCATATAAAATGATTGTGACAGCATATAAGGGTGATTCAACAGTTCAATATATAATCGACGATATCGATATTACAGGCAACATTTATGATCTGACATATATACAGCCGAAGAGCTAATAAGACCCTGACAACCATGATACAGTACTTTAAATGGAAATTGTGTGATAAAATAATAACGTACTTATTTAAAAATGCAGACATAGCAGAATAGAAATAAGTATAATAATTAAAAGATATTACCCAGGAAATTTAATACTATTTCATGGTGAGAAAGAGGGGCAATACAATGTGGGTGAGGTATGAGCTCAAACAAAGGGCGAAAGATGTATTAAGGTGGAATTACTGGAAGTCGTTATTAATCAGTTTTGTTTTAGTAATTGCAGGAGCTAGTGGTGGCGGAGGCGGCATAAACTTCTCAATCAGAGATTGGAGTTCTCGCAATTATGATAACATTTTTAATTTTAACACGAACCATTACAATACCTTTGACAGAGTATTAGGTTTAAGAAATGCAATTATTATAGCAATCGTAATTTTTGTTTTAATAATGCTGGCATTTACTATATCCTTGGCTATACGCATTTTTCTGGGATACTCTTTGGAGGTCGGAGGAAGAAGATTTTTTGTCCGTTCTGCTGAGAATACGGACAATAAAAAATGTTTCAGCTTTGCCTTTGCAGGGCAAAACTATATGGGAATTGTTAAGACAATGCTCCTTCGGGGCATACAGAATTTCCTGTGGTATTTGCTGTTCATTATCCCGGGTATTGTTAAATCATATTCCTACAGTATGGTTCCGTATATACTTGGCGACAATCCAAACATTGGAGCAAGAAGAGCGATACAGCTCAGTCAGGACATGACTTACGGGCATAAGCTGGATATATTTGTATTGGAGTTTTCTTTTATTGGGTGGTATTTGCTTGGAGTGTTAGCTTTGTTTGTTGGAGTGTATTTCGTCAAACCCTATGAGGATGCGACAAAAGCAGAACTTTATTTGGTGCTTCGGCAAAATGCATTGGATAACAATATGTGCACCTATTCCGAGTTAGGTCTGAATGATACTGAGGGCCTTGGAATTTAGGGGCATCTGTATCGGGGGAATACTTTTCTATGAATCTTAGAACATACAGAAATGCGTTGACATTGATGTACAGAATATTTGACCGGCGGAAAAATACAGTTCCGCGAATTAATAATGATTGCAAAAAGCCGGCTTATGGTATTGATGAGCCGGTTTTGCAGCCATTTCCCCGGACGACACCTGAAGCTCAAGGCATTTCGTCAGACTACATAGCCGGGTTTCTTGAGGAATTAAAAAACGATGATTCATTAGACATGCACAGCATTATGATTTTGAGAAATGGTGCTGTGATAGCGGAGGGAAACTTTGGTGTCTATGATAGAAATATTTGGCGTGCCACCCACTCTCAAAGCAAGAGCATTACATCCTTAGCCATAGGCATGCTTATCGATGAGGGGAAGCTTCAGCTTGACGATAAGGTGGTTAAGATTTTCGAGAAGCGTCCCACCAGGCTCTCTCAGCTTACTCATAAGAATATAACTGTACGGGATCTACTGACGATGAGCAGTGGCGTTGTCTTTAACGAAGTGGGCGCAATTACGGAAACAGACTGGACAAAGTGCTTTTTTGAATCCTCTGTCAGATTTGAACCGGGTAAACAGTTTAGCTACAATAGCATGAATACATATATACTCTCGGTTATTGTAGAGCAGGTTAGCGGGCAAGGAATGATGGAATATCTTAAGGAAAGGCTTTGGGAGCCTTTGGGTATTAAAAAGGTATTTTGGGAGACTTGTCCCAAAGGCATTGAAAAAGGCGGTTGGGGGCTATATATCCGCCCTGAGGATATAGCGAAAGTCGCACAGCTAGTTTTGAATAAAGGAAGGTGGGGTGACAGACAGCTTATTTCCGAAAGTTGGATAAAGGAGGCAGCATCATATAAGATTACTACTCCCGAAAGCTTAGGAGGCTTTAATTACGGCTATCAAATATGGGTAGGCCGCAACCAGAACACTTTTCTTTTTAACGGAATGTACGGACAAAATGTTTTAGGATTTTGGGATACTGGCATTATAATTGTATGTAACGCCGGTAATAACGACCTTTTCCAAAGAAGCAGCTATTTTGATATTGTTGAGAAATATTTTTCAAAGGATTTTCGTCCTGCCCAGAGCCTTCAGGAGAACAATGCGGCATTTAGAAGGCTTCAATCTGTACAAAACAAGCTTAATAAGCCTGCACCTGCTAAAAAAAGCAACTGGTTCGCAACTATTTTCGAAGGCGCCGGTAAAAACAGTTTGTCGGAGCTTTTTAGCGAAATTAATGGCAAGACATACTATGTTGATAAAGGGGATGCAATGACAGTAGGCGTACTCCCTTTACTGGTTCAGACTGTACAAAATAATTTTACAAAGGGTCTTGAAAGTATCTCCTTTAATATTATTGACGGCGGCTTATTTATAACAATCAATGAAAACGATGAAAGCCATAAGCTACCTGTCGGTTTTACAACACCGGTCTACACTGAGCTTACTTTCCATGGAGAACCTTACAGGGTAGGGGTTAAGGGCAGGTTTGCCACAAATGAGGACGATATTCCGGTTCTAATTATTCGCATATCCTTTTTAGAAATCCCCAATTCCAGGTTTCTTAAAATATTTTTCTATAGGGATAAAATTATAACGAAATGGTCCGAAAATCCCGGCAAGGATTATATAACTGGCGGGTTAGCAGCATTAATGACGGAAACAAAGCTGCATCCTGTTATTGAAACACTTGTATCAAAGGCGGATCCCGACTTTATTCGCTATAAAATAAGCAACTCCCTTGAGCCAGAGGTGACAGCCAGGCTTGAGAAAAATCATGAGTGATGTTATTATTCGGAAGGTAAGATAAAACTATATATGTATTGTGAAAAGAGGCGCTTAAAATTTGCATGAATATCCTGTGACAAAGCAGATTATAGAGATTGCCGGGGAACATGCCAATAAAAATAATGCAGATAAGGTATTGGAAATAAACCTTGTAGTCGGTGAATACAGCGGTTACATGTCAGAGTGCATTAGAATGTACTTTGATATTATTGCCCGGGGGACATGCTGTGAGAATGCAGTCCTAAACATACAGGAAGTGATACCTAAGTTTAGGTGTGATAGCTGCGGCGAACTTTTTGAGCGCAGGCATTTTTCTTTTGAATGCCCTTATTGCGGTGAAGAAGGCAGGCCTACCGATATAGGTAAGGAATTTTATATAAAATCTATTGTGATTGAGTCTAATTAATCAGAAAGGAAGTACCATAATGCTGGAAAACAAAGAAGCTAAAATTAGAGAAGCTGATATTCAAGCAACTGAAATTGAAGTAATGGAGGATGTATATGACCGCAACGAAAAAGCGGCACAAGAGCTTAATGAAAAGCTTAATAAAAACAAGGTATTTGCCTTGAATGTAATGGGGTCCCCCGGGGTTGGGAAAACATCGGTTTTATCATCAATTATCCCCCTGCTGGACAAAAAAGCATGGGTAATAGAAGGTGATATTCAGTCAAGTATTGATTCTGAGAGACTGAATAAGCTGGGGATTGAAACGTATCAGATAAACACGGGCGGGGCGTGTCATTTGGATTCTCCTGCTATAGCCCGGGCTAATGATGAATTAAAGCCTAAAGATGGGTATCTATTCATTGAGAATATTGGCAATCTGGTTTGCCCTGCGGAATTTATGATAGGCGAGCATGTCAAGCTTTTGATTTCCAATGTAACCGAGGGAAGCGACAAACCATACAAATATCCTCTGGCTTTTGAAAAAGCAGACATTATTTTGGTTAATAAGATTGACTTAATGGAGCATGTAGACTTTGACAGGGAAATGTTTTTAAAAGGAGTCCGAGCACTGAATAAAACGGTCCCGGTAATTTTTGTATCGGCGAAAAAGGGAGAAGGTTTTGAAGAAGTAGCAGCATGGATAAAAGAGAAGGCAAAATCTATAGTAGGAGAATAATTGTACTTGGACATGTTCAGGGAATAGGGTTTAGACCGTATGCAGTCCAAATGGCTGAGAAAATCAGGGTTTGCGGGTATATTAGAAATTCCGGCGGCAATGTCGAAATCGTTGCACAAGGAACTGAAGAGCAAGTGAAGGTTTTTTTGAACGAAATAAAAAGGCCAAAGCTTGCCTTTGCTTTTGTGGAGAGCATTATTGACTTAGACTGCGAGTCTTTGGGAAATAAAAAATACAGCGGTTTTAAAATCGAGGAAAGCAGTAGTGGGAAGCAGGAAGGCCCGGTATATATTCCAATTGATTTACCCTTATGCGAAAGCTGTGCAGAGGAGCTTGAAAAAGCTTCCGATAGACGTTTTGCATACCCGCTAAACAGTTGTGTTTCATGCGGGCCAAGGTTTAGTATTATACGAAGTCTTCCCTATGACAGAGAAAATACTTCAATGAATGCTTTTGAGATGTGTCCCGAATGCAAATCTGAGTACACCACCTTGGGAAACCGCCGCCATCATGCCCAGACCATTGGCTGCAAAGAATGCGGGCCCTCTTTGATGTATTATGGCCAGGGCGGTGAAATAAAAGGAGAGGAAGCATTAAATCATGCCGTAAAGGAGCTACAGTCTGGCAAAATTGTAGCCATAAAGGGAATCGGAGGCTATCACCTGGCTTGTTTGCCGGACAGGGATGAAGCAGTAAGGCAGCTCCGGATACTGAAGGGGCGTGATGAAAAACCCTTTGCGGTTATGTTTTTAAACATTTCCCAAATAGAAGAGGTTTGCATTGTATCAGATAAAGAAAAGGAGTTGCTTATATCTGCTGCAAGGCCAATAGTCGTGCTGCCGAAAAAGAAGGACATTTTTTCTTTCGGGGTGACGGGAGAAAATGATACATGCGGCTGTTTTTTGCCTTATACTGCAATACAGTTAATGATTTTGAAGCAAACCGGTCCACTTATAATGACAAGTGCAAACAAAAGCAGTTGTCCTATTATCTTCGAGGATTGGGAAATGAAGAAGTATTTCGACAATAGGCGTCAGCCGGATTTTGTGGGAGTGCTTTATCACGACAGAGAAATACTACGGAGGCTGGACGATTCTGTAGCAATGGTTTCTTTAGGGCATACACAGCTTATCCGCCGAAGCCGGGGATATGTTCCCCAACCTATAAAAATCCCAATGTCAAATGAAACTGCGGCTTCTGACAGAATAAATAAAGCTTCCGGCAGGTTGTCTGTAATAGGCATGGGAGGGGATCTTAAGAACAGCTTTTGCCTTGCAGGAGGCTGCTATGCTTATATGAGCCAGCATATTGGGGATCTGGAAGATGATTTTGTTATAAAACATTTTGAAGAAGCCCTGGAGGATTTAAAAAAGCTGACTGGAATTAAACCTGAGGTTGCGGCGTGTGACAGCCATCCTTTGTATCATTCCTCAGCCCTTGCACGGCAGACGGGGCTTAGGCTGGTGAGGGTACAGCACCATCATGCACATATTGCCTCGGTTATTGCGGAGAATTGCCTGGCGGAGCCTGTTTTGGGTGTTTCATTTGACGGTACGGGATATGGAGACGATGGTACGATATGGGGAGGGGAATTCCTTGTGTGTGAAGGAGCCTCCTATAGGCGGACAGGACATTTGAAGGCTTTCAAGCAGCTTGGCGGAGACAGCTCAGCCAAGGATGCAAAGAAAACTTTAAGCTGTATGCTTTTTAGCGAAGGTTTGACAGAATATATTAAAAAGGGGCAGGATAAAAAACTTTTGTCGGCAGCATTATCCCAAAATATTAACACAGTTGAAAGCTCCAGTATGGGAAGGCTCTTTGATGCGGCATCGTCAATTTTAGATATATGCCATTACAATAGCTTCGAGGGGAAATGTGCCATATTGCTTGAACAGGCAGCAACCCGTGGGAAGAGGAAGGGGAAGAAGCCTATTTCCATGAGCTTTGATTATACATGGGAAAAAGGTATGGCTGTTTTCTCAGCAAAAAATATTTTGCTCTCTTTGCTGTCTTCTGAGGACATTGAAGCTGCTGCACTGGGATTTCATAATGCCGTGGTTGAAATGATTGTAAAGGGGTGCTCAATGATTGCAGAAAGAGAGAATTTAAAGTATGTAGCCCTATCTGGGGGAGTATTTCAAAATAAGCTGTTATTTGAGCAGTCGGTAAAGGTACTGGAGAAGGCAGGTTTTAAGGTCTTTTGGAACAGGCTTGTGCCGCCAAATGACGCAGGCATAGCTTTGGGGCAGGCTTACATTGCCCTTTTGAAGGAAGGAGAATGATGTATGTGTGTTGCAATCCCGGCAAGGGTTGTATCTATTGATGGAAACAGCGCGATAGTGGATGTTTCAGGCAACAGGATGAATGTAAATATAGAGCTGGTTTCGCCTAAAATAGGGGACTATGTTTTACTCCATGCAGGATATGCGGTGAGTATCGTCTCAATGGAGGAAGGACAGGAGCTTGAGAGATTGTTCAAGGAGCTGGAGGATTGCCTGGATGAAAACAATTGATCAGATTAAAGCATATTTGAGCAAGCCAGTAAAGCCGGTAAAAATAATGGAGGTGTGCGGAACCCACACCGGGGCTGTTATAAAAAACGGCATAAGAGGAATTCTGTCAAAGAATATAAGGCTGGTGTCAGGGCCGGGCTGTCCCGTGTGTGTTACACCTGCAACCTATGTAGACAGGCTTGTTGAGCTGTCGTTTACCCAAGGCCATACAGTGCTGAGCTTTGGGGATATGTTTAAGGTAAGGGGGAAAGAGCACAGCTTAAGCTCTGCGAAGGCTTACGGCGGAAGCATCCGCATGATTTACTCACCTCTTGAGGCCATTAAGCTTGCTAAGGAAAACCCCAATCATCTATATGTCGTAGCAGCAGTTGGCTTTGAAACAACAGCTCCTGGGTATGCTTTGTTATTAAAGCAGGCTGAAGAAGAAAGGCTAGAAAACATAAGATTATTGACTGCAATTAAGACAATGCCAACCGTGATGGAGTACATTTGCAGTACTGAAGAAATAGACGGCTTTATATGCCCAGGTCATGTTTGCTCTGTTATAGGCAGTGATGTCTTTCAGAAGCTGTGCAGTAAATACAAAAAGCCCTTTGTAGTTACAGGCTTTAGCCCAGAGCATATTTTATGCTCTATTTATGATATTATAATGCAAATAGAAGGCGGCATTGCCCAGGTTAAAAATTTCTATCCTGCTGCAGTGACGGCAGAAGGGAATGTAAAAGCACAGAAACTGCTGAAGGAATACTTTGAGCCGGCGGATGCGCTGTGGAGAGGAATAGGATATATACAAGGCTCAGGTCTTGTTTTAAAGCCAGGTTACAGTAAATATGATATGGGAAGCGGCGGTTACGAGACGGAGAATATGCCAGGAGGGTGTTCTTGCGGTGATGTTATATTAGGGCGCATTCAGCCTGTGGACTGCCAATTATTTGGGAAGGAATGCACACCCCAAAATGCTGTGGGGCCATGTATGGTATCGGCAGAGGGTGCGTGCGGTATCTGGTATGAGGGGAGAGAAGGGCGTGAAAATTAGTGCAAGCCACGGCAGTGGTGGAAGGGATACGGCGCAACTGATACAGGAAATATTCGAGAAAAGATACGGTAACGATATATTGTCTAAAATGGAGGATGCGGCTGTATTGCCTGCAACAGGTGAGATCGCATTTACAACGGATTCTTTTGTTGTTGACCCCCTATTCTTTCCTAATGGTGATATAGGCCGCCTGGCGGTATGCGGAACAGTTAATGACCTTCTGACAACAGGTGCTGTACCCAAATATTTGTCAGCGGGATTTATATTGGAGGAAGGGCTTGAAATAGAGACCCTTAAAAAGGTTGCAGCTTCAATGGCTGAGGCTGCTCAGGAAGCCGGTGTAAAAATAGTAACAGGCGATACGAAGGTGATTGATGGAAAAGGCGGATTATATATAAATACAGCAGGAATAGGGCTGATTAAGTCAAAACCGCTGTCTCCTGCCAAAATCAGGCCAAATGATGCAATATTAATTACCGGCACCCTGGGAGATCACCATGCTTGTATATTAAGCCAAAGAATGGGAATAGAAAACTCAATCAAAAGTGATGTGGCTCCTCTTTGTGAAATCGTTAAAGTCCTGAGGGATAGCGATATAGAAGTACATTGCATCAGGGATATTACACGGGGAGGGGTTGCAACGGTTTTAAATGAACTTTCGTCTGCAAGCGGTTTAAGAGGGGAGATATGGGAAGAAAGTCTTCCTGTATCAAAAGAGGTAGCAGGCTTCTGTGGTGTGCTTGGGCTGGACCCGCTTTACATGGGGAATGAGGGGAAAATGCTTATTATCCTTCCGTGGGAGCAACACGAAAAGGCTTTACAGTTAATAAAGGGTGCCCGTTACGGAGAAAATGCGGCAGCGGCCGGGAAATTCACAGACGGCAAAGGAGTCGTTCTGAAAACAAAAATAGGTGGCTTAAGAACTGTTTCAGTACTGGCAGGGGAGGGCTTGCCGAGAATATGTTAATGGCTGGTTTTAAAAAGGTACTCTGATTGACGTCGCCAACACATGTTAAAATATAATATAAATTATTGAAATATAAAGAATTATGTGGTAAAATATATACTGTCATAATATCATTTCTTTGTTACTAATATTAAATTTTCTGCAAAAAACTAAATATGGAAGGAGGTATTAACTGACCTACTATGTCGGTCTATATTCTGGTTCAATTTTATTGAAAGAATGGGAGGTATAACTATGCGATCTAATGGGAAAAAGCTAAGAAAGGTGCTGTCATTCTTACTGACATCAATAATTATTCTTTGGTCTGTTATAACCGGCAGCACAGCAGCAGACACAAACATAGCACTTCTTGCCACAGCTTCGACATCATACTGCTCTCCCTGGGAGAGTATTACCGCACTAAACGACGGATATGATCCGGCCCACTCAAATGACA
>CAZPMC010000025.1:0-31066 GCA_964587755.1 uncultured Oscillospiraceae bacterium
AACCAGTATTCTATTTGAGATTTGTCAGGTGAATATCTTGATGACATAATTCTTTTATAACGTTCATATTGCATGGACGTGCATCTATTAACTTTAAGAAAATTTCCCCTTACTTTATTATATTATTTCTTGTTGTCGTAGCCTTACGCAGTACAGGTATTATACCTAATACTCTAGTACCTGCACTTTCAAAAACCTCAAAATTTTGCATGGTAATGGCTTTATCAGCTATTGGCCTTAAAACAAGCTTTGGTGATATCAGAAATATCGGGTTTAAGCCAATGATTCTTGGATTTATTGTTGATACTCTGGTTGTTTTTGTATCTATAGGTGTCCAGATAGCGACAGGAAGAATGTAAATCTTTGATTGATTTGGAAAAGTGATTGTGGTAAATTGAAAGGTGCAGTTGCAATTTTATTTAACCCGACAGAAAGGAAAATTCCATGCAATATTTCGTAATAGGTGTTATATTTATTCTTGCACTTTTTGCCATACATTTTTCTAATAAACGCGGAATACCTGCGCTATTGTTATTTACTGTGCTTGGAATTGGCTTTGGTGTTATAGGGCTTGAATTTGAGGACTATCAATTTTCTTATAATCTTTCTTCTATTGCGCTAATGGTCATCATGTTTTATGGTGGTTTTGGTACTAACTGGAATATGGCAAAGCCAGTTGCAAAAGAAGCGATTGTATTAAGTTCACTAGGTGTTGTGACCACTGCTTTAATAACCGGTTTGTTTTTGCATTATATTTTAGGCTTTAAATTGTTGGAAGGCATGCTCATTGGCTCTATTGTCGGTTCGACCGATTATGCCAGCGTTTCAAATATATTGCGTTCAAAAAATCTGAATTTAAAATACAACACGGCTCCGTTACTTGAGCTTGAAAGCGGGTCCAACGACCCTACTGCTTATACAATGACTATGGTATTCTTATCCTTGATAATTGGCTCGAATTTGTCTGCGCCGCTTATGATTTTATCCCAGATGGCACTTGGCATTATTATGGGCTTTGTCTTTGCCTATGTTATTGGGAAGTTAATTAGAAAGCTTCCGATTGAAGCGGATGGGCTTTACGCTGTCTTTATGGTTGCTGCCATGCTTATTACCTATTCTGCAACAGATTATCTCGGAGGCAACGGCTACCTTGCACTCTATATTTTGGGTATTTATCTTGGGAATATGGAATTTAAGGGTAAGCGTGATATTGTATTTTTCTATGATGGCTTTTCCCAAATAATGCAGATTGGTCTGTTTTTTATATTAGGTCTGTTATCCGACTTTTCAAAATTCATTCAAGCATTACCAATAGCATTTGCTATCTTCGCATTTATGGCAATCATTGCCCGGCCGGTATCAGTTTATGGCCTTATGCTGCCATTCCGGCTTAAACGCAATCAGCTCAATATCATTTCCCTTGCTGGAATCCGAGGTGCTGCTGCTATTGCCTTTGCGATTCTTGCTGTAAACAGCAGCACAGGCTTCTCTGTAGATATTTACCATATAGTATTTGGTATCTGTGTATTTTCTTCGCTGGTTCAAGGCTCTTTAATGCCGCCTGCGGCAAAAAGGTGGGATATACTGGACCCAAGTGATACGGTCTTAAAGACCTTCAACTACTACCAGAACAAAGCGGAGATTGGTTTCCTGGAAACCAGAATTCATCCGGGTAGTAATATAATCGGTTGCCAGGTAAAAGATTTGAATCTCATATTTGACTTTATCGTTGCAAAGATTGAACGAAATGGTCAAACAATTGTTCCAAGGGGTCATGTAACAATAGAGGAAAATGACCTAATTGTCTTAGGTGGTGAAGTACACTTTGATGAAAGCGGCCATGATCTTATTGAATTCGCCATCCCGAAAGGTCACAAATGGGCAAACAAATTCATAAAAGACCTGGAATTACCTCACGATCGCTTAATCGTAATGGTGCAGCGTGAAGGCAGCCATGTCATTGTTCCCACAGGAGATACTTTGCTTTTAGTGGGTGATAAGGTAATTATGCTTAAAGTAGAGCATAAAGATGAGGATTTGGTTTAGTATTGAAGGGGGCTGCTACTCTTTCAAAAGAGTAATAGAATCTTTATCAAAAGCTATTAACCCGTCTTTCCTCATTTTTGCCAGCTCCCGGGATAAGGATGTACGCTGAACCCCGATTTTTTCAGCAAGAGCCTTTTTAGTTATATTTAGTTTGATGTGGTTGGAATTTTGTTTTTTGATTTCATAATGCAGATAGTTCATAATGCATTGGCGTACTGTTTTATTGATATAGTGCTTTATCTTGTCACCAAGAATAAATGCACGGTCAGAAGTAAGCTCCAGGTATGTTCGTAAAAAGGCAGGATTACTGCAGAACAAATCAAACAGCACTTCTCTGTCAATTTCTAATATATCCGTAGGCGAGTGTGTTGATACGGTCATGGGGTAATAAGGATTTTTCGAAAATAACAGGTTTCCCCCTAAAATATCATCATTGTAAAGCTCTGAGATTGTAAGCAGATTTCCGGACTCCTCAATGCGATCTACTACTACCTTTCCGGATAAAATTATCTCTAACTTGCTACACAATTCCCCTTCAAAATGAATGACACTGTTTTTTTTATAAGAAACAATTTTAAACTTCCCATTTTTAAGGTTAGTAAGTATGTCCTCATCTGATAAAGATTTTATCAATGTTGTATTTCTAATTAAATCAATATTCTTAGTCATATATTATCTCCTTAAGTGTTACCTTGGTAACACCTATTTTTATATTGTAGCGTTATAATATTATAAACTCAATAAAATGATGGAGGTCTCATATGAAATATATTATATCAGCAATACGAATATTGTTCTTAGCACTGTTTTTGTTTTTAGTACTGAACGGGAAAATGATGCTTTGGTTTGCTTTATTTGCGGTTAGCCTCATAGGGGCATTGCTATTTGGCAGAGTATATTGCGGTTATGCCTGCCCGATGAATACACTGATGATTCCGACAGAATGGATATCAAAAAAGCTGAAGCTGCAAACAGAAGGGTCTCCTAAATGGCTTAGGTCTGGAAAATTCCCATGGTTTGTATTGTTAGGAAGTCTCGCAGTCATGATGTTTGCAAGAATTAAATTACATAAAAACATCCCTGTATTGCTTATTTGGTTAGTTGCTTCAATACTCATAACACTAAGATACAAACCGGCTGTATTTCACAATCTATTATGCCCCTTTGGAGCGGTTCAAAAAGTATTTGGAAGACATGCCAGGCTTTCTGAAAAGGTAGACAATGAAAGCTGTTCCGGGTGTAAGCTTTGTGAGAAGGCTTGTCCTACGGAGGCGATAGAGGTTAAAGCAACAGATAAAAAGGCTGAAATTGATGCTTCACTATGTCTGCAATGCACCAAATGCCAACAAGTATGTCCTAAGGATGCAATCCACTACACAAATAAATAGATTATATGAAAGTATTCAATCATGCCTGGTTCATTTTCTTTCCGTTGACATAACATTATACGCAACGATATAATTACCGATGAATTACCTTTATATTTGACGTTTGAATAGATTTGCCCTTCCCGGGCTTAGGAGATTTTTATTCATGCTGAAGCTTAATTTCATTCGCAAAATACTATCATCCATATATCTCATTTTATGCTTAATAAGTTTTTTGTCTTTAGATATGTCCTTTCGTGTAATCTATGGGCATGTGTTTGGGGAAGGCCTGTTTCAGCAATCTGCCATATTATTTACCCTCTCCTGGTCTGTTATGTTTACAGCAATCATTGCACTGCTGCCCGGAGTTTTAAAGCGTATTGTTATGATGACTTTCATTTTGTTTTTTAGTACCCTTACGCTTGTGCACGCCGCTATGTATAATATATTTCACAACTTTTTCTCCTTTGCGGATATTATTTATGCTACAGAGGGTGCCAGGTTTTTCAGCTTCACCTATATCAGTATTCGCAAGCTGATGATTCTATCTGTCCTCTTTTCCATTGTTATGATGGGATTAGCTGCATGGGCGGCCCCTAAACGGAGAACTAAAGGCAAAATGCTTGTTCCTGTGCTATCAGCCCTTCTGATTCTGGCATCTGGTATCTCAATCTTCACTTTACACAGCAAGCTTGCAATAGACGGAAATAAAGTGCAAATGAGCTGGGCAAGCGCCAAAAGAAGACAGCCTGACAGCGTGTTGTACAGTGATTTTACAAACATAAATCATAGCATGAGAATCTCGGGGCTTTATCAGTATACGGCACGAAACCTGAGTATAGCGTCAGGCTTTGAACGATGGGTTGAAACGTCCTCTGTCCATAAACGGCTGGATGAGATATTTCAGGAGCGTAAAATGCAAGGAATAGGTTTGGATAAAAACGAGATGAGCGGGAAATTTGCCGGCAAAAACCTGATTATGATTATGCTGGAATCCATTGATACCTGGATGATAACAGAAGACTATATGCCGCACTTGTACTCTGTCAAAAAAGAAAGTATCAGCTTTGACAACCATTATTCTCCTTCCTTCATAAGCGCGGCGACCTTCAATTCCGAGTTCATGGCACTGACAGGTCTGATTCCGCCAACAGCGGGTATTAAGCACAGCGCATATACCACAAATAACTTTTCAATGTCTCTGCCTGCACTATTCAGGCGAAGTGGCTATCGCGCGGATTCCTTCCATAGTGCCGAGCCAATCATCTACAACCGCGGTGCTATCCACAAAAATATCGGATTTTCAAGCTACAACTGTCATTACCATATGGGAATGGATGACTACATGCTGGACAGCCAGCTAATTCGGGCATATCATAAGATGGTCGCACAGGAGCCGTTTTTCGATTTTTTAATCACTTATTCTGGCCATGGTCCTTACACAGAGGAGTTGAGCAACATTTCAGAGCCACATTATGAACGAGCTTTCGAAGCAGTGAAGCCGAGTGGGATAGCCGCTTCGCAGGAAAATATGGATGAGTATACCCGTGCCATTGCCCATGCCATGGAGACAGATGGATTTGTTGGGGAATTGATGGACAGGCTTAAATCAGACGGACTAATTGACAATACTGTTTTGATCTTCTTTTCAGACCACTATTCAAAGTACCTGACGGATACTCAGTTTATAATGGAGCTAAAAGGTGTAAATGCTACAGATCTTTTATCCAACACACCTTTTTTTATATACAGCAAGGATATTGAACCCAAGACTATAAGAAAATACACTTCTACTATCGATATATACCCAACCATTGTAAACCTTTTTGGGTTGGATTCCGATTTGTCCTATTTTGTCGGGGATGACATGTTTGGAGAGAAGGGCAATTATGTGATGTTTAGAAACTATGCCTGGTATGACGGCCAAACCTATTATTCCGAAGACTTTAAGGGCGAAATGACAGATGAGATAGCTGTGCGTTCAGCCGAGGTCCGGGACCGCATCAATCTTTCCTGGGATACAATGGTTTCCGACTACTTCAGTTACATGCCTAAAGATGTTCATCAATAACTTTATAGGTTTCGTTATAAAAAAGAAAAAATTGCCTGTAAGGTGTTTATTTACATATACAGATGGGAAAGAATAATCAGCGTTGAGCCGAAGCGTCGCCTACCTGGGTATGAATATGTGAAGATGAACAGTGGTTTGAACTGGAAAATGGAAAAGTAAAGGAGTGATATTATGAGCGAAATGATCAACAATCGTGAGTATCGGCAAAAGGTTTTAAAGGAACTGATTGCAGAGCTGCATGACGGGAAAAGCGTCGACGATGTAAAGGGCAGGTTTGAAAAACTGATACAGGGTGTTTCAGCCTCGGAGATTGCCGAAATGGAAGCAGCTCTCATCAGTGAAGGAATGCCAGTGGAGGAGATACAGAGGCTATGTGATGTGCATGCGGCTGTATTCAAGGGCTCCATTGAAGAGATTCACAGACCGCAGAAGCCGGAAGAAATGCCCGGGCATCCTATCCATACCTTCAAGCTTGAAAACCGTGAGATCGAGAACCTAATAAATAGCAGGATTAAGCCGGACATTGAAGGCTTCAAGGCAGACGGGGGTGCGGAAAGCATTAAAAAGCTCACAGAAGATTTTAAACTCCTTTGGGAAATCGATAAGCATTACTCCAAAAAAGAAAATCTGTTGTTCCCTTACTTGGAGAAATACGGTATAACTGCTCCGCCTAAGGTTATGTGGGGTGTGGATGATGAAATAAGAGATTCTGTTAAACAGATCATCAGGCTATTGGAAGATGGGGCTGGGGAAAAGGGACAAATTGCACAAATGACCGGTGAAGCAATTAATAGGGTAACTGAAATGATTTATAAAGAGGAAAATATCCTTTTCCCCATGGCTTTAGACACTCTGACTGAGGATGAATGGCTGCAAATATCTGAGGAAAGCGGTGAAATAGGTTATTGCATGGTACAGCCTGCAGGGGATTGGAAGCCTGCCAGGGTGAACGTAGAGCAGAAGGCTGCTGCAAAGGGCGAAGCACCTTCCAATAATGGATATATTAAATTCGATGCCGGGGTTTTGTCACCGGAAGAGATAAATGCATTGCTGAATACTTTACCCATTGATATAACATTTGTAGACAGGGAAGGAGCGGTGAAATACTTCTCCCAGGGAAAAGAGCGGATATTTGCAAGGCCAAAGACAATTATCGGCAGGGAGGTCCAGAATTGCCATCCGCCTGCAAGTGTTCATGTAGTTGAAAAGATTGTGGAGGATTTAAAGTCCGGGAAAAAAGACCATGAGGATTTCTGGATTAAAATGGGTGGCAAATATGTATATATCAGGTATTTTGCTGTGAGAAACGCAGATGGCGAATACCTGGGGACAATGGAGGTAACTCAGGATATCGGGCCGATTCAGAAAATCAGTGGCGAAAAAAGGCTTATGTCTGAATAACACGCTGATATTCATTCTTGACAACATGGTCTATCTGGTATAGACTAATAACGTGAAGTCGATATTGAATAGACCAAAGGAGATTTAATCATGAAGATTTACAAACTTGCAAAAAGTGAAGAAAGGTTTGCAGAATTGATTTGGCGCAATGAGCCAATTTCTTCAGGCGATCTTGTAAAGCTATGCGACAAAGAAATGAATTGGAAAAAGTCCACCACATATACAGTACTGAAGAAGCTATGTGAAAAGGGTTTTTTCAAAAATGAAAATGCTGTGGTCACTTCTCTTATTTCAAAGGATGAATATCATGCCAGGCAGAGCGTACGTTTTGTTGAGGATACCTTCGGGGGCTCCTTGCCAAAGTTTCTGACAGCCTTTATCGGTGGCAGAAAATTAAACAAGCATCAGGCAGAAGAACTGAAAAGATTGATTGATGAGTACAAGGAGGATTAGTAATGAGTGATATGTTTATTTTTATTTTAAATATGAGTATTACAGCAAGTTATGTGATCCTTTTTGTGATACTTATCAGGCAGCTGCTCAAAAAATCCCCGAAAGTCATTTCCTATGCCATGTGGGGGGTGGCGGCATTCCGCCTTGTATTCCCTTTTTCCTTCGAGAGTATCTTTAGTCTTATGCCGCGCAGCACAAATAATGCGGTAATTCCCCATGATATTGTCTATCAGCAAAGTCCACAGATTAACAGCGGGGTAGAAGTAATTGATTCCTATGTAAACAATCCGCTGCCTTCGCCGGTTATTGGGGCAAGTGCAAATCCAATGCAGATTTATACGGAAGTGGCGGCATATATCTGGGCTTTAGGCATTATTGCAGTGCTTGCTTATAGTATTGTATCTACCTTGATTTTAAAAAGACAGCTAAAAAGTGCGCAATTGGTACATAAGAATATCTATGAGGCTGAGAATTTGAAAACACCTTTTGTGCTTGCATTTATTAAGCCCAAAATATATTTGCCTATCGGACTTGATGCCTCTGAAAGAAACTATATTCTGCTACATGAGCAGACCCATATTAATCGGAAAGACCATATCATAAAAGCATTTGCATTCCTGATATTGTCCATTCACTGGTTTAACCCCCTCGTATGGGTTGCGTTTATGCTAATGTGCAAGGATATGGAGCTCTCCTGTGATGAAAGGGTACTAAGAGGGATGACTGAGGAAATGAATGAGAATATTAAAAAGCCTTACGCCAACTCGTTATTGTCGCTGGCTACAGACAGGCATATCTTAAACGGCAGTCCTCTTGCCTTTGGAGAGGGAAATGTGAAGGGACGGATTAAGAACGTGCTGAATTATAAAAAGCCAAGGTTTTGGGTGGTGCTTTTTTCGGTCACTGTCTTATTAGTTGCGGGTATTACACTGCTATCGAATCCTGTTGACAGCGAACAGGATTTATCGATGCTTAACATTAAAAACCTTGCAAAGATATCATATCAAAGGAATGAATTGTTAGTCTCACGTGCACCTGGAAAGAACGAAGGCTTTAATGTTTCTGCGCGGGCGATTGCGGAGTATCTGGATAGTGTTAAATGGACTGAAAAGGTAATGGATTCACCGCTTGAGCTTTCAGCTGATTTGCAAATAGAGTGGAATGAGGACCAGGAACTACGGTTTTATGAATCAGAACCCCTTCTGGCGATGGTTCGTATGAATGAAAAGTGGAGATGTTATACAATAGGCCCAAATGACTATGAAACAATCATTTCTATTGTTGAAAGGTCAACTGGTCCATCAAGCACGCCAGATGTTTCACAGTCTGGTCCTTCAAGTGCAACGAATGAGGTGGCTTATGATACGAGGTATAAAAGGGTAAAAATCAAGCTTCTCTCTGAAATGATGGGATTTAAGGAAGCAAACGAGTTTGAGACAACAGATTTATCAATAGTAGCATTCATCGATTCAACCATTAAAGCCAGCTTGACACCTGCTCAGGAGGATGATTTGAAGAACAATCATACCAATCAGTATATAATAGAATTGTCTGATGACATTGGCGGGTACAGCTGCGGACTTTACTACGATACGCTGTATGACAAAGCTTTTGTCGAAAAGGATGGCGGCCTTTATGAGGTGGGAACAGATTTTGCTCGTTATATTGATTCACTTTTGGAAAACACAAACGCCAGCTTCTATATTGATGACGATGATTCCTTGGCTTTGTTTGCGAAATATGGATGGAAGATTGATTATCAGATTAACGCTATGAGTAACAAGCTCAACAACATCACCACCTTAAGCGGTTTTAATCCAAATGCATACTATTTTGCATATAATAACGAGCTTTCAAAGGATATAGGCTTGGACATGAGCGGATATTCCAACAGCGACCACATAGATGTCAGAATTTACAGATTGCATGAGAGCATGCCTCAGGAATTTTATCCGATACAAGATTGCAGAGGAATTGTTGTAAAGAGGGACGGGAAAATCATTGGTGCGTTTGTCAGCGCAGGCAGGCATAGTACCTTCAACGCTTGCAGCTTGAAGGGAAGCAGCTTTGAAAAGGTGACAGGCAAAACCCTTAATCAGTGGTTTGCTGACATGATTAAGGCAGACGACACAGAAGACAGATTATCCAAGATGAGTCCGGAGCAAGTTATTGAGGAGTACTTCACAGCGTTAAATAATAAAAATACAAATGCAGCAGCTTATTGTATCTCTAAAAAAGCGCTGCTGGGAAGCTTAACAGCCAACATGCCAGATGAAGAGTTATTTATCGAGGGAATCGGGTTGCCTTTAACGGATACAGATATAGGGGCAGCATCGAATTTTGACAATTTGAAATCTGCAAAGCTATTGAAAGCTGAGCTGATTGATGAACTTGATAAAAACAATAAAATTTATAGAGTGACGGTTGATCTTCAATACAGAAAGGAATTGACGATTAGCAGCGGTGAGCAAATATGGGATTGCCATATGGTTTATGAGTCACCGCAGACGGGATGGAAAATAGAAGGCTTCGGGCATTAAGGCAAAGGGAGAAGTAGGGAGCGGTTGAATCAGGAGGGATCCAAGAGGGACGGTTCTTGAAAAAGAAAAAAACCGTCTCCCTTGATTGTCCTTTGCTTAACTTCATTCCGCTCCAAGAACCTGTTCTAACCTGTTATTAATCTGCTCTATATCAACATCTTTAATAATTTTATCTGAAATTGCGTATTTCTTTTTTAAAGAAAGAATACGCATAAGGCTTTGGTCAATTCGTTCCTCCGTAATATCCCCGTTCTCAACTGCTGTTTTCAACGAATTGAATACTTTGATTTCGTTATCATAACCATGGCAAACTACTAGAATATCTGAGCCTGCCTTAATTGATTGGACAGCTGCCTCACCAATATCATAGTTTTCTAAAATTGCGCCCATGGTCATATCGTCTGTAATAATTACTCCATCATAATTTAAGTCTTCCCGCAAAAGATTTGTTATTATCTTCTCTGACAAGGTGGCAGGATACTTGGAGTCAATCCTGTTATACAGGATATGTGCCACCATAATTCCATCTGCATTTTGTTTAATTGCTTCCTTAAATGGCACCAGTTCAAATTCCATCAGGCTGTCTGTATCCTTATCAACGGTTGGTAATCCAATATGGGAGTCAACTAAGGTATCTCCATGGCCAGGGAAATGCTTTACTACAGAAATGATATTTTGTGATTGAAAGCCTTTCATAGCCTGGATGCCCATTTCGCTTACTATTTTCTCATCCGGGCCGAAGGATCTTTCGCCAATAATGGGATTGTCAGGATTGCTGTCAATATCTAAAACCGGTGCAAAGTTTAGATTAAAGCCAAAGGATTTTATTTTGTTTCCTATTGCGCTGCCTATTCCAAAGGCAAAATCTTTGTCGTTTTTCTCGCCAATAACACGGCAGGCGGGGGTGTTCATCAATTCCTCTGGCATTCTGCTGATTTTGCCGCCCTCTTCGTCTATAGCCAGGAAGAGAGGTATTTTATTCTTGCCGTTTGCTGCCTTTAAACCGTTCATTAAATCAAGCAGCTGGGTGGAATTGGCGATGTTTCGCTTAAATAAAATAAGGCCGCCTACATGGTATTTCTGAATCAGCGCTTTTACCTGCCCGTCCAGCGATTTTCCTTTAAAGCCGGCAATGAGCAGCTGCCCGATTTTTTCATCAAGTGTCATGTTTTCTATTTGAGCCTCAAGTGGAACAGGTTCTGTTACCGTACCTTCTTCCGGTTCAGGTTCTTTAGTATCGGGTTCTTCTTCTGTACCTGGTTCTTCTGATGGCTCAGGTTCGTTTGTAAGTTCAGACGTTGTTGGATTTTCTATAGTATTATTTTCTCCACCCGGGCTCGGGAACAACTCAGCACAACCGGAGAAGGAAAATAAAGCAAAGCAAATTAACAATAGCAGCAATAAAGATTTTTTAATGATAATTCCCACCTCTTATAAAATATAACCGGGCTTAAGCCGGGCTATGCTATTGGTTTTATTATATCTGAAAAATGATGTGAGGGACAGTTCTTCAGTTTTTAATAAATTGAAGAACCGTCCCCCAAAAAATCCCCCAAAAAAAGCTTGACAAATATAATTTACTATTATATATTGTTTAGTAGTAAAGGAAAGATACTATTAACTGATCAGTATTGGAGGTGTGGATATTGAATGTTCAATACAAAAAGGGCGTTATCGAGCTGTGCGTTTTGTCGATGTTATACCGCAAGGATTCTTACGGATATGATGTTTCAGAGTATTTATCAAAGCGGATAAACATATCGGACGGAACAGTATATCCAATATTACGCAAACTAAAAAGCGAGGGGCTGTTGACAACCTATCTTTCTGAAGAAAGCGGAGGTCCCCCCAGAAAGTACTACAAGATTACTGATTTAGGGCGCAAACAATATCTTGCAGATAAAGCTGAATGGATGAGCTTCACCAGGGCAGTAGAAAATATGTTAAAGGAGAATGAAGATGAATAGAAAAGAATTTATTGAGACTCTTACAAAAAAGTTGCGTGATAATAATATTAACGATTTTGAGGAAATAATTGCAGAGTACGAAGAACATTTTGACTTCAAGCTTGCCGATGGGTATTCGGAAGAGGAAATTGCAGCAAAGCTTGGAAAACTTGAAGAGATTGCTTTGCAATATACACCGGGTAATATTGATAAAAAAACCGGTGGTAAAAAAGCCATAATTATTACCGGGCTCGTATTTGCTGATATTTTTGTTGGTGCTTTTTTTGCCTTGCTGTTTGCCTGGATTATAGTAATCGGCACATTTACAATTGCATCAGCTACAATAGGCGTGTGCTATATAGGTGGTTTTAACATTTATTCACTTATCCCGCCTATTCCTTATTGGTGTGGAATTATCTACGCAGTTGTATTTCTTTCTTTAGCTGTACTTTCAGCGGTTGGGACCATATACTGTGCTTCGTATTGCCGGCAGTTGATGCGTGCCTATGGACGTTTTCACAAAAATTGCATCTCGGCTGCCTCTGGTAAGGCAGTGCTTCCATCATTAGCTGCACATCCGCAATTTTCAATGAAGACCCATAGAAAACTTCGCAATATAGCTTTGATTTCGCTGGCTGTTTTTGCAGTAACACTTATTTTAGCTTATATTTTGTCAGCTATTGCAGCGGGAGCATTTGAATTCTGGCATGAATGGAACTGGTTTATGAAGTAAGCTGAGGGGGGCAAATATGAGAACAATAGTTGTAACGGGAGCAACCTCGGGTATTGGGTTTGCTGTTTGCCGTGAACTTGCTGCATCAAGATATAGTGTCATCGGGGTTGGACGAAGTGAGGAAAACTGCAGAAAAGCTTCTGAATGTTTGAAGCAGGATTATCCTGATGTACCCATAGCATTTTTTACCGGCGATCTATCGAGGCAAATGGAGGTTTTGAGGGTTGGCAATGAAATTAGAGAATATATCGAAGCTAAATGTCATGGACAGCTTTATGGACTTATAAACAATGCAGGATGCGTAAGAAGCTATTATATGACAACTGAGGATGGCTTCGAGCAGCAGTTTGCAGTTAATCATCTTGCGGGATTTTTACTAACTTATTATCTAATTGAATATCTGATTAAGTGTAAAGGCAGAATCCTCATAACTTCTAGCGCATCGCATAAAAGGATGGAAATGCGTTGGAAGGATATAATGTTTAAGCATGGATACAACCCGCTTTTGGTATATAAGCAATCGAAACTGGCAAATTTGCTGTTTGCATATGGTATAAACGACAGATTTGCAAATCGTGGAATATCGGCATATGGAATTGATCCTGGACTTGTCAAAACGGATATTGGGTTTAAAGATACAGGTGGAATTGTAAAACTGATCTGGAAAATGCGGCAGGCGGGAGGAGTATCTGTGGAAGTTCCAGCAAAAATCTACTCTTTTCTACTTAATCAAGTCGAACCTCCAAAAGGGTTATACTACGACAAGTCAGGGGAAGCTTGCCATAGCAGGCAAGTAACCAAGGAAAATGCTGACAGACTTTGGACATTATCCGAGCAGCTATGCGGAGTTAATTGGGGGTGAAGGATTTGACGGTACTTATTACAGGCGCTTCGGGCGGACTCGGCAGGGCTTTTGCTCTAGAGTGTGCAGACAGAGGCTTTGATATTTTACTCACCGATATTAATGCGGAAGGTCTTGAAAAGGTTAGAAATGGTATATTACGTCAGTATGATGTCCGAGTTTATATAAAACCTTGTGATATAACAGATGACAGTGCAGTTGATTGTCTAATTAATTATGCAAAGGAAGTCGGTATCAAGCTGGATATGCTTTTGAATGTTGCAGGTATAGACCATGAGGGCGGGTTTGCTAAAGTGAGCTTTGACAATATTACAGAAATTCTGCGTGTGAATATTGAAGCTACATTGAGGATGACTTATAAGACTTTATCTATACGCCGGAAAACGGGGAAGTTTCATATTGTATTTGTGTCCTCTCTTGCTTCGATGTATCCGATGCCTTTAAAAGCAACATATGCGGCATCGAAGAGATTTTTGCTTGACTTTTCACTTGCACTCGGTCAGGAGCTTAAAGATGAAAATGTAACTGTACTTGCGCTTTGTCCCGGCGGCATGCCGACAAAAGCTAGTTGCATAGATGCCATAGAAGCACAGGGCTTTTGGGGTGAGCTAACAACAAATGCCCTGGAGAAGGTTGCACACAGAACTATATCAAGGGCGTTATACGGAAGAAAGGTATATTTCCCGGGCACTATAAATCGATTATTTAGTATTGCTGCAAAAATTGTTCCGGTTAGTATAATAACCAGGCTTATTCATAGCCGCTGGCATAAAGCACAGAAAAGATGGATTGCTAGTCAAAGCACCTAAGCAAGTAAGTGCCAGTGCTATTCATAAAGTAAGTTTGAATATGAACAAAATCACATAAAGGCAATAAAATAATGAATAGAAGTGAAAGGAAACAAAAGGAAGCCAAAGAACCCCTTTGGCTTCCTTTGCTTCTTTACTAATATAGAAGATAATGGTACAATTTAACTAAAAGGAGGAAAATATACCAAGAAAAGCAAGAATTCAAGTCAAATTAAATTTGGGGGGTGTCTTGCTCGAAAGCTATGGAAAATAATAAATGGATGGCGCTGATGTTGATAATGGTTATCATCTTTATTTTTGTTGGAATTCAGTCGCCCACTCTTAGAAACCCTCCCTGGGAGAACTATGACAGCTGGAGACAAGGTGACACTTATAGCATTGCTGTCAACTTCTATCAGCGTGAATACAATATTATGAAGCCTCAGTTCAATTATGACGGGCCTAAAGATAATTATGTGCAGCTTGAGCTTCAGATAATGCCCTTCCTGGCTGCATCAGTGTTTAAGCTGATAAATAAGACAACACCAGTTATACTCCGTGGGATTAACCTGTTGTTTTTCCTCGGTTCTGCATTGTACGTCTACTTGATAATGCGAAGGTTTACGAAAATACTGCCGTCTGCTATCGGACTGGCTGTATATCTGTTTATGCCAATTACTTTTCTTTATTCCAGAGCCGTAATGCCGGAATCACCTGCCCTGTTTTTCTATTGCGGGGGTGTTTACTATCTTTTGAGATGGTACTTTGATAACAATAATGTATATGTGTGGATTTCTGCAGTCTTTGTGGCTATTGCAATTACCCAAAAGGCTCCTATAGTATTTGTTGGAATTCTGATACTGTATACATTTATCAGGAAGCTAAAAACAAATTGTATACGATCCGGATATTTTTATGGCTATGGACTGATTGCCTTAGGCATTCCTGCTATTTATTATTTCTGTGCTTCTGTCACTGCCACTTTTAAATTTGTAGACGGAATCGCTGCAAAACACATTTTCACTAATGAGATATTATCTATTTTTACCAAAAAGGGCTTTAGCTTTTTCCTCACTAATATGCCGATGTATTTTGGCTGGGTTTTGGTAACATTTGGGTGCGTAGGTCTGCTGTTATCCTTTTCTCCGAAACGGCGTTTTATTCTGGTATGGGCATTTACTTTTCTTTTGGAATGGGCGTTGATAGCAGCTGTCATAAGGTTAGGCTATTACCTTATCTTCATGGCTCCGGTTTTAGCTATTCTTTGTGCTATCGCTATCGGTGAGCTATGGAAATGGAAAAAGCAGATAGCAGTTTTTGCAACGGTATTGCTGGTTTGCTCCACAGCCTATCTGGGTGTAGTGAGAAGCAGAAGCCAGATAAAAATAGATGAAAAAATCGAGACTGCAGTCGCGTTTATTGAAAAGTATACAGAAAAGGATGATATTATTGCTGTTGCATCCATAAACCCAATTTATTTAAGTGGTGTAAATCGCCGGGGATACCGGGCAAACATAAAGTACCATAATCATATCCCCCAGAACCCGGAAGACGAAATTAAATATTTTATTGACCATGGCGTGGATTACTTTTTTGTGGTTGAAGGGGGCATTTCTAATGATAATAACGGATACTTCGAGTATTTGAAGGCGAATTATCCGATAGTCGATAGTAATGATCATTGTGCATTATACAGATTGCGGGCGCAGGTGATTCAGCGTCCATGCCTCAACACCTGCGGGTTTGCAGTCCGTGGCAAACCATTATGTTCCTATTAACCGCATTCTAACTTCACCACATTTCACAGTCTGTAATTGTCCTCACAGGATTATTGCATCTGCTAATCAGCCTGCCTTATATTTACACAAGGGATAAATAGAAAGAACCGTCCCCTTTAATTTATTTTGTCAATTTTGATGCAGGTCAAATTAAATTTTTAAAATACCTGATACAATAAAATCATCATAATAAAGAGAAAATATGAAAGAGAAAAGAGGGATGGAATATGTCAAAGCATTTAAAATTTAACCAGGTAACTAAAAGTAATTTTAAAACATTGGGGCAATATGTACCGATTGTAGCACGGGTTCATGGAGATAATCATCCGGAATTTCATGAGGTGCGAAAAGTATTTGATTCGATTGTGAAGAAGATGAAAGAGGCTGGAGCAGAAAAACCCGAACTAAATGAAGAGTTCTCCAAATTGAGAGAAATTACAGATAACTACAAGGTTCCGGCTGATGTGTGTGAAAGCTATGAAGCGGTATACAATATGCTGGCAGAGGTTGATAAAGCGTATCAAGAGCAAAAAGGATGATTACATGCTTCCAACAAAAAACTGGTAAAGGAGGGGAGTCAATATGCAGAGATTTATATTAAGCAAGAAAAACCAAATTACGGCAGTCAGTGCAATTCTAATTGTCATTGGATTTACTGCCGGATTAGGTTTTAAAAACGAAAATATAGCTGCCTGGTCGTTGATTATTGCCTCGATATTAGGCATTTTGCCTATAGCAATCCAAGCATATCAAGCATTAAGAGTAAAGGTTGTCAGCATCGACGTTTTAGTAACTGTTGCAGTTACCGGGGCCTTTATTATTAAAAACTTTGAAGAATCTGCTATTGTTACATTCCTGTTCTTATTTGGAGCTTACCTGGAGGAGCGTACACTGAATAAAACACGCTCTGCGATTAAGGAATTAACTGAAATGGCTCCAGAAAGCGCTTTGAAGCAAATGGATAACGGCGAATTTGAGGAGGTAGAGGTAGATGAGGTAGATGTCGGTGATATTTTACTTGTTAAAACAGGAGCAAAGGTCCCTGTCGATGGTACAGTTTTAACAGGTGAGGGGCATATTAACGAAGCAAGTATTACTGGGGAGGCTGTCCCTGTAAGTAAAAAGAAAGATTCTAAAGTATTTGCCGGAACGATTTTAGAAAACGGAACAATTCAAATAGTAGCTGATCGTGTAGGTGAGGATACTACCTTCGGTAAAATTATTGAGCTGGTTGAGGAGGCACAGGATTCAAAATCAGAAGCCGAGCGCTTCATTGACAGATTCTCAAAATACTACACTCCGGCTGTTTTAATTCTTTCTATTGTTGTATGGATATTTTCAAGAAATATTGAACTTGCAATTACAATACTGGTTCTAGGATGCCCCGGAGCATTGGTAATAGGTGTACCTGTTTCAAATGTAGCAGGCATTGGCAACGGCGCACGGCACGGTGTTCTTTTGAAAGGTAGCGAGGTTATTAATGATTTTAGCAGGGTTGATACCATAGTATTCGACAAAACAGGCACATTGACAATAGGAAATCCTAAGGTAGCGGATAAAGAGATTTATGCAGACAACGAAGATGAGGTATTGGGTTACCTTGCAAGTGTTGAAAAAGAATCTGATCATCCGTTGGCAAAAGCAGTCGTAGAATATATCGGAGAAACAAAGCTGTATACTGTTGATAAAACAGATGTTGTAAAGGGTGGCGGTATTGTAGCTGATGTAGAAGGACATAGAGTTGCAGTTGGAAATGTTGCACTGATGGAGAAAGAGAATGTCCGATTAAGCGAAAAAGCTCGCGCAGATATTGCAAGATTTGAAGAAAACGGGAATTCACTTGTTCTGACATCTGTTGATGGTGAATTAAAGGCACTGATGGGCATTCGTGACCAGATTCGTCCGGGTGTAAAGGAGGACCTCAATAGACTGAAAAGATTGGGTGTTAAAAACCTGGTAGTTCTCTCGGGGGATAACCAGGGAACGGTTGATCTGGTTGCAAGGGAGCTGGGATTGACAGAAGCACACGGGCATATGCTGCCCCAGGATAAATCAGCATATATTAAACAGCTGCAAGCTAAGGGCAAAATTGTAGCATTTGTTGGGGACGGAGTAAATGACAGCCCTTCATTGGCGCTTGCACAGATAGGAATTGCCATGGGAAGCGGCACAGATGTGGCAATTGAAACCTCGGATGTTGTTTTAATGAATTCGGATTTCAGCCGGCTGCCCCATGCATTAGGCTTAACAAAAGCAATAGCCAGAAATATGAGACAAAATATTTTTATTGCGGTGGGAGTAGTATTGGTTCTTCTTGCAAGCGTATTCTTCAGTGAATGGATGAACATGTCCATTGGAATGCTTGCACATGAGGCAAGTATATTGGTGGTAATTTTAAACGGAATGAGACTGCTTCGATATAAATTAAGGTTTTAGAAGCTAAAATTGGTGTAAAATATAATTAGTATAAGAGGGAGGAGAGATTAATATGAAGAAAGCAACTATTCAATTAGGAACATTAACATGCCCGTCATGCATGCAAAAAATAGAAAATGCTATAAAGTCTTTAGACGGGGTGGACAAAGAAAGTGTAAACGTATTGTTTAACTCCAGCAAAGCGAAATTTAACTTTGACGATGAAAAAATTAAGATTGAAGATGTTGAAAATGCTATTACTAAACTAGGATATGAAGTTAAAAAATCTCAAGTTAAAGCTTTATAAAATAACCGGCCAACACGGCCGGTTATTATTTTGTGGTTTAAATAGATATTGCGGAGTATTAAATAATAGTATACAATTATTGGTATAAGAGCACAAAAAAGCAAAAAAAGCTTGTCGCGTCTACTAGTTCTTTTAGAAGAGGGGACGAAATGTTTAAGGTCTTTCTTGTCGAAGATGAGATCGTTGTCCGGGAGGGTATACGGAACAATATTCTCTGGGAGCAGTATGGTTTTCAATACGCCGGAGATGCTCCGGACGGGGAGCTGGCTCTTCCTTTGATACGCCAAATCAAGCCGGATCTGTTGATTACCGATATCAAAATGCCGTTTATGGACGGACTGGCGCTTATTGAATTAGTCCGCAAGGAGTTTCCGGATATGAAAATCGTCATCATCAGCGGGTATGATGATTTTTCTTATGCGCAGCAAGCGATCCGGCTGGGTGTGGATCAGTATCTTCTAAAACCGATAGCAAAGGCAAAAATAGTGGAGATTTTAGCTGCCCTTCAAAAGAAAATGGAGGAGGAACAAAAGCAGCAGGAGTACCTTGCAAAGGTCAGGCGGGAGGCACAGGAATACGAATCCTACTCACGCAGAAAGTTTTTTGAGCAAATTGTGAGCGGAGGCTTAAGCGTATTAGAGATTTCAGAAACTGCAAAGGCTATGGGAATAGATGTTAATGCCCCCTATTACAATATTGTGCTTTTTTCTTTGAAAGGTGCCAATTACGACGCAAGTACAGCCGAAGGCTCTACTGATGTAACTGACAAAGTGTTAGCGATACATAATAGAATCAGACAGTTTATTCATAGCCACCCTGAATTGATTTTATTCAGATGGAGTGCTTCCAAATATGCTATTTTAGTTAAGGGAGAACAAAATGATATTGTCCAAAGAACTGTTGATTGCATCGAGAGTATCAAAGGCTATTGTTCTATGGGCGGCAGCGATGTAAGCTGGCATATTGCACACGGAACACCGGTTTCAAGGCTTGGTGCCTTGCCAAACTGCTTTTCGGAGGCAAGCCGTGCCTTATCATATCATTATCTATGTTCGGAGGAACGTATCCGGGACTTTTTAAGTAAGAGTGAGAGCAAGGATGTTGACCGCTTTATAGACAAGCTCCTGCAAAGTGCCGGTGAAGATGCCGTATCTCCCACTTTGTTTTGCAGATATCTTACCATGACGGTTTACTTTGCAGCCGTCAAATACTTAGACTCAATAGGCTGCCGTGTGGATAGCTTCTGGCCGTTGGAATTCTGGCCGGACGACGGCCTGTCAACACCGGAGAAGGCAAGGGATTATATGTGTCAGGTTATAGGACAGGCTATGGAGCTTCGCGACCACGAAAGTAAAAGACACCAATGCAATATGCTTGCCAAAGCTATTAGATTTATTGATGAGCATTATTCAGAGGAATCCATATCCCTTGACAGAGTGGCCAAGACAGCTAATGTTAGTCCAAATTACTTTTCGACGGTATTTAGTCAGGAAGTCGGACAAACCTTTATAGAGTATCTCACCAACAAAAGAATTGATGAGGCAAAGCGGATGCTTAAGCATACGAAGATGCGTTCAAGCGAGATTGCAACCGCCATAGGCTATAAGGATCCCCATTATTTCAGTTATGTATTTAAAAAGGTTTCAGGTCTAACTCCTAACGAATTTCGAAGAGGATGCAAAAAATGAGAGCAAAACACAGACAAGCATTAAAAAAAGAAAAAATGACTCTGCAAAGTAAGCTCTGGAAGATGATTCTGATAGTTGCACTACCGCTGATGATAGTTATTATTTCAATCGCGTTTATCGCAGTAGGATACGCCCTTCAATACCATGCAACCCTAAAAAATGTGGCGATGGCCTCAGCCTTCAATCAAAATTTCAAGGATGATATTGATTTAAAAATGTATTATTACGTAATTGACAGCCAATATTCTGAAGGCCTGCCGCTTAAAGAGGTTCAAGCTGCTGAGAACATTGCACAGGAGCTGTATGAAACGACAACAGAAGCCAATAGCCTTCGTGCTATAAGCAGTGTTCTTAACCTGTGCAGAAATCTTGTGGGCAAGATTCAGTTGATTGCAGAAACGAAGGAATATGATTCCCGCATTGAACAACTGGAAGACAATATCTATATCCTGACAGATTTAATTCAGGAGTATATGTATATTTATCTTTATCACGAGGCAGCTCACTTAAACGCCCTGCAGACGACCATGATTAGAAACATGATTGTTTTAATAAGTATAGTTGTGGTTTTGTCACTTGTATTACTTTATTTTTTATTAAAAAAATCGAGAAAACTAAGCTCCAGAATAGTTGAACCTATCGATAAGATTTGTCAAAGGCTTAAAGCCATTGGAAAAGGCAGCTTGCTGGTTTGCGAACCTATTCAGGCTGATGTGGTGGAGGTGCAGCTTCTCTCCGACGGAATAGAGAAGATGGTCGGCCGTCTTAAGGTGCAGATAGATAAGAATACAGAGCAGGAAAAGCATCGCAGACGCACTGAATTAGCATTGCTTCAGGCGCAGATAAACCCCCATTTCCTTTACAATACCCTTGATACTATTATATGGCTGGCTGAATCCGGAGAAATTAGCCAAGCGGTCAAGATGGTAGACAGCCTTTCAAGCTTTTTCCGTTTTTCACTGAGCCGAGGTCAAAATATTATCACGATCGCAGAGGAGGAGAGGCATGTACGAAGTTATTTGGAAATTCAGCAAATACGATACAGAGATTTGATGGAATATGAAATTGATGTTCCAGAACAGCTTAAGGACTTCATACTGCCCAAGCTCACTCTACAGCCCTTGGTTGAAAATGCGCTGTATCACGGAATTAAAACAAAACGCCGCCAAGGCTTTATCCGTGTGAGTGGTAAAGTACAAGACAAACACCTTATCTTGGAGGTGTACGATGACGGTATCGGAATGACAGAGGAGCGTTTGAATATGGTGAAAGCATCCCTTAAGGGCGGCAAGTCCGAGGGGTTTGGTTTAAAGGCTGTACACCAGAGAATTCAAATACTGTTCGGTGCAGAATATGGTTTAACCATAGAAAGTAAGCCGAATGTGGGTACAAGAACCCTGGTAACGATTCCAATGATAACGGCATAGGTAGATTTTAGCGGATAGGCAGGAGATGAATATATGAAAAAAATAATTATTTTGGTAGTTGTATGCTTTGCAATGCTTCTGTACGGCTGTGAAAAAGATGTTCAGCCGTCGGACAAAGTTTCAGGAGAAAATTTGATCGTGGTCGGCTTTTCACAGGTAGGTGCCGAATCAGAGTGGCGTGTGGCCAACACTGAAAGTATTAAAAATGCACTGAGCGTAGAAAACGGCTATGAGTTATTTTATAATGACGCAAGGCAGGAGCAGGAAAACCAGATACGGGCGATTCGAAACTTTATTCAGCAGGATGTGGACTATATAGTTTTCTCCCCCAAGGTTGAAACAGGCTGGAATTCAATTCTTCAGGAGGCAAAGGAGGCCGGTATTCCTGTTATTATGATTGACCGCGATATTGAATTGGTGGATAAAAGCTTATATACGGCTTATATCGGCTCAGACTTCCGCCAGGAGGGGGAAAAAGCAGTCCAATGGCTTGAAAATTTGCTGATAGAGCAGGGAAGATCGGATGAAACATTGAGAATCGTACATATTCAAGGGACTATCGGGTCTTCTGCACAGATTGGCAGGACTGAAGCATTAGAAGATGCTATTAAACGCAAGCCCAACTGGGAATTGGTAGCCCAGGAATGCGGTGACTTCACCAGGGCTAAGACTTATGAGGTCATGGGAGCAATTCTTACGCAAACAAAGGATATCGACGTGGTCTATTGTGAGAATGATGGGGAGGCACTTGGTGCAATCGATGCAATGGAAGAGGCAGGGTTAAAATGTGATGCTACTGATGGTGTGATAGTAATCTCCTTTGATGCTACAAGACTTGGACTGGAGTATTGCCTGAAAGGAAAAATCGGGTTGGTGGTGGAATGTAACCCGCTGCAAGGTCCTTATGTTGACGATGTAATCCGTAAATTGGAACGGGGTGAGCAGATAGAACGGGTAACAATCATTGACGAAGGACAGTTTGATTGCTTCACCATCACTCAAGAGATGATTGAAGGCAGGAAATATTAAAAACCTGTTAGGAAAAAGTTCGTTTTTTTACTATAAATGGGTGAAAATTTACGATTGATTCAGGCCTTGTTTAAATGTTAAATAATGTAAGTTAACTATCTAATTGAACTTGTTGGAATTTTTACGCATTTCTTTAATGGATATTTTATCAAATTTTCCAATATGATATAAGGAAAGAGGGAACAAACTCAATTATATTGGAAAGGGTGGAAATTAAAATGAAAAAGTATCTGGTTCTTCTTCTTGTTGTGGCATTGGTATTTGGCATATGTGGATGCGAAGCTATCAAGACATCGGGGAAAAAAGGCCTGATTACAGTCGGTTTTGCCCAGTGTAAAGCGGACGAGTCCGATTGGCGCAAGGCGAACACCAAGTCTATGCAGGAAACACTTAGCGAAGAAAACGGCTTTAAATTGATTCTTGCTGACTCCAACAACGATGCTGCAAAGCAGGTATCTGACGTTCAAGGCTTCATTGACCAGGAGGTTGACTACATAGTTATTGCTGCTGTTAACATGGATGGCTGGGATACTGTTCTGGCAAATGCAAAGGCAGCCGGTATACCTGTTATATTGGTTGACCGTACTATCAATGCCAGCGAAGACCTTTATACCTGCTGGGTCGGAGCAGACTTCAAGGCAGAGGGTGTAAAAGCTACTGATTGGATTGCTACCAGATTCAGCGATGACGAGGAAGTTAATATCGTAAATATTCAGGGACAGCTTGGTGCTTCTGCTCAGGTAGGGCGAAGTGAGGCTCTTAAAGAAGCTGTCGATGCCCACCCCAACTGGACACTGCTTGCACAGCAGACCGGTGACTGGAGCACCGACAAGGCAAAAGAAATTATGGCATCTTGGATTCAGCAGTATGGCGATAAAATAAATGTTGTTTATGCAGAAAATGACAACATGGCAGACGGCGCCATCCAGGCTCTCGAGGAAGCTGGTAAGAAGGTTGGCGGAGATGATGGTGTTGCAATAATTTCATTTGACGCAAACAGGGCGTATCTGCAGATGACCCTGGAAGGAAAAATCAATTGCAACGTTGAGTGTAATCCTCTGCATGGGCCGAAGGTTGCAGAGATTATAAATAAGATTGAAGCCGGCGAAGCTCCCAACAAAATTGAAGTTGTTGAAGAGTCTGCATTCTTCTATGACACCATAACTCAGGAAATCATTGATGCCCGTGCATATTAATATGTATGCAAGCTGAACAGACCGGAATTTTGATGTAAACCCCTAATAGAAGGCTTGGCTCGGGGAGACTTAAAAAGTTCTCCCTGAGCCAAGACTTATGATTTTATCATAATGATTGAATAGCGTATTAAATAAGGCAGGTATTACTATGAGTATAGTAAAGAATGAACAAAGCAACACGTCTGTGACGATGACAGGCATCACTAAGTCATTCCCCGGAGTTATCGCATTGAAAAATGTTGATTTCAGGCTTCGCCGAGGTGAAATACATGCACTGATGGGAGAAAACGGAGCAGGGAAATCGACACTTATCAAGGTATTAACAGGAGTATACCCGATGGATGAGGGAAGTGTTAGTCTGGAAGGGAAGCCTGTTGTGATACGTTCGCCGGAGGATGCGCAAAGACATGGTATCAGCACGGTTTACCAAGAGGTTAATTTATGCTGGAATCTTACAGTGGCAGAAAACCTGTTTCTCGGACGTGAGCCACGGACTATGGGGTTAATTGACTGGAAAAAAATGAATCGCAAGGCCGCGGAATTATTGCTTGAGCTAAACATTTCAGCCGATCCGACGGTGCAGCTGGATAGCTATTCTATTGCAGTACAGCAGATGATAGCAATAGCACGTGCTGTTAGCACAGATTGTAAGTATCTGATTCTTGATGAACCTACCTCATGCCTGGATGCTGATGAAGTAAGAAAGCTTTTTAATCTTATGAGACAGCTAAAGGATAAGGGAGTTGGAATTGTTTTTATTACCCATTTTTTAGATCAGGTCTATGAGATTTGCGACCGCATAACAGTGCTCAGAAACGGTGAGTTGGTAGGAGAGTATGAGATTGAGAATTTACCAAAGCTTGAGCTTGTGACTAAAATGATGGGCAAGGAAATTGAAAATCTTTCAAATCTCAATGTGGACAAAGACGAATCAAAGTTTGAAGATGAGGAACCGATTTTAGAAGCTACCGATTTATCAAGCGGCACATCAAAGATTGCACCTTTTGATTTAAAAATGTACGAAGGCGAGGTTATCGGCTTAAGCGGTCTTCTGGGCTCAGGACGAAGCGAGCTGGTGCGGGCAATATACGGTGCTGACAAGGCAGTTCAAGGACAGCTGTTCATTAAAGGCAGAAGAGTGAAGATAAAGAAGCCTCTGGATGCAATGATGAAAGGTATGGCATATTTGCCGGAGGACAGAAAGGTTGACGGTATTTTGCCGGAACTCTCAGTCCGGGAAAACATTATCATTGCTCTTCAGGCAAAGCAAGGAATGTTTAACTGCCTGACCCGAAAGGAAATGGAGAAATTCGCTGATGAGTACATTGAGCTGCTTAACATAAAAACCACAAGCAGAGAAACGCCGGTTAAGAGTCTATCCGGCGGAAACCAGCAAAAGGTGATATTGGCTCGCTGGCTGCTTACCAATCCGGAGCTGATGATACTAGATGAGCCGACCCGTGGTATTGATGTGGGTACAAAAACAGAGATACAAAGGCTTATATTAAAGCTAGCCGCTGAAGGTAAGAGTGTAGCTTTTATTTCCTCAGAGATGGATGAAATGCTAAGAACATGCTCCAGAATGGTAGTAATGCGGGATCGGCGCAAAGTCGGAGAATTGACAGGGGCAGATCTTAATCAAAGTACAATAATGAGGACAATAGCAGGGGGTGATGATAACATTGAAAGATTTGAATAAACGAGGCAGAGCTGAAAAAACTTCATTAAAGCCGCTTGCAATGAGTCTTTTAAAGAGCCGATTAACTGTCCCGTTAGTGGTTTTACTTATTGTGGTGGTTCAAAATATCATAACAACGCCCACATTTTTTAATATTTCAATTACTAACGGCTTGCTTTCAGGTTATATACCCAATATTCTGGATGAAGCCAGCGGATTGATTATTGTAACGCTGGGAATGACATTGGTTATAGCAGCATCCGGCGGTCCGGATATTAGTGTAGGCGCTATTATGGCAGTTGCAGCCAGCTTTTGCGGGCTATTGCTAAATGGTCCCGAATATAGAACGGATGTATTTCATAACCCATACTTATTGGCGCTTTTTGTCGGGTTGCTCGGCGGGGCGCTATGCGGGACCTTTAACGGTTTCTTGGTGGCAGGCCTTAAAATCCAGCCAATGATCGCTACCCTTATTTTGTTTACCGCAGGGCGGTCCATATCAAAACAAATAACCCATGGACAGACAATTTATATAATGAATCCGGTTTATAAGTGGTTGGGTGTTCAAATACCCGGTGTCCCGGTTAGAACGACGATCATCGTAGCTATTGTTATGATTATACTCGTAGCTCTGCTTATAAAACTGACAAGCCTTGGCCTTTTCATTCAAAGTGTAGGTATAAACGATTCTTCATCCCGTCTCGTTGGCCTCAATTCCCGCGCCATTGTGTTTATGGCATATGTTGCCTGTGGAATATTGGCAGGGGTTGCGGGGTTAGTTGAATCAAGCAGTGTAGGCAGTGTAAATTCCGGGGAATTAGGTTTAGGGATAGAGATGGATGCCATATTGGCCGTAGCTTTAGGCGGCAACATGCTTGGCGGCGGCAAATTCAGTATAGCTGGCTCTGTTATAGGGGCATATACAATTCAGGCTATTACAACGACGCTATACGCGATGAATGTGCGTGCGGATCAACTATATGTTTTTAAAGCGGTTATCATTATTCTTATTATTGTTGCCAGCAGTGATGTGTTTAAGAAAAATCTCAAAAAGCTAACCCAAAAAGCATTCGGCGCGAATGTATCTGTTGGAGGTTAATGCAATGAAAGGTGATATGAAAAGCAATATTAACAGCAATATTAAGTTAAACATACAGGACAAAGAAAAAGGTATGAGCAACACGAAATTCTTACTGTTGGTTACAATTTCTCTTTTTGTTATTCTTTATATTATTTCATCCATTGCATTTACGAGCAGCAACTTTACAAAGTATTCTGTCTTTTTTAATTTGTTTAACAATAAAGCCTATTTGCTGATGCTTGCTCTTGGGCTGACTGTCGTTATAATAACCGGAAGCATAGACATTTCTGTGGGCGGGGTAACCGGATTGGTTAGTATGGTCATTGCAGTAATGCTATTAAATGGCGGGGTAAATGCCGTATGGACAATACCGGTATCATTGGGTATAGGCTTGGCTTTTGGCATTGTTCAAGGATTTTTGATTTCTTACATGGAAATACAACCCTTTATTGTGACCTTAACTGGAATGTTTTTTGCTCGGGGAATGATAAGTGTAATAAACGCAAAATCCGTACCGATAACAGATGAGCTGTTCATGAAATGGTCAAGTGCTAAGATGTTTATACCGTTTTTGTATAATGAGCGCAAGAACGGTACAAGAGACATAGCCTATCTTACTCCGGCAGCCATAGTGGCTATTGTTGTTTTGATAGTTTTGATCATTGTACTGAAAAAGACAAAATTCGGCCGTGCCCTGTATGCCATAGGGGGTAACGCGCAAAGTGCCCTGCTGATGGGAGTTAACGTCAAGAGAACAAAGTTTTTAGCCCATGTGCTCTGCGGGTTATTGGCAGGCATCGGAGGTTTTCTCTACACTCTTTTCGCCCCGTCAGGGAATCCAGGTAACGGATATGGCTATGAAATTGATGCAATTTCGTCAAGCGTTATTGGCGGTGCAATGCTGACAGGAGGTATCGGACTTCCAATAGGAACTCTTTTTGGTGTATTAATAAACGCTCTTATAGAACGTGTAGTGCCGTTGCTGGGAATAGTTGAAGCGTCTTGGCCGCGAATTATAACATCGGGATTCCTGTTTGGATTTATAGTTCTTCAGAGTATTTCCGCCAGTGCCAGCAAGAAGGGCGGATTAAGGTTGCTAATTCCTGATTGGATGAGATTTAAGAGCATTAATAAACATAAAAAGGATTTAAAATTATAAAAAGCAAAAGGAACAAACCGTTCCCTTTGCTTTTCTTTACTTTAATTGTCAATCACAATGGGGAGGGCATCCCGGTGCATTTCCTTCATTAAATCGAGCTAAGGGTTCTTGAACATCCGGTGCACCTGCCATTCCGCCTGCAGGAGAGGTTGCCAGGAAGTCATTTGCTGCATTAATCGCATCTGTAATAAAAGGACAAACTGGCACACCTGCGTTAATCAGTCTCTGCACATTCAAATTAGCTGCAAGAAGCTGAGCATAAAGAACCTGATATTGGTTGGAAAACGGCGGCGATGGCGGTGCCGGTGGAATTGGTGTATTAAAGTCCAGCACATCATTTGCGTTGGCTGCTGTAACAGTAAAGCTTAAACCCTGAGCGTCAATACCCAATATTATTGAACCGCCGGCGTCTGAAATCAGTGAATTGGTTACATCGGGGTTATTCTTATAGAACCCGATAGTAAGAGTGCACGCATTAAATCTACGGATATTTCAAAATCTTCATTTTGATCTGTGCAATCAATCTCCCTATAATATTGTTTGCATGGGCCCAATTCAGGATTACCACAGCAGATAATTCCTTCATCAACGTCTACATCAATATATATTGAAAATGGAATTTCGACGCATAAAGCCTGGCTGATAGTAAAGGTGCACTTATCAGATTTCTTTTTTTTATCATAATGGCAGTTGGGCTTGATCTTGGAATCAACACAGAATACTTTCGGTTTGCCGGCAGCTCATACTCGCCGCAGGAACAGCTAGTTTTAACTTGCCCAAATACAGCATTTAGAATGGCTTTGACAAGCATCTCTTTCGTGGGCACTTCATAGAATTCGCCGGCATGCTCAAATACCCGGCAGTTTACATCGGTTCCGCTAATATCGCTGCAACAGTCGCAGCTGTTTTCTGCAACAGATTGACAAATGTCTTGCCCATTTACACGGATAGTTGGGGAGGAAAGAAATTTATATTGCGCTGCAATTTCTGATGTCTCCATCTCAATTTTATTATATTCTACTTCAAATCCGGCAATTTCTAGTACCGGGGTAAGTACCATCATAACCTCGTCAAGTACCTTGTCCGTTCCGATACAACGTTCACAGGTTTCTAGATCGAGATAGAGGTACTCGACAACAATCTTCTTTTTTATACCCACCCCACTTTTACAGGAACAGCACGAGCTCTCCTGTGTTAACCCTCTGCTTGGTGTCCAATCAGTATTATCTCCTACAAATGTAATTGCTTTTGACATAATTTATCTCCTCCTATGTTATTATCGCCTGAAAAGCGTTGAACAAATATCCGACAATAATAATTCCAATTGTACACATAGCAACAAATACTGCCAGTAGTTTTGGATTTATAGCCTTACGAAGCATAATGATGGAGGGCAACGAAAGTGTGGTAACTGCCATCATAAAGGATAAGATAACCCCAAGCTGTGCTCCTCTTTCAAACAAAGCTTCCGCAATGGGAATAGTACCGAAAATATCGCCATACATCGGAGCCCCGATTAGTGTTGCCAGTATTACTCCGAAGGGGTTATTGGTGCCAAGTGCTGTATCTACCCATCCTTCCGGAATCCAGTTATGGATGACTGCCCCAATACCTACACCGATAAGGATGTAAGGGAATACCTTTTTGAAGGTTGAAAGCACTTGCTCCTTGGCATATAGAAGACGATCTTTTCTTGTCAGCTCCGGGGCTTCCAAGTCTACGCTTCCAGCAGTCATAATGAATCTTTCCACATACTTCTCCATATGCAGCTTCTCAATAATTGTACCGCAGGCTATGGCGATAATCAGCCCAACGATCACATACATAATAGCGACTTTCGCACCGAAAATGCTCATCAAGAGAACCAGAGAACCAAGGTCAACCATGGGGGAGGATATCAAAAACGAAAAGGTCACTCCCAGAGGCAGGCCAGCAGTTGTAAAACCAATAAAAAGAGGTATGGAAGAGCATGAGCAGAAGGGTGTTACCGTTCCAAGAAGTGCAGCTATTGAATTTGCTCCAACACCATGAAAACGTCCCAATATTTTTTTACTGCGTTCAGGTGGGAAATAGCTTTGTATATAACTGATAATAAAAATTATGAAACATAAAAGCAACGTAATTTTTATAATATCATAAACGAAAAATTGAATGCTTCCAACCCAGCGGTTGGTGATGTCAAGACCCATATTTGACAGACCGTCGCGAATTAATTGATTCAACCATTTCATCCCGAGTATTTGGTTCTGTAAAAAATCCCAAATTGCCTTTAATATTAGCATAAGATATAAGCCTCACTTTCAGTAAAAAAACAGTTATATCAAATAATTTTGATGTGTTCTACTTTTTAAAAGCCATTGTCAAATGGCCTATTATTTGCAGCAGTTGTTCTCATCTGTAACCGTGTTTGGTGTAGTCAGCTCCTTTAGCAAAAGGCTGGCATAAGTGATACCCTTTTCACTTATTTTGTAGTGAGTCCATTTGCCTTCCTGTCGGCTCACCACAATACCCGACTTAACCAGAATCTTCATGTGGTAGGAAAGTCCTGACTGTCCTAAGTCCAGTTGTTCCAGCAAAACACAGGCACATTTTTCTCCGCTGCGAAGTAGTTCAAGTATATGCAATCGTTTTTCATCACAAAATGCTTTAAAAACCTCGGTGTATTCATTGTAAGCGAGTGCCAAATTATCACCTCACATCAAATTAATTTGATATGTTATTATTATATGCCTCAAATCATATTTAGGCAATATATCTGAGAAATATCTAAAGCCTCAGCAGGAATTGTAGCCGTTAGGACAATTTCTTCATAGTAAATTTTCAATATAATCATACTAATCTGATAAAAAACAATGATATAATTAATTTGGACATATATATATCAAGGGGATTGCTATGCTAAAAAGGACCCGGTCTGTCAGTTTGAGAATTAAAATTACGTTAATGTGCGTGACTATTACTTTACTGGCTCTTGTTGTTCAGACGATATTTTTTCAATATTCCTCCTCCAAATTAGTTTATGAACAAGCTCTCGAGGCCGGTATAAATCAACAATTTCCTTATTTATTACATTATCTTCAATTAACTTCTCGACCAGTGTT
>CAZPMC010000026.1:0-30494 GCA_964587755.1 uncultured Oscillospiraceae bacterium
CAGTGACATTTTCGCTGAAATATTATAAGGTGACATTATCGCAGAATAAACACAGACTTCTATATTGGCAGCTTGCCACAGCAGCAGAAACTTGTTAAAATGCCTGACCAGTTTGTTGATGCCGGCGGTTCGGATATTCTGGGACCTGCAGGATTGTGGTATGATACAATGGTGTCCACCGACAGGTTTATGCTAGAAAACCGTGAGGCCGCACTGAGAACAATAGCGGTAATGTATGCCACAATAAGGGAATTTGACAAAGACCCGCAAAAGTTCGCTGAAGTTGCATCCAAAAAACTTAGTGAAATTGCAGGTTCTGAATTTACCGTTGAAGACTACCTTGAATTCCAGACCAAATATGACGATTTCCTTTCAATCGAGGAATGCAAGGAAGGTATGTATAACAAGTCCAGCAACCTTTACTGGGAATACCCAGTAGATTATTACGTCAGACTTTCGATTGAAGACGGGCTTCTTGACAAGGAAATCTCTTCCGAAGAATATTACGGCGAAGCCGAAAAACTCTTCAATGAACTTCTAGAGAGAGATGACCTTATGGAGCTTATAAACAAGCATTAATGCATTATGATTTAAACAGGTACAGCAGCAGATTTTAGACTAAATCAAGTAATTATTGAACAAGGAAATACCCCATACTGCTAACCGGCAGTTCCGATACATAATCCAATAATATGGAACTGCCGGTTAGCAAATTTTGATTTTATCTATGCTGTCTTTTCCAGGTGCATGACTTGCCCATTACCTTTTATATTTAAAAAGGATTGCAGTGTCTTACTCCCCTTTCGGTCGGAGCATCGGGAAACAATGCTATACCGTTCACGACCATTGTTTATATTCCGGTTTAGCTGCACGAAGTTGTGGCTATAAGGATACGTTCAATTTTTCAAATATGTTTAAGAAAGAATATGGCATAAGTCCTTCTGAATACAAAAGTAAATTTTAAGCAAAAAATAATCTAACTTTTTTTGATGGTTATATTATATAGTTCCCTGGACTAGAAGCTTATGCTTTAGTCTGCTTGATGGATAGGCAGACTAAGGCGGATCTAAATTGCAAACTGTTGGAAAGTATTGTACAATAGATCTGGAAAGTTTAACCGACTTATTAAGAGTCAGGGTAGAGAGTTGGCTCGATGACCCTGTACCAACCTGCAGCAAAGCTGTAAGGTGGTAAAGCCAGCACCGATGAGGAGGTGGTTATAATGATTGAATTATAGCCTTCTTGTCAGGTCATGGCAGGAAGGCTTTTTTATGGTTTTGCATCGAAAAACATAATAAATGGGTTGGAGGTGTATAGCATGGTAATAAAGCGGATAGGACACAAATACACTGTTGTTCCGCAAAAAAACGGATTGTATCAGGCTGTGATGATTCTTTCAATGCATGACAACTTTGATGAGGCCCTTGATGCAGTGTTTGACGCAATGGATAAGGAATCTGAGGAAATAATGGACAGAGAAATTGAAGAGCTTAGGAAACAGGGCATAAAGGTGGTATCAGCTAAAGAAGCCATAAAGGATATGATGCCTGAGGAGCGCGAAAGGTTTCTTGAAGAGAGAAACAGGAAATTCGTAAACCCAATTCTCGATATGAATATTGAAATGCTTGAACAAAAAAGAAAGCAGCTCAAGATTAAACGCATAAAATAGAGACATGACAGATTCATTTTAATGATTAGTACTTCTTATTTGTGGTACAAATTATTTAAGCAGTCTTACCGTCAATGAGACGGTACAGACTGCTTAAAACTAAAACCTAACAGCAATAGAAAGTAAAGATATACGGCATTGAAAGGAGAAATTTCTTATGAGCTCAATAATCAAACGAGTGAGCAGAAATTGCCGGACTAACTTAGTTAAAATCTTGCTGATAAGTATTCTGATTGCTGCTGTAACATTTTTGGTTTATATAACAGGCGGTACTAAAAAGGTCTTTGTGCACTTAATGTATATTCCAACAATTCTATCTTCATTATTTTGGGGGCCTTATGTCGGGTTGGTAGCAGGAATGGTCTGCGGTATACTTGCCGGTCCTTTAATGCCTCTTGATGTTTCTATTGGCATTATGCAGGACCCGATAAATTGGATCTCACGTTTAATTATGTTCTCATTTATAGGTCTTTTAACAGGATATATGATTAACAGAATAAATAAATTAAATAAAGAAAAACAAGAAAGCAACCTGAAAAGTCCCTTCTATAATCTCCCAAATGAAAAAAAGCTTTTTTATGATATCGAAAACATCATCAAATCAGGAAAAAATTTAAAACTTATAACAATTAAAATAACAAACTTAAGTGAAATTGAAAAATGTGTTGATAATAAATTGTCATTTGGTATAGTTGATGATTTGGTAGAAAAGCTAATGCATTGTTACGGTGAAAAAACCGTTTATTCATATGAAAGAGATGAGTTGATTGTACTTGCATGTGAAGATGGGGAGGTAGACCACGAAGAAGAAATTAAGAAAGTTTTAGATCATTATTGTGCTTTCCCTATTACAATGAACTGCTATAAAATCAGAGTAGCATTGAAAGCAGGGATTTATGCATATCAAGGCGGGGATGTTTCACCAGTTGAAATATACAACAAAGCACGGATTGCTTATGAACAGGGAGAAGTAAAGGAATCAGGAGTTTATTACTACGATGCCGGTTTAAAAAATAAAAGAAGAGATATACAAGATATCACCGGAGCCTTGCTTGAGTCCATCCAAAGAAATGAACTGTTTGTAATGTACCAGCCCAAGATCGATATTGTAAACAATAAGATTTCAGGTGTCGAAGCATTGGTAAGATGGAAAAGAAATGGTAAACATTTTATTGGGCCAAATATCTTTATTCCCATCGCAGAAGAGATTGGGTTTATTGATAAGATTTCCAGGTTTGTTTTTAACAATGTAACATCGCAGGTGGAGATTTGGAAGAGCAAAGGGATAAATATAAAATGTTCAGTTAACACATCTGTGAACGAATTAATACATGATGATTATACTTTTTGGGCTAAGGATATAATTATCAGCAAAAATGCAAACCGATCCGACTATGAAATTGAAATCACAGAAAGAGCCATAGCTTACGACGATAGAAGATTAATAGAAAAAATGCACTATTTGAAAGGATTAGGATATCAATTGTCTATCGATGATTTTGGGACTGGTTATAACTCTCTAATGAGTGTTGTTGAGATACCATTTGATAAATTAAAAATTGATAAATACTTTATTGACAGGCTTAATAAAATTGAAATATCTGAACTGGTCCGGATTTTTATAGAATACGCCCATTCACTTGGCAAAACTGTTATAGCAGAAGGTGTAGAGACCGAGGAACAATTAATGATACTTAAAAAGCTGAAATGCGACGAAGTTCAAGGATACTACTATAGCAAGCCCTTATTACCAGAGGAATTTGAAGCATTTTACGAAAAGTTTAACTAGGCAAATAGGTAGACTATTATCTTGAAATTATTAAGGAGCATGCAAAGGTTGACATTTATAGGTTTAGAACATAGAATGAAGTAGAATGCGGAGGTGAGAAGAATGGAATCTGGCAGTAGTAGTATGGGCTATAGAGAAAAATGCATATATTATTATAGAAAAAATAGAACTGGGGCTGTCAAACTCCATCCTTCCCCAATAAGAGTTTGTTAAATCTTATGATTTAAATTCTATTTTTCAATATGCTTTTCTCTAGGAACAATTCTCTATTGTCATCCACAACAGTTTCGTTGATGAAGTCAGTTTACAACATTGTGTTCGAAATTCAAACAAAATAATTGTTTTTAAAGGTTAAAAATGCATATGCTAACCTATAGTATCTTATGGCTATTTATGCCTGTTTTAGCTATTGTTTTGTAAATGGTATAAAAGTGGAGGTGGTAGTTATGGATTCTGGACCTTTACCTAGTTGTTTTAATAAAAATGAGAATAATAAATTTTGGGCCATAGCTACCAATCAGATAGTGTGGCTCTATTAAAGGAGGGCTACAAAATGAAAGAAATGATTCTCTTCCTCATTAAGCAGGGTAAATACGCTGAAGCAAGAAAAGAAATTGTTGAAATGAATATAGTTGATATTGCACAACTTTTTGAAGAGATTGACCAGCAGAATCTTTTAGTTATATTTAGGATACTGCCTAAAGAGATTGCATCAGGTGTTTTCTCTTATATACCTAATGAACTACAAAAATTTATTATTGAATCTATTACTGATAAGGAAATCAAGAATATTTTAGATGAATTATTTTTTGACGATGCAATTGACTTTTTAGAAGAAATGCCGTCAAACATAGTAAAGAAGGTTCTTAAAAATACTGATAAAGAAACAAGAAAGCTTATCAATCAATTCTTTAATTATCCTGAAGATTCAGCTGGAAGCATAATGACTATAGAGTTTGTTGACTTAAAAAAGGAAATGACAGTAAATCAGGCAATACAGCACATTAAGGAAACGGGGGTAGACAAGGAGACAATTAATACCTGCTATGTTATCGATAATAATAGAAAACTTGAAGGTGTTATATCAATTAGAAAACTAATATTAAGTGAAGATACAACAGTAGTTAAAGACATCATGGAAACAGATGTTGTATATATAAACACTCATGATGACCAGGAAGAAATCGCATCGTTGTTTAAAAAATATGACTTCCTTTCAATGCCTGTAGTTGATAATGAATGCAGGTTAGTTGGAATAGTGACAATAGATGATATTGTAGATATTATAGACCAGGAAAATACCGAGGACTTTCAGAAGATGGCTGCTATGCAGCCTTCTGAAAGAGAATATTTGAAGACAAACGCATTGGTATTAACAAAGCATAGAATAACCTGGCTTTTAATCTTAATGATTTCCGCAACCATTACAGGAAAAATTATTAGAAAATTTGATGAAGTATTACAGTCGGTTGTAGTGCTTACTTCATTCATCCCAATGCTAATGGACACAGGTGGAAATGCTGGTTCTCAGTCATCAACACTCATCATCAGGGGTCTGGCCTTGGGAGAAATAAGCCTAAAGGATGTTTTTTCAATTCTCTGGAAAGAGATTCAAGTAGGCTGCCTTGTGGGGCTAGCTCTATCTGCTTTAAATTTTGTAAGGATATATTATTTTGAAAAAATTGATGTATTAATATCTTTAACTGTAAGTATCACCTTGTTTTTTACAATTATATTAGCAAAAATTGTAGGTGGGATTCTACCTATCATAGCAAAAAAATTTAAGATAGACCCTGCAATTATGGCAAGTCCACTAATAACAACTATTGTTGATGCTGCAGCTCTTATTTTATATTTCTCAACTGCTACATGGCTATTGGGTATATGATATTTCATGGAATTTGCGCAGATGTTAATGATGATTTATGTATTGGATGCAAAAAGTGTCAGGAAGCATGTCCTGCTTCGGTAATTCAAGTTGTACAAAAGGAGGTTGCATCATGAAAAAGTGGAATGAATATTTGTGGATATTCTCTGCAGTATATATGGCTTTAGGCTTTTTTAATATTCTATTTGCCTGGATAGGGCTGATTTGCTTTATTACTCCGTTGTTGCTCTCGGCAATAGGTAAGGGTAAAATATACTGTAACAGCTATTGCGGAAGAGGGCAGTTATTTGAATTATTGGGAGGCGGGCTGAAGCTTTCTTCAAACCGCAGCATCCCTGCCTTTATAAGAAGCAAATGGTTTCGCTATGGTTTTTTAGCATTTTTTATGACAATGTTTGGGATAATGATTTTCTCTACGTATTTGGTTTTTAATGGGACTAATAATTTAAAAGAAGTGGTTACTCTTTTATGGACAATTAAACTTCCCTGGAACTGGACAAATACTAGTATAGTATCGCCTTGGATTGCGCAGTTCGCTTTTGGATTTTATAGTGTTATGCTAACATCCACGGTTTTGGGACTGATCACAATGTTTTTCTTTAAACCCCGCTCATGGTGTGTCTATTGTCCCATGGGCACAATGACTCAGGGTATAAGTGTGCTAAAGCACAGAAGGAAGGTGAAACAAAATGGAGAAGCAGGCAAAAGAAATAGCTGATTTGATGAAGGTTATGGCAAATCAGCATAGATTAATGATTTTATGCTACTTAATAGAAAGACCAATGAATGTTAGTGAAATACACGAAAAAATACCCGACATATCCCAATCGGCTTTGTCTCAAAATTTAACCCTGCTAAAGGCTCACGGGATTTTAGGCTCTAATAAATATGGACTTCAGAATGTTTATCATATTAATGATGACAGGATTAATAAGCTTATTCAAACACTAAGAGAAATCTATTGCAAACCCAATAACAGTTAAAGGTTGAACATAATTAAGATAAAAGACGAGAATGGAGTTATTTTATGGATTCAGACTTTACACCAATCATTTTGCCAAAAGAGAACTAATCTTTTGAGGAAACAAAGAAATTTGATATGATAAATAATGTGTAAGTTGAATTTTCTATACAACAAATAAAGGAGCTGATGTGGATGATTGGTAAAAACGGAATACGCATAATTTATGGCGACAACCCGAAGCAAATGGTAATTAAGCTGCTTGAAGCCATAAGGCCAGAAGAAGAAATAGACAAAAACGCACTTATTGGAATTAAACCAAATCTCGTCGTGGCAAAGCCTTCAAGCTCAGGGGCTACAACCTCGCCTGAAATAGTGGCAGGGCTCATTGAATATTTAAAATCTAAAGGTCACGATAAAATTGTCATTCTTGAGGGCTCCTGGGTGGGGGACAGGACATGGGAAGCCTTTAAAGTATGTGGATATCAGGAGCTATCGAAGAAATATAATGTTCCCTTAATTGATCTTCAAAAAGATAAATATAAGGCATATGAAATAAACAGTTTGAGGATAAATATATGTGATTCTGTTACAAAGGTTGATTATTTAATAAACATACCTGTCCTCAAAGGCCACTGTCAGACTAACATAACCTGCGCCTTAAAGAATATGAAGGGTTGTATACCAGATACCGAGAAAAGAAGATTTCACACAATGGGTTTACATAAACCTATTGCATATCTGAGCAAGCTCATAAAACAAAATCTTATAATTGTTGATGGTATGAATGGAGACCTTAACTTTGAAGAGGGCGGCAATCCGGTCCAGATGAACAGGATAATTGCGGGAAAGGATCCAGTGTTGATAGATGCATATGCGGCACAATTGATGGGCTTTGGTATTGAAGAAGTTCCGTATATTGCTATGGCCGAAAATATCGGTGCAGGCAGTACTGACCTGGCAAATGCTGATATTGTTGAATTGAATAAGGATACCGGTTCAAGAAAATTGAAACCCTCAAGGAGAGTGCAGCAGTTATCAAGGTATATTGTGGAGGACAGTGCTTGCTCAGCTTGCTATGGAAGCCTTATTTATGCACTGGAAAGACTTTATGAAAAAGGGCTTTTAAATAGGTTGAAAGAAAAATTGTACATAGGGCAGAATTTTAAGAATAAGCGGCATGACGGGATAGGTATAGGTGTTTGCGCTTCAGGGGTTGATAAATGTGTTAAAGGCTGCCCGCCAAAAGCCAGGGATATTGTAGAATATCTGGAAAGCATTATATAAAGAAAGGGGTTCTCTAAAGAGAATAGGGGGAACTATGGAAATGCCCCATATAAAAATGTCAGGAGGTTTATTGATGAGAATTATTTATGCAAAGGATTATGATGAGTTGAGCAGGAAAGCAGCAAATATTGTATCAGCTACTATAACATTGAAACCAAACTGCGTACTAGGATTGGCTACCGGTTCTACTCCAATAGGCATGTATAGTCAATTAGTGGATCGGTATACCAACAATGAAATTGATTTTCGATATGTTAAGACAGTAAATTTGGATGAATATGTGGGTCTATCGGAAGACCACCCACAGAGTTATCGCTATTATATGAATGAGAACTTATTCTCAAAGGTTAATCTAAATAAAGAAAATACACATTTACCTAATGGCCTTACCAAGGATTTAAGTGCAGAGTGTGTAGAGTATGAAACCTTAATTGCTGATCTCGGAGGCATTGACCTTCAAGTATTAGGTATTGGGAACAATGGGCATATAGGCTTTAATGAGCCGTCGGATATCTTTGAAAAGCAAACTCACGTAGTAACGCTGACAGAAAGTACTCGTAAAGCAAATGCAAGGTTTTTCAATTCTTTAGAAGATGTACCAACCCAAGCAATTACTATGGGCATAAAGTCAATAATGAAAGCTAGGGCTATTTTGTTACTTGCTACAGGAGAGGGGAAAAAAGAAATATTAGAAAGGGCGTTATTCGGATCCATTACCCCGGATGTTCCGGCTTCTATCCTTCAGATGCATCCTAATGTTACTGTAGTAGCTGACAAGGCAGCAATTGCATGTATTCGAAACCTAGAGAGTGAATAGCTATATTTGGATTTATATACTTAACAGTCTATACTTTACCTTTCAAAGTATAGACCGTTTTATTACTTCTTAATATATATTTTGCATCTTAAAATTTTGATTTCTGTCAAGATTATAATTATCTGACAAGAAGTGATTCAATATTGAATTGTTTCCGATAATGCCCACACCACGAGCAATAATGTCACTTTGTACGTCCAGTATAAAATCGATTGGATGTATGCAAAGATTTGAACAGTATTCTTTCACCCGCTCTATGAGTCTGTCACCTAGTTTCTCAGCAACACACCCACCTATTATGAATGTATCTACATCTAATGCAGAAGAAAGATTAGCAACAATTAAGGAAATGTGGGATGCCATATGCTCAATTAGATAACTAGCGTTTTGAGTATCAAAGCAATCCTCAAAAATATCAATACCGAAGTGGTACTTAATGTATTCTCGTCCTAAAATATTTTCAAACCACCCAGGACGTTCCGTGCTGGTTACGAAATTATGCTGTAAGGTCATATATCCAATTTCCCCGGCTGAAAAATGCTTTCCCCGCCTGAGTTTCCCATCAAGAATGATTCCGGAACCAAGTCCTATTCCAAGCATAATAAATACGATGTCCCTTTTGTTTCGGAGTGCCTTGTATTCTGAAATAGCAGCGGCATTTACATCGTTTTCCATAAACACAGGTATTTGGATTTTTTGACTGAGAGCGTTTACATCTGAAGCAAAATCTTCCCTGCCTTCACAATCTATTGCGGGATTTCTTGTATTAACAATAAATTTTTCAGTATCAACAACAGCCGGTAAGGCGATACCGAGAGAAGATATCTTTGATTTCTCGACATCTAGGCCTGATAATTCATAAGGCACAACTGAATCCAGAAGTTTTTGGAGTGATACTTTCAAAGGTTTTGACTTAAAGAAGACTGTCTCATCATCTAAATTTACGACAGCTAATTTAAAAGTAGCACCATCATAATCAACTCCGATGCTGTATGCAGCGTTAGGCTGGAATATCAGCATATTAGGTTTTCTACCAACGGAGGTTGTATCTGATTCTCCGTGATATGTGACAATATCCCTCTCCAGAAAAAAGTCTATTATTTTAAGTACGGTAGGTTCTGTTATTTTAAGTGCTTTTGCTATCTCGGGACGGGTAGCAATCTTGGTTGGCTTATTTTTTATAAACTCAAAAACAGCCCTTCTATTACTAATTTTTACATCTGGTGATGCGTGAAATACCATCAGTTCAGTTCACAACCTTTCAGATAATCAATTATATTAATAAATCACGTTAATTAATATAATATTTATAATACATAAAAACTACAAATACGTAAAGCATTCTATATTTTTCACACAGAAAACATCATAAATTACTAATAAATTACTCAGTTGTTTGTTAAATGTGCACAAAAACCACGCCGCATATTGTGCAACAATCATGTATTGACTATTAAGGGTATCCGTTGTAAAGTAATAATTGCAAAGTATTAATTAAGAAACTTAATTAATTAACAATGCGACTATTAAACTAAATTACAATATATTAACATTATACCATAACTTGTTATTTGTAAAAGTACTTAGTTTAATACTAAACTTGAAGTAAGGATTGCCTTATCGGCTTTCTAATTTATTATTTAAGGAGGTTCTATTATGACTATGAGAGCAATTGTTTATGACAAGCCAGGAAAATTTGAATTACGGGATATTCCAAAGCCTGTATGCAAGCCGAATGAAGTATTAGTAAAAGTTCACTTCTGTGGCATTTGTAAAACTGATGTCCACCAGCATACGGGGCAGTTTATTGCTGATTTCCCGCTTATTCCCGGGCATGAAATGGCAGGAATTGTAGAAGCGGTAGGTGAGAATGTAACTAATCTAAAAGTTGGTGATCGTGTAACAGTGGATGATACGGGCCAATGTGGTACATGTTATTATTGTCAGAATGATATGCCCTTATTCTGCGAGAACTTTACATCAAAGGGTGGCAATGAACCTGGCGCATTTGCGGACTATGTTATTGCAGACTTTGATAAAGTATTCAAACTTGCTGATCATATTTCATTAGAGGAAGGCTGCTTTGTGGAGCCAACTGCTTGCGCTTTCCATGGGTTAGATGTTATTGATCCGAAGCCCGGAAACAGTATTTTGCTGTTTGGTGCAGGACCAACAGGTATTGTTCTTGCACAGCTCCTCAATAGAAGCTGCGCAGGAGATCTTGTTGTAGCTGCTCCATCAAAAGATAAACTTGATATTTTAAACGAACTTGGAGTAAAAGAAACTTACCAGATTTCCCGTAATGATGTTGAATCAAACCGTAAAGAAATTATGAAAAATTATCCTCAAGGTTTTGATATTGTTGTTGATGCAACTGGCTCAGGTAAGGTTGCAGAAGAAGCGATCAAATATGTAAAGAAAAATGGAAAGTTAATTCTATACGCAGTTTATGATGATTCACAAACAATGACTATCAAGCCAAATGAAATTATGGAAAGACAGGTGCATATTACTGGATCATTTGCACAGTATCATTGTTTCCCAAGAGCAGTTAATGCTATTAATAAGGGAATTGTAAAAGTTGATAAATTGATTACTGCTGTTATTCCATTGGAAGAGTACGGGAAAGGCCTTGAAATGACCGAAAAGGGTGGACCAGGTTCACTGAAGGTTCTGGTAAAAATTTAATATCTTTTGATAAGCAAACTAGATAATTAGGAGATGATTAGTTTGAGCAGCAAGTTATTTAATACTATTTACGGGAGAAATCTTGTAGCAGAGCTTAAAAATATTGTTCAAAGACCCTATCTTGTCGTTACAATGGAAGACCTATGGGATAAATTCAAAGACCAGTTTGATGAAGATGCGATCGTTCATTTCGTAAAAACTCTAGAATATGAGGAAATGATCAAGGAAATTGATAATCTCCACAAGTTTGAGTCAGTTATCGGGTTGGGTGGAGGTCAGGCAGTTGATTATGCAAAGATTGTTGCCTGGAGAAAGCATCTTCCTCTTTACCAGGTTCCTACATCAATAGCAACAAATGCAGTATTTGGACATCGTGCTGGGGTAAGGCTCAATAGTTCAGTCCGCTATATTGGTTTTGTTGAACCTTTGGCTGTTTATATTGACTATGACATCATTCAGAATGGCCCAAAAACACTTAACCGCAGTGGAGTATGCGATATATTATGCTACCATAATGCAGTTTATGACTGGAAATATGCTTGGGATAAGGGTAAATGTGAAAAACAGTGGCCATACGATGAAGCGCTTTGTGCGGAATCAATGTCTGTATACAATAGTGTTGTTGAGGCGCTGGATGATATATATGAATTGAATGAAAAGGGAATAAAAGTATTGACTGAAGGCCTCAGATGGGGTGGAGCAGCATTTCATAATGCCGGTTGGAATCCTCGTCATATAGAGGGCACAGATCATTTCCTGTTCTACACCTTGGAATATATGACGAAGAAAAAGTTCATTCACGGTCAACCAGTGTGCTTAGGGATTTTTACCGGGTCTCTGATGCAGGATAATGATGCTGAGGGTATGCTGAAATTGATTCATAAAGCAGGAGTCGATATTCGACCTGAGGCAATGGGCATTACTTGGGATGATGTATTTGCTGCATTAAAATATCAGAAAGAGTTCCTTGAAAAGGATGGGAAATGGTATACCGTTGCAAATGACTTTGTCGTAGATGATACCTTCTGTCAGAAAGTCAAAGATATGATTATTTCTGTTTATGGTGAATGGGGAAAATAACGACTAATTATTTTGAAGTGGAGTAAATCTATGGATATGAAAAAGGTTATAGCAGAAGACAAACAATATAACGTACAAGTCTATAGCCCGGAGGAAATTGTTTTCGAATCTGCACATGGAATGTATTTGGTTGACATGAACGGGAAGGAGTATCTGGATTTTTCAGCTCAATTTTCTTCCTGTAGTTTAGGACATGGTAATCAAGAGTTAATTTATGCTATTCAAGAACAAATGTTGAAGCTTCTATCGGTAACATCTATGTTTGTAACTCAGGAACGTGTTGAAGTAGCTAAAGAACTGATTAATATTGCTCCTGAAGGTTTAACTAAGGTTTTATTGGGATGTACTGGTTCTGATGCAAATGAGTTTGCTTTGAAAGCTGCAAAGCATTATAAAGGCGGAGGTAAGATATTCACTTTCTGGCGTGGTTTTCATGGCTCAACTGGTGCATCAGCTGCAGCAACCGGAAAAAGTGAGACGATTCAGGAAAACTCAAGCATTTCGGAGTTACTTCCCAGAGGTTTTATTCACACCTCACCCGCTTATTGTTATCGATGTGATTTTGGAAAAGAGCCCAGTAGTTGTAATTTCCAGTGTTTAAAGTACTTGGAAAAGCAGATTCTGCATGAGGGTGGAGATAAGGTTACAGCAGTCATGACAGAGCCTATCTTTGCATCTGGTGGTGTAATTGTTCCTCCGGTAGGTTATATGCAGGAATTAAGAAAAATTTGCGACAAATACAATGCATTGCTGATATTTGATGAAGTTGTTACAGGGTTCGGTCAGACCGGAAGTATGTTTGCTTGTGAACAAGAGGGTGTTACTCCAGATATTCTTGTTTCAGGAAAGGCAATGACAGGAGGATATATACCAGGATCTATGGTACTCATGAGACCTGAGATCGGTCAAGCAATGGATAAATTGACGCTTCACGGACATACTCATTCGTTCTATCCTGGTGTTTGTGCAGCTACTTTAAAAAATATTGAGATTATTAAACGTGCAAAGCTAGTAGAAAACTCAAAAATTGTTGGTGATTATCTGAAGGAAAAACTTCTCGAATTGCAGGATAAATATCCTGAAATAGGTGATGTGCGTGGTAGAGGTCTTCTGCAAGGGTTTGAATTGGTTCATGATAGAGTCAGTAAATCTGCTCATTATGAGCTTGGAAGTTTATTATTCAAAAAAATGCTCAATAATGGCTTGGTTACAGAAATTGAAAGCCGGGTTAATCTTGAAAATGTTGTTATTGTCTTACACCCGCCACTAATAACATCTAAGACTGATGTGGATACGGCAATTGAGATCATCGACAAATCTATGCAGGAAGCTTTGAGAGATTTGCGACGGTAAAAGTTGATTCTTACATAAACTGCTTTGAAAGTATTTCAAAGCAGTTTATGGGAATTAATAGGACAAAATAGGAGTTTAAAATGAATGAAAAGAAGTATTTAGGTATTGATATTGGGGGAACTTCTGCCAAGCATTCAATTGTTTATAGTTCAGGCAAAATAGAAAACCAAAGCAGTTTTAAAACCGGTTTAGATCTAACAAAGGAAGAATTTCTCAAAAGATTGGATACAGTAATAAATAATGCGGTTAAATTAGGTATAGAAGGTATAGGAATCAGCACGCTCGGAGTAGTAAATACAAAAACAGGAGAAATTTTAGGCGGCGTTGCAAATTTGCCTATCCTAAAAAATGCAAATCTAATACAAGAAATACACAAAAAACATGCGGATTTACCTATATCCGTATGCAACGATGCTCATGCTATGGCTTTGGGTGAGCATTGGCTCGGTGCAGGCAAAGACTGTGATAATTTTTATTGTATTGCATTCGGTACAGGTTTGGGTGGTTGTGCAGTGGTTAATTCAAAAGTTCTTAGTGGTGCCCATTTTCGTGCCGGTGAAATTGGATATTTAGATTATAAAGATAAATATAATTATTGTGAACATCAGCTTTCTACAATTTTTGTTACGAAACAAGCAGCAAAACTTTTGGGAAAAGAACTAAATGGAATTGAATTTTTTAATTTGGTGCGAAAAGGTGACAAGATCTGTTTAGAAATATTTGATAAGTGGATAAATAATATTTCACGATTGATTGCAAATATAATTATTCATTTTGATCCTGAAAAAGTGATTTTGGGTGGAGGTATTTCTTCAGAAGGAGACTTTTTATTGTCGCCAATTCAAGAAAAAATTAGCAAAATGCTTCCCTCGGAATTTGTTGGTCAAACCAAGATTGAAACAGCTAAATGCAAAAATAATGCTGGTATACTTGGGGCAGTTTATAATTTATTATCAACTAATAATTGTAAGGAAATTGTGGATAGCGAGGCGATTAGTTACTCGGCTTATGGACGAGTATGTGTCGGGGGGAATTGTGATGCATAAAGCAAAAATTACCGTTATTAAAACAATGTTTAATCAAAATCTTGTTGATGAATATTTGGCAGAAGCCAATAAATCGGAAGGTTACGGGACTTGTGAATTCTTATTAATAAATTAAGATGAGATAGTAAATGCTGATAAGGTTAACCCTTTACAGAGCCTGCGGTTACGCCCTTAATGATGGACTGGGACAGGAAGATGTAGACAATCAACACCGGCAGGATGGCAAGTAAAATGAACATATACACCTTACCCATGTCGAACTTTGAATAGTCTGCTGACCTGAGCTGGGCAATCATAACCGGCACTGTCTTCATTTCCTTCTTATCCAGTAACAAGGCCGGAAGGAAGTAGTTGTTCCAGGATGCCACAAAAGAGAAAATCATCTGCACCGCCATGGCAGGCCTCAATATTGGAAGGATGATGTGATTGAAGGTGTAAAATTCTCCTGAGCCGTCTACCCTCGCTGCATCCACTATCTCCATGGGGAGCACCGACTCCATGTACTGCTTCATGTAGAAAAATACTATCGGAGAGGCAATGCTGGGAAGTATAAGAGGAATGAAGTTGTTGGTCAGATTATATTTGTAGCACAGCATGACAAAACCAGCGGCTGACACCTGGGGAGGGATGACCATTACTGCCATAATAAATGTAAAGGCAGCTTTTTTCAGTTTGAAGTTGTAGACATGGATGCCATAAGCGGTCATTGCGGAAAAATAGCTGGCTAACAGTGCCGATGCGGCTGCGACAATAAAACTGTTGAGCATACCCCTTGGGATGTCAATTGAGGCGTCTGTCCATGCATTAATAAGGTTATTTAAGAAATAGTTGCTGGGCAGTAGTCTGAAACCGGCTTGCAGGTTTGCATTAGAGCGGGTGGAGTTGATAATCAGCAAGTAGAAGGAGAACAGACATAGCATCACCAGAAAGATTAAAATCGCATAAACTACGACCCGGCTTAATGTCAGCATGGCTCTTGCTTTATGGCTATCGTAAGAGTTGGTCTTTTTCATTTTGCTTTCCCCCCTAATTCTTTCTGCTGAGTTAGGCTGCGGTAAACCACCAGACTGAGCAAACCTGTAATGATGAAGATTATAGTGGAAATAGCGCCTGCCATGCCGTAATTCTTGCTGGTCCTAAGGTAATTGTTCAGGTACATTACCAGCGTAGTGGAGGTGCGGTTAGGTACCCCGTGTCCGTTAGTCAGAATCTGCGGCACATCAAACATCTGGATACCGCCAATCATTGCAGTTATAACGGTATAGACCACTATTGGCATCAGCAGGGGCAGTGTAATCTTGAAGAAAACCTGTACAGAGTCTGCGCCGTCAATACTGCTTGCTTCAAACAAATCCTGATCGATACCCATGATACCAGCCATAAACAAAATAGTGGTATTGCCAAACCAGAGCAGGAAGTTCATCAGGCAAATCAAGCCGCGAACTGTGATTTGGTTGCCGAAAAAATCAAAGGTTGGCTCTATCAGTCCCCAGTCTGATAGCAGGGCGTTGACAGGGCCGACAGGCGAAAACAGGGTAAAGAACAACATTGAGAAGGCAGATGCCATAATCAGATTCGGCATATAGATGACTGTTTTAAAGAATCGCTGACCTTTGATTTTAAGCCGGTTGCTTGTAAAGAAAATTGCCAGCAGCATAGCTATAACAAATTGTGGAATTGCGCCGCCTACCCAGATGATCAGAGTATTTCTCGCATATTTCAAAATGTCAATGATGCCGTTGCTATCCGGGGTGAAGAGCTTAATGTAGTTATCAAGGCCAACGAAATTTGGTCCTACCTGATTCAGGCCGGAACGGTAGTTTTCAAAAAAGCTGTTGTAGATAGTCAGCAACTGGGGTGTAAGGGTAAAGACTAAATAGATGATGAAAAAAGGTGCTATAAAAATGTATCCCCATTTTGCATAGCTTACACCTTTGCCCTGTCTGTGGCGTGATAATTTTTTCATTGACGCTCCTCCTTTGGAATTCTTAACATCACTTCCGAACAGACTGGTAATCAACTCGGAACTGAAGTTAAACCGATGCGAGGCAAGGCAGACGCCTTGCCCCACAATTCAAGGTTGTATAACCAACAGAACCCTTTATTGCAAATCTTTACGGAGTTACGATTTCTGGATACTTCTCGTTTATATACTTGTAGTAGTTGGCCATTGCTTGTTCTTCGGTAACGGCACCATCACAGTATTCTCTCCAGAAGCCCTGCAATCCTTCACACAGCAGCTGATCGTAGATAGTCTTGTTTTCGAACTTGATGTTCTTTGCCAGCTCAAGAAAGACTGCAACGTCATTTTGTCCGCCCAGGAATTCGCTGCCGTAATTAGGATCTGATGCAAACTTCTGATTGACTGCCTGGTTGTTGGTGAACTGCGCTTCATTCTTTATCAGGTTTGTACAGACTTCCTCATCGTTGATGAAGGTATTCATTACATCAGCAAGCATGGTTGGGTTGTCAGAACCTGTTGCAGCAAGCAGCCAAGTACCGCCCCAGAAGTGAGCCTGTGGGCCCTGACAGATTGCCCAGTCGCCGAAGCAGCCCTTTTCAGGATCTTGGGCATTTCCCATACAGAAGTTGAAGTACCAGGCAGGACCGAAAAAGCACATTGTCTTGCCGTCACCAAACATCTGGGCAGTACACTCATCAGACCAGATGTCGCAGGTCAGAGTATAGCCTTTGTCTGTAAAGGTTTTCGCTTGTTTCTTCCAGTCCTCAATCGCCTTATCGAGGACCAGCTTGTTTGAAGAATCAACAAGAGGAGCTGTTGTGTTGTTTGAGAATACTCTGAAGGTTGCAGACTCAGAGGCTGTCATATAGTAGCCTTTTGCTTTCGCTTCAGCAGCGACTGCATTGAACTTATTCCAATTGTCAAGCTTAGCCTGAACCTGCGCGGGATCATCGGTGCCCAGAACGTCCTTTGCGATAGAACGGCGATAGATTAGGGCAGAGGGACAGCACTGGAAGGAAACACCCTTCACAACCCCGTTGGCATCAGATGCAGCCTGAACGGTGTATTTGTATGTTTTGGAGAAATCTGTAACGCCCAGAGCTCCAATATCTTGCGTGTATTCTGTATTGGTGTATTTTAAAATGTAGTCAGCTTCAGCCAGGAACATGTCGATCTTTTCGTCGTCGGGTGCACTTGCTTGTCTTAGAAGGGCTTCGTCCAGCTTATCCTGATACGCGCCGCCTTCGTTTGGTGTTATCACCCAGTTAACTGTAATACCTTCAGGAACATTATAGTACTTCTCAAAGAAACCCTTGAACTCCTCGTTCCAAGCATAGATGTTGAAAACTTTGCCTTCGCTTGGTTTCTCATCGGCAGTTTTTTCGGGTGTGGTTTCTCCGACGGAAGTTTTTTCGGGTGTAGAAGTTTCGTTAGTAGACGGCTCAGAAGTGCCACAGCCAACAAGAAGACCCAATAGCATTACAAGAGCCACCAGGATGGATAATACTTTCTTCATTTTAATTCCCCCTTATTATTTTTGCCGTTATAACAACTGCATCTTTGCTATGCAGGTATTAACATGTCTATACGCCTTCGTTGAGATCTTTTACCGAACGGCCTACCAGCAGTTGCCCCGAAACGGTAATTTGCTCAATCAGTGTGGTTCTTGGATGCTCGATGAGATTTATAAGTTTTGATGCTGCGATTTTACCAAGTCCCGCTGCATTCTGAGAATAGGTAGTCAAACCCATTACCTTTGCCAAATTGATACCGTCATAACCCACAGCAGAAATATCCTCTGGAATTCTAAGCCCCCTACTCAGGATTAAGTTGTGACCGCCCATGTAAGAATAGTCATCTGAAAAAATAATGCAGGTCGGCGGGTTCGTAAGCTCCAGCAACACTTTTGTTTGCTCAGCGCATTTGTCAGGGTCGTGATAAATGCAAGCTCTTACATATTCTTCCGGAATATCAAGTCCCAGCTCTTCACAAGCGCGATAGAAGCCAGTAAGGCGATTGCGGGTAACCACTGTATTTTCTCCGTGGAGGAACGCTATCTGCCGGTGACCTTTGCTGTAAACATGGTGTACCAGCGTTTCCAAACCATCTACATTGTCGGAAACAACAGCAAGCCTGCCATTGAATACATGGTCAATCGTAACTAAAGGAATGTCGCTATCTACAAGCTCACGTACCTGAGGATCGTTAAAATCGACGCAGGCTATGACTACACCATCCAGCCCGCGATACCTGCAGTGTTGTAGATAGCTTGTGGGCTTGCCGCCAACATTTTGATTCAGGAAGGTAATGTCGTAGCCGTGTGTTTCGGCCTCAGACTTGAAGTTTTCCAAAACAGTGGAGAAGTATTCGTGGGCAAGGCCGCTGCGACGCTCATCGACAAAGAGTACACCAAGATTGTATGTACGATTGGTTTTCAAGGCCCGCGCGGCAGAATTGGTCAGATAGCCCATCTCATCTGCCACGGCACTAATCCGGGCCCTGGTCTCTTCACCGATATCCGGCTGACCGTTAAGAGCTTTACTGACTGTGGCGACAGAAACTCCACAACGTTTTGCGATATCTTTCATAGAAACCATCATATCCCCATGCCTTTCTGCAATAACTTAATCGATTACGTACCTTCACTTTTAACGATATATCATAACCCACAAAATTGCAAGATGAAAATTGAATTTATTTAGCACTATTTTCTAAATTTGTATAGTATGCACATAAAATTTACGAAAATCTATGCATGATTACAACTTAACATTACGAAAATCGCTCTATTGGCGGTATATAAAAACTTATATACAAAATTATACCGTTTTCACCCTGGAGATAAATTATCATTTACATCTTGCTTTTCTTAGTATAATCAGATATTCTTAGAAATAGCGGAATAAGTTGGCTCAAAAACTTAATCGTTATAGTAAGTCCATCCGTACTATATCCGGAGCTCAAAGGAGAAGGTCATATGAAATTTGGATACTTTGATGATTTGCGCCGTGAATATTGCATTACTACACCCAAAACCCCGCAGCCTTGGATTAACTACCTGGGCAATGAGGATTTCCTCGGTATGATTTCCAACACCGGCGGAGGCTATTGTTTCTATCGGGATGCTAAGCTTCAGCGAATTTTGCGCTATCGCTACAACGCTGTACCTGCGGATTGCGGTGCCCGATTCTATTATATAAAAGAAAAAGGAAAAGAAAGCTGGAACCCCGGCTGGCTTCCCACCAGAACAGAACTGGACAGCTATGAATGCCGCCACGGTATGGGATATACTATCCTCCACTCAGCTAAGGATGGTTTGGATGCAAAGCTGACCTTTTTTGTTCCCATAGATGACGACTGCGAGCTGCATGATTTGGTATTGACCAACAACACTGGTCACGTCAAGCATATCAAGGTCTGGGGCTGTATGGAATGGTGCCTTTGGAATGCCTATGATGATGCCCAGAACTATCAGAGAAATCTGAACATTGCCGAAACTGAAGTAGAAAACGGTGTAATATATCACAAGACAGAGTACCGGGAGCGGAGGAATCACTATGCTTTCTATGGTGCCAATGTTCCCACTGCGGGTTGGGATACAGACCGCAGCACCTTTCTAGGCCACATGGGTGACTGGTCTGACCCGCAGCTTGTAAGAGAAGAACGCTCTGCGTCCAGCCTCATAACCGGTTGGTATCCTATTGGATGCCACCGTTTGGATATTACTCTTAAGCCCGGAGAAGTCTATCGGGCCAGCTTCGTTCTGGGATACGGGAAAAACCCCAAGGAGCAAAAATTCCTAGCACCCGGTGTTATCCGTAAGGATTCGGCACTGGGGTTGATGGAAAAATATGCTTCACCTGCCGCGGTAGACAAGGCGTTTACAGAACTGAGGACATACTGGAATCAACTGCTTAGCATCTTTATACTCAAATCGGGAAACAAGAAGTTGAACCGGATGGTAAATATTTGGAACCAGTACCAGTGCATGGTCACTTTTAACATGAGCCGCTCAGCTTCCTATTATGAGACCGGTATTAGCCGCGGTATAGGTTTTCGGGATTCTTGTCAGGACCTTTTCGGCTCTATGCACATCATCCCTGAACGTGCACGGGAGCGGATTATCGATATAGCATCCATCCAGTTTCCTGACGGTTCTACATATCATCAGTATCAACCCCTGACAAAACAAGGGAATTCCGATATCGGCGGCGGATTCAATGACGACCCTTTATGGCTTGTAGGAGCGGTCTGTGCTTATGTAAAGGAGACCGGCGACTTCGCCATTTTGGACCACCCTACTCCTTTTGATAACGAACCAGGTTCGGAAGCGCCCCTTTTGGAGCATGTACGCCGCAGTATCCGGTTCACCATGAACAACTTAGGTCCTCACAAGCTGCCCTTAATTGGCCGAGCAGACTGGAATGACTGTCTGAACCTGAATTGCTTCTCGGAAGAGCCGGGTGAAAGCTTCCAGACCTCCGGCTCCAGCGAGGGCTCTGTGGCAGAGTCTGTATTTATTGCCGGTATGTTCGTCAAATATGGCAGTGAATATGCCGACCTGTGCCAACGAATAGGCCTGACGGAGGAAGCAGGCGAGATTCGGGCTGCTGTTTCAGATATGAAGGCTGCAGTGCTAAGGTATGGTTGGGACGGAGAATGGTTTCTGCGGGCTTATGATGCCTACGGAAATAAAGTCGGCAGCCGGGAATGTAAGGAGGGGCAGATTTATGTAGAGCCTCAAGGCTTCTGCACCTTTGCCGGAATTGGAAGGGACACAGGGGAAGGCTTGAAAGCAATGGAAGCCACCAGAAAATATCTTCTGGGTGAATACGGAGTGGAACTGCTGTATCCCTGCTATACCGAATATCATCTGGAGCTAGGCGAGATATCATCCTATCCTCCCGGATACAAGGAAAACGGCTCTGTCTTCTGCCACAACAATCCCTGGGTTGTCTGCGCCGAAGCAACTCTAGGCCGGGGCAATGAGGCTTTTGACGTTTATCGCCGGATCTGTCCTGCATATCTGGAGGACAAGAGCGAAATTCATGAAACCGAACCCTACGTCTACGCTCAGACTATTACCGGCCGAGCTTCAGGTAATCCTGGTCATGCCAAAAACAGTTGGCTGACAGGTACTGCCAGTTGGGCGTTTTTATCAATCAGCCAGTCGATTCTCGGTATTGTACCGGATTACGATGGTCTGATTATTAATCCCTGCTTACCCGACGAATTGAAGGAATTCACCGTCCGCAGAAGGTTCAGGGGTACGGAATACATCATCCATGTGACATCAACAGGAAGACGTTCTATTATGGTAGACGGTAAAGAAATCGACGGGAATACCATTCCACTGACCGATGAACCGGTATGTTATGTTGAAGTGACGGTGTAAGCCTGAAATCACGAAGACTTTTCATACAAGGCAGAACTGACGGATGATGCCCCAGGTCATCACATCAGCCATTAATAATGCTTCTGCCTGGATGTTATCGTATTCATTTACACTCTTTTCATATTCACCGGTCAAGATATAAACAGCTTCATTTTCTGTCATGCGCAGATGCGAAAACAGCAAATCCTTCCACTGTTGATAGTTCCACCAGGGATTTATTGAGACTAGGAATCTCGCAATATCTTCAGCGTTTGCATACCATCTCTTCAGATGCTTTTCCACCTCCGCGGTGTCACCTGCCTTTGCAGCGTTTACTAATTGGGCTGCGATTAAAAGGTGGTCTGCAAAGAGCTGCTTAAACTGGGAGGCTATCTGTTCACCATACAGGGGTCTAAGCTCTTGGGCGAAATCGTTAGGATTTTGCAGGAGCCTGTTTGTCACAACCTGAAGGTCGGGCAGATTAAATGCTGTACTCACGATAAAAAAGCGCGTCCACAGAACGTGCTCAATCCACAGCCGCCGCAATGTATTTGATAGCTGCAATTGCCGGTAAGTCAGTCCGTTAGTAAAAAAAGCCTGGTCCATGATAATTTACCTCCTGAATCTAGGTTATAAGGCACTATAAGTCGTATTATAAGTTGACAGATTACCGATTTGCTTCCTTACCAACGCCCTGAGGATTTTTCCCAGGCGGGTTCAGCGCCCGGAGCTTATGCATCAAGTGCCCAGGCCGGCACATACACAGATGATACATATTTTCAGCTTTTAATCACAAAAGCCATTGTTGAAAAGCAGGGCAGAATAACAGCCGACGATCTTGCTAAAACCTGGATGAAGGAAATGGATGTTTCAAAAGCCTGGCACTCATTGAGGAACTCCTACTTTAAAGTAGCACTAAGCAGAACACCAGTAAGAGAGGCGGGAATGGGGAATATACCTGATAACAGCTCAGCAATGTGTATCGGGACCATTGGTGTAATAAATGCAGGTGACCCTGCGCAAGCTGCGCTAGATGCTTATGATGTGGCATCACTGTCACATGATGGCTATTCAAGAGAAGCTGCTTGTGTTATTGCATCCGCTGTCGCAGAAGCTGTAAACCCTTCAGCCACGGTAGAATCAATTGTTGATGCAGCGGCAAAGTATATACCAAACAAAGATACCAGTAAAATTTATGATCCTTTGATGTATGCTCTTGAGTTAGCCGATAAGGCATCCGATACTGAAGAACTAACCAGGATGTATTACGACAAGCTTAACGTGAAGTTGTTCCAAAGAGGAAAGCAAAGGCCTGATGACGAGCGTCACAGTCCAAGTGTTGACCCCCTTGAGGCTGTTCCATGTGCCGTAGGAATGTTCTATAAGGCGCAGGGTGACTACAAAAATAGCGTTATTGCATCTGTAAACTTTGGCCGTGATTGTGATACCATAGCCTGCATGGCAGGGTATATAGCCGGTGCATTTAATGGTATTGATTCCATTCCTGAAAAATGGATACAAACCGTAAATTTTTTACATAATCAGGTTAAGTCAATAAGGAAAGGGATATAAGGAAAGGGGACATTCCTTAGCGGGGGGATTCCTAAGATGCTGAGGAGTGCCCCGTTTCAAGGATGGGGGACACTTCCAAGCGAGTAGCATACTTACGGGCTAGGGAATGTCCCCCTTTGAATAGCTGGACTTCTTACCTGCCATGTGCTAAAATCGTTGTTGTCTTTGTCGAAAGGCAGATTTGGAAGGGGTAATAAATGAGTAAAATATATACTGCAAACAGTATAACAGACAGGTTTAGGCGCACCTTCATAGGTGACCGTCAATTTTATAAAGCTGTTTTAGCACTGGTTATACCAATTATCGTTCAAAATATGATAACAAACTTTGTTAACCTGCTTGACAATATGATGGTGGGGCAGGTAGGCACTGTTGAAATGTCTGGTGTGGCTATTGCAAACCAGCTTTTGTTTGTGTTTAACCTGGCTATTTTCGGTGCATTGGCAGGTCCCGGTATATTTGGTGCCCAGTTTTTCGGAGCAGGTGATGAAGAGGGGCTTAAGAATACATTCCGATTTAAGGTGTTGATAGCAGCAGTTGTTTTGGCTGTGGGTACTATTGTTCTTATTATAGGGAAAGACAGCCTGATTTCACTCTACCTGAAAGGCGAAGGGGATCCTGCGGAAGCAGCCCAGATGTTAAAATTCGGACGTGAGTATTTAATGATTATGCTCACAGGACTGCTGCCTTTTGCACTGACACAGGTTTACAGTACAAGTCTGCGGGAAACTGGTGAGACGATGCTTCCTATGAAAGCAAGTATTGTAGCGGTATTAACCAACCTTTGCCTGAATTATATTTTGATATTTGGTAAGCTGGGCTTTCCTGCCATGGGGGTTCACGGTGCTGCGGTGGCAACGGTTATTTCCAGGTATGCTGAGCTGGCGGTCATTATTATATATACTTACAGGCACATATATAAATATAATTTTTTAAGGGGTGCATTCCGGACTTTAAAAGTGCCCTTGGCTTTAGCTTCAAGGATCATGAAAAAAGGACTCCCCCTTCTTGTAAATGAATTTCTGTGGGCCCTTGGAATGACAACATTAGTACAGATATTCTCTACAAAAGGGCTAAACGTTGTTGCCGGACTCAATATTTCAAGTACTATTTCCCATCTTTTCAATGTGGTGTTTTACTCAATGGGCGCTGCTGTATCCGTTATGGCCGGACAAGCACTGGGGTCGGGAGAAATTAAGAAAGCAAAAGGTATTGTATGGAAGCTTATCTTTTTCAGTGCAAGCTGCTGCATTGTGCTGGGAGGAATGCTTATCGCCGCATCGAAGGTGATACCCGATTTCTACAATACAACTGCTGACGTCAAAAAGCTTGCATCCCACTTTATGGTTGTAAGCGCGGTCTATATGCCTATATTTGCAACAACCCACTGCTGCTATTTTACTTTGCGTTCAGGGGGGAAAACATTTGCAACATTTATTTTCGACAGTATGTATACGTGGAGTGTATGCGTGCCCTTTGCTTATGTACTGACACGCTTTACATCTCTTAGTATACAGGCTATTTATCCTGTTTCATATCTGACAGAGCTGATTAAGTGCGTTGCCGGAATACTTATCATACGAACCGGATTTTGGGCACAGAATTTTGTTGCCGAAAAGCGGGGAGACGAGTTGTCCCAGTAATGTAAGCACAAGACTTTTATGCCTGTTTAGTGTATAATGTGGGTAAACATGAGACAATGCTGCTATACAGGAGATGATATTTTATGCAGTTTATGCTGATGGTACTCAATAAAACAGAAGTACTGGACAATTTACTTGAAGAACTTATGAATCGGGGAATATGCGGTGCCACTATATTAAACAGTACGGGCATGATGAGAGAAATAGCAAAAAGCAGCGAGGATTTTCCCATATTCGGAATGTTGCGCTCACTTGTCAATTTAGAGAGAAAAGAAAGCAAAACAATTTTTATGGTCTTAAGCGAAGATAAGGTCGCTGAAGCTAAAGAAGTTGTACGTCAGGTGGTAGGAGACCTTTCACAGCCGGATTCAGCGGTTCTATTCACTTTACCGGTGCTCAGCGCAGAAGGAGTTGATATGTAAAATGAATTTGGGAACACTTACCTTGCGCTGATGCTTTTGTCAGGGCTTTTTTTAGGCCGTGCCGTAAAACTGATAAAATTGCCTAATGTAACAGGATATCTGATTGCAGGTCTTCTTATAGGACCTTATATATTAAAGCTGGTTCCTAAAGAGGTGGTAACTGAGCTGGAGCTTGTTTCTGAAATGGCTCTTGCATTCATCGCATTCTCAATTGGATCTGAATTTAAAATGTCATATCTTAAAAAAGTTGGTATGACGCCTATCGTAATCGCATTGTTTGAAGCCTTAATGGCTTCGGTATTGGTTACTGTTGTTTTGACTGTTTTTGGGTTTGGCTTTGAGATAGCTCTGCTTTTAGGCGCCATCGCCGCAGCAACAGCACCTGCTGCTACGGTTATGGTTGTTAAACAATACAGGGCAAAGGGAAATGTGACAAATACGTTATTGAGTGTAGTTGCCCTTGATGATGCTGTTGCCCTTATGATTTTCGGGTTTGCCGTTGCTATTGTAAATGTTTTGCAAAATCCCGGTCAGGGTTCTGTATTGGTTACTATTTTAAAGCCGGTTATCGAAATCGTTGGCTCACTGGTTTTAGGCTTTTTGCTGGGAATTTTATTTGCTGTACCCTTGCGTTTTTTCAAAAAGGATACAAACAGGCTGATTATAACAACAGCCTTTGTTTTCCTGGGGACAGCTTTAGCTAAATTAATCGGTTTGTCACCTTTGCTCTTGTGTATGAGTATGAGTGCAATGCTTGTTAACATAAGTAATTCAGGAGAGTCCATTCTTAAACTGACTGACCTGGTTACAGCACCTATATTTCTAATGTTTTTTGTAGTCTCTGGTATGGAGCTTGACATTACAGTGCTGCCGAGTGTGGGGTTAATAGGAATTCTTTACATCATTGTTAGGGTGGCAGGAAAAGTATCGGGAGCGTATATCGGCGCAGTGGTTATGAAAGCCGAAGATGCAGTCAAAAAGTATATAGGCTTTACTTTGGTACCTCAGGCAGGAGTTGCTATTGGATTGTCCCTGCTGGCTGCCCAGCTGCTGCCCCAATACGGACCGACAATAAGGGCTGTTGTACTCAGTGCTACCTTTATCTATGAATTAACGGGTCCTGCTATCACGAAGACTGCTTTAAAAAAGGCGGGAGAAATCAAGGCATGAGGAATCAAGGCATGTGAATTCTGCCGGATTTCTCCTATCCTAATCAAGCTCCTTTAGGATTTCCTCGTACCGTTTCTTACTTAACGGGTAAATGATATAAATCGATCCGATTCTTTTAGTTTTAGGGTCCCTAATGTAGTATCTAATTATAAACTTGACACGAGCCCTCTTGAAATGGTACTATTAATTCGGATATTGGATATTGGATACAATTTAGACAGTATAACTTGTTGGAGGTAGAATATGAGTCTTACAATTAGACCTATTAATACCGGCTTTGTTACTACTGTGCCAAAACAATATCTATATCATCATTCTACAGTTTCGTATTTACCGGATGTGCCTGACCATCGCATAGAGATGCCGTGTCTGACATATCTGGTAGAAGGTGGGGAAAAGCTACTGCTTGTTGATACAGGTATGGCATGGACAGAACGAGCAGGGAAATATCATCACCCAGGTTCTCATCAGCCCGAGGGCATGTCAATAGTGGAGCAGCTTGCTAAAGTCGGTTACAGTCCAGAAGATATAGAAATAGTAGTGCTTACACATATGCATTGGGACCATGTTTTTTACTTGGATAAATTTAAAAATGCAGAGTTCTTTGTACATGAAAAGGAATATGCATTTGCAATGGATCCGATTCCTCTCTATTATAAATCCTATGAGCATCCTGCCCTTGGCATAGTGCGCCCGTTTGAGGGAATAAAAATGACCCTCGTAAGCGGTGAGACAGAAATAATTCCGGGTGTCAGAGTGTTTGAGACCTTTGGACACTCTCCGGGACATCAGTCAGTAGAGATAGATACCCGTGAGGGAAGCTACATTTGCTGCGGTGATTCCATTTTTGTACTTGGCAATATTAATCCAATAGAGGAAATTCACTATAATATTACCCCTCCCGGACGGTTTTACAATATAGTTGAAACCTGGAAGAGCATTGAAATACAAAAAGAGCGTGCTGCCGGTCCGGAATTTATTTTACCATGCCACGAAGCGGGTATTCTTGAGAGAATCAAAGATACTCCCATTCTTGGTGTTAATCAGAGGGGGTAGTAAAATGGCGAATATTGCTGTTATTGCATGTTGTGATACAAAGTATCATGAGATCAACTTTGTCAAAAAATGCATTATGGAAGCCGGACATACTCCGGTGGTGCTGGATATCAGTACAGGGCCAAATCTTCCGATGGAGGGCGATGTTACCCGTGAGGAAATTTTAATTGCTGGAGGCCACTCTTGGGAAGAGGTTTCCAAAATGAAGAAGAGCGATGCCATTTCGACAATGTCTAAAAGTCTTTCTATACTGCTGGTGCAGCTCTATGAGCAGAAAAAAATTGATGCGGCGCTGGGTATGGGAGGACTTCAAAACACAGTTGTAAGCTCCGCAGCTTTAAGAAAGCTGCCGTTGGGATTCCCAAAAATGATTGTCTCAACAATTGCCAGCGGTTTCAGATATTTTGATACAGTTGTGGGAGATAAAGATATTACTGTAGTACCTTCCATTGTTGACTTTGCAGGAACTAATCCCATATCTGAGGTCATATTGCGCAATGCTGTTGCTGCTATTGCCGGAATGGTCGAGCATGGGGGAAATATAATAAATACTGAAGGGCGTAATATCATCGGAACTACTCTTATGGGAATTACCAACGATACGGTGATGGCTGCCTCAGATAAGCTTCAGGCAATGGGCAAGGAAATTATCAGCTTTCACTCTACCGGTATCGGTGGAAGGGTAATGGAGCAGATGATTCGGGACGGCCATATAAAAGCTGTGATGGATTTGACCCTTCATGAAATGACGGCTGAGTACTTCGGTGGGTATGGCTATAGTAAGGGTGCAAACGACCGGTTGACTGCCGGTGCGGAAATGGGGATACCCATGCTTGTTTGTCCGGGCGGAATAGACTTTATATGCCTCAGGGTCGAGGAGTTCTTTGAGGATGAGGATAAGCGCGGGCATGTTTGGCACAATTCAGAACTGACTCATACTAAGCTATATGAACATGAGATATTGGACATCACCCGTACAATAATCGAACGGCTAAATCGTGCAAAGGGCAAGGTTGTTGTTGTATTGCCGATGAAAGGTTTGAGGACGCTCAGCAGGCCAGGTGAGCCGTTCCACAAGCCGGAAACGATTGAAAAGATGCGTGAATTGTTTGAAGCAGGGCTTAAACCGGAGATTGAGCTTAAGTGTTATGATATGAATTTCATGGATCCTGAGTTTGCAGATGTTTTGGTTGATGAAATGCTTAAGCTTTTGGGAAATGGATAAAAGGAGGGACTGCTATTAATATTCGTAAGGATTATAGGGATGTTGTTGAAGGCATCATAGAGCAGGCGCATAAATTCTATGAGATGGGCTATCAGATGAGCAATGGGGGAAATTTAAGCGCGAGAGTACCTGGAATGGAATATATGATAGTTAAGGGTACTGATGTGGCATTCAGTGAGGTAAGTGCGGAAACGTTAGTGGTGGTGGATTTTGACGGAAATGTTATCGAAGGGGATATAAAGCCTTCAAAAGAAGCACTGCTTCATTGTGCAATATATAAGAAAATGCCGGATGTAATGGCCATTATGCACTGTCATTCGCCCTGGGCTACAGCATGGGCTTCCAAGCATGATGAGCTGGAATTTTCCACATACCATTCAAAGCTAAAGCTAAAAGGAGTGTGCCCTGTATTTGATACCGGAAGCTATATAGTACCGGAGCCTTATATAGAACGTATCCTTGAAAGTTTTGACAAGCATCCGCAGATGAACTCTTTTATTCTAAGAGGACATGGCCAGGTGACTGTCGGCAGGAATATGAGACAAGCGGCTATGCTGGCAGAGCTGGTTGAAGAAACGGCACAGATAGCACTGCTATCAAAAATTTAAAAAAAAGGAGTCGGAAAAACCTTTCTTTTCCGGCTCTTTTTATTATTCTGATTTTTTCAGACGTGAAGAAACAGTATGTACAACATCACGCAGGTGGTGGTCGATTGCCTTTGTGAGCCCGTCTTCATCCTTAGCTTGCAAACATCTGAGTATTTCAGCATGTTCGGCTATTGTCCTATCAATGTTTCCGTTAATCGTGTAGTAAAATGATTTATAAGGGTCACATTTGTTCCACATGCTGGTAAGAACTTCGATAATAAAATTTGATTGCCCGACAGAGCACAGGGAAGAGTGAAACTCCCTGTCGTAGGACATACATGTCTGAACGTTGCCTTTATTTTGTTCAATAAGTGCATTAAGCTCTTCCAGTCCACTGAGCTCGGATTCTGAGATTTCTTTAATTGCCTTACGTGCGGCAAATTGCTCTAAAAGAATTCTCAGCTCATAGATTTCACTAAGATCTTTGTAAGACAGCTCAAATACCATTGCCCCATAGAAGGGCTTCATAACTACAAGGCCTTCAGTGCTTAGTCTTTGCAACGCATCTCTAACCGGTGTTCTGCTGACACAAAGCTGTTGTGTCAATTGCTCCTGTATAATACGTTCCCCAGGAGCCAGTACTCCACTAATAATAGCATCCTTTATCCACTTGTAAACCCGGTCAGAAACGGTGGTCGAATTCAGTGCAATGTCAAATGAAGGCTGCTCGGGTGAAAAATTATTCATGTCAATATTTCCTTTATAAATTTATTAATTCTTCGAAAAAACGTTTTGTGTCACAGTTATGATAAAAGTAATTAAAAAAAAAGTCAAGTAAGTATTTTTTCGTTTGTGTTTATTCTGCGATAATGTCACCTTATAATATTTCAGCGAAAATGTCACT
>CAZPMC010000027.1:0-30367 GCA_964587755.1 uncultured Oscillospiraceae bacterium
ATTTACCAAGAGGTAGCCTTATGTGCTTTGTAATCTCTACCTCCATCCTTCTTAACAGCGCATAATCCTTAATAGCTGCCTTTACAACCAAATCATCGGGTTGAATCAATTGATTTTTAGTAGCCAGTTCCAATGCATAAACTTCAATTTGTTTGAGTCTTTCTATCTTTTCGCTGTCATAAATTCTTCTGTATAATTTTATTTTTTCCAAGCTTTCCTTATCAAGCTTGCCTATCCCGATAGGACCCAAGCCTTTTGCCCATGCCGCAGCACCAGCCTGCGCCGCCATTTCAGCAGCCGACTGAATCAGTGCTCTTTGGTGTAGAATCATTCCCATATATATCACCGATGCAATGCACAAAATAATGAAAGGAACAATAATCGATGACTCTACTGTTATGCTCCCTCTTTCACTTTTACTGCTTTCGACAGCAAAATGCTGCATAATTTAAACACCATCACTTTATAATAATGTTTATTAATTAACATTATTTTACATATATTAAAATAATACACCATTATTTGGAAATTTGGAAGATGTTTTTACAAATTATATTTTAACTTTGTAAAACGGGTATCTGCCTGTGACAATATTTTTGGAAATGTAGTTAAAGAGGAAAATAGATTCCTCTGTTTTTTTGAAAGTCATAGGATCAACACAGATTTTTTCAAAATGTAATTTCTTATAAAGCTGCTTTGCAGGTATGGATGCTGCTTCAGGTATCAGCTTTGAAATGACCGGTGTGTCCTTTACAAAGGCATAGCATTTTTCATTGAATTGCTTATCAGCACTTCTTCCTTTTATAAATTCCGGCAAAGAGCCACTGTTGTCAGAAGCTAGGAAATCGAGCTTCATAAGCTCCTCGAATACTTCCATATGCTCGGCCTCCATACACTCGCATGCAAATCTCCTGAGGATAAAGTACAGGTCCTTTACTGAAATATTTACATTCAAATAACCCTCTTTTGAATAAAAGCTTAAAAAGCTCTCATAAAAGCTAAAGGGAGATTTAAATGTATTTTTAATTATGTACCTTAAGGAAAAAGTAAATCTTCCGCTATTATAATACCTTTCTAAAATATGGGCTATTCCCTTTAGATCAATCAGCTCATCAAAGCTAATATTATTTCCCGAAAGAATCTCATAGGGCGGCAGGTCATAAAAATGATAACTAAAATCTTTAGCATTTTTCCTCATAGACGTGCCCTTAAGAAATTTCAAAAAACCCAGCTGAAGATGGTGAGGCTCAACATTGTATAAGTCATCAAAAGATTTAGCGAAAGTGATGTAGCCCTCATAAGGCAGGCCTGCAATCAAATCTGCGTGTACATGGACATTTCCACTGCTTATCAGCCTTTTCAAGTTAGCAAAAAGCTTCGTGATGTTTGTTCTTCTTGCGATGGCATCAAGTGAAGCTTTATTTGTGGTCTGTACACCAGCCTCTACCTGAAACAGTCCTGAAGGGGCATTTTCAAGAGCTATAAGCAGCTCATCGTCAAACAAATCAGCCCCCACTTCAAAGTGGAAGTTGCAATCCTTTACATTTAGCTTAATTATGTGGTTAACTATTGCCAATGCCCTTTTTTTATTAAAATTAAATGTTCTGTCCACAAATTTAATTTGTTTAACGCCTGCTGACAATAGCTTTTCTAAATCGGAGAATACTCTTTCAAGGGAAAAATATCTTACGCCATCACAAGCTGATGACAGACAATAACTGCATGAAAAAGGACATCCACGGGTAGTCTCAAAATATGCAATTTTATTCTTAAGTGATGCAAGCATTTCATCAGTATACGGAGACGGAATATTATCAAGCACATCCACTGTAGCAGGGTCATTTGTGACAATGTTCCCGCTTTTTCTGTATGACAGTCCCTCAATATTGTCAAGTCCCACTGTTTCAGCCCGTTTCCCGATTGAATCAATATCTGTTCCTGAGGCAGCAGGTGCCATTGAAGCTTCTAAATACTGTATCAGTTTGGGGAAGGATATTTCCCCTTCTCCCGACATAACAAAATCTATATAACTATGTTTATCTAATATATCAAATGGGTCATAGGAAACCTCGGGACCACCAAGTATTATTTTGGATTGAGGCAATATCTTTTTTAAATCTGCCCCAAGCCTCATCACTTGGGTAATATTCCATATATAACAGGAAAAAGCAATAACATCAGGCTTATTAATATATACGGAGGACAAAATATGATCATAGTTTTCATTTATGGTGTGCTCCAAAACCGATATGCCTTGACATTTATCTCCACAGGCTGCTTTTAAATACCAAGGCGCCAATGCGGAATGTATGAATTTTGAATTAAGTGCAACAATAAGCGTTTTCATATAATCATATTATCTGACTAACAGTACATTTTCAAGGGGACTTTTTTCAAGGGGACGGTTCTTTAAACTTGCTTGTCCTCCTTGCTTTAACCATCCCTCTAGCTACTCTTGCTTCGATTTTGAAGAACCGTCCCCCACTCATGTCCCCCACTCATCAATTTGAAGAACCGTCCCCGACTCAGTCCCCGACTCACCCGCGAAAATCCCCTCCCGAAACATCTTTGTCCATTGCTTAAATACATAAATAAGATAATCGGAATATCTTTTTTTACGTATATTACATGATGTTGTCAGCATGCTTTGTGCTACAACCTCTCCTTTTAAAACATATTCTACAAAGCCAATATCCAGGCCTCCATAGACAGGTGCCTTCAGCATATCCGGTATACTCTCTCTCACCTCAAGGATCTCCTCCTCCGCATCAGTTAGCGGTATCTTTATTGTCTGGGTGGTTTTTAGCTCCATACTGCCCTTAATTCCTCTGTAAACCGGAACCTTTGTATAAATGTCCCCCGCATTTAATAAATTGACCATCCTATAGTTTTTATAGGCATATTCAAGTAATGCCCTGGAGGCATTTGCTCTTGCAGTTCTTGTAGGAGAACCCAATACCACTGATATTAAGCGCATGTCATTTCTTAACGCCGTAGTGACAAGACATCTTCCTGCTTTACTTGTGTACCCAGTTTTCACCCCGTCTACACCCGGACAGGATGACAGAAGCTCATTTGTATTATTGAGTCCATGCTCCGGGATATAATAGCTTGTAGTAGATACAATTTGTGAAAAAACCGGATTTTTTATTGCATACCTTGTTATTATTGCCAGGTCATACGCTGTCGAGTACTGATTATAAGCATCAAGTCCATGGGGCGTAACAAAATACGAATCGGCTGCCCCAATGGACAGAGCCTTTTCATTCATCATTTTAGCAAACCCCTCTACACTGCCTCCTATATGCTCTGCTACTGCTATAGCCGCATCATTACCTGATGCAAGCATCATCCCATACAAAAGCTCTCTTAATGAAAATATCTGCCCCTCTCTTAGACCTAAAACCGAACCGCCGATGCTGGCAGCTCTCTTGCTTATTGTCACTTCATCGTCCAGATTTCCGTTTTCCAATGCAACCAATGCTGTCATTATCTTTGTAGTGCTTGCAATTGCCCGCTTTTCGGTGGCATTCTTAGAATATATAACACGGCCGCTGGAGGCCTCCATCACAACGGCTGCCCTTGCATTTATAACAGGCGGTTTAGCTTCATTACTGCCACCCGAAAATACAGGCTTTTGCAGTGATATGCTTATGAATGCCAATATTAAAATACAATATGTTGTCTTCTTTAATAAATTCAGATTAATCATCTCCGGGATTCTTCGTCTATGTAAGAATAATATGTAGTATAAATCAAAAAATATGTATACCGCTTCTTATTTTCCTAAGCCATATCTTACAAGTCATAAATGACAGTATTATTGACACAATATTTATTAAGGAGGTGATTATATGGCAAACAGCAAGAGCAAAACTGCATTTGATAAAATGAAATATGAAATAGCTAGCCAAGTCGGAGTAAATCTGAAGCAGGGTTATAATGGAGATATTTCTTCAAGAGATGCAGGCAAAATCGGTGGCAACATAACAAAGAAGGTATTCGAATCCTTTACCGGTAATAACTACAACCAGCAGTAATTATCTAGCAACTTCAAATAAAAATCAAAACAGCAGGTGGTTGTTCCCCTGCTGTTTTGATTTGCATCTGTTACATATTTCCCTGAGCTGTCTGAATTTTGCCTACTTCCTGCTTGGCTGTGTTTATTTCCTGTGGTGTTGCATTCTGTGGTGTATACCAGCCTTTTTGAGACATCAAATCAAATATGTTTTTCTGGTGCTGAAAGGTCCTGTTTAAAATGCACGTTACATCATCTCTCAAAGCCTGGTTTGAACTCTCAAGAACTAAATTCGTAAGTGAAGAAGCGCAAAGCTTATGTTCATTGAGAAGTGTCTGAGTTATTTCCTTATCTCCGAAGCTTGTCATCTTTTTCCCTCCTCATTAAACTGTTGTTGAATTTACATGTTTAATTAGTGTTTTTAGATCTTCCTGATGTTCTCTCACCATGCTTTGGCATAGGCCCTTAACCTGAGCATCAGTAGCCGCATCGGCACATGACTGAATGAACTTAATCGAATTTTCAGCTATTTTGATGTTGTCCTGAACAAGCATTAATTCTTTTGATGTTAAAGCCATAATACCCCTCCTTTTTTAGATTTCAAAATTAGCTTGCACATTTGAAAATATATTATTCTTACATTTTTTAACCTGTCTCAAACTGCATAAGCTTACGCAATATTGTGAACAATAAAAATGTTTTAGAAAGGTGGAATACAGATGTTAATTGTGTTTGTAAGAGCATTGGTGCTTTACATAATTGTCGTCATATGCATGAGAATTATGGGAAAAAGGCAAATTGGACAGCTCCAGCCCTTTGAGCTTGCAATTGCAATAATGATATCGGATCTGGCTGCCGTACCTATGCAAAACACAGGCATACCATTGGTTAACGGTATTATTCCAATCTTGACATTGCTTTTGGTGCAGCTTATCATGTCCCTCATTTCCTTAAAAAGTATCCGTGCAAGGGCGATTATCTGCGGAAAACCCAGCATATTAATCGAGAGAGGCCGAATTATTGAAGAAACCTTAAGGAAAGAGCTTTATACTCTTAATGACCTTTTGGAACAGCTTAGGATTAAGGATATGCCAAACATAGCAGATGTAGAGTTTGCAATACTTGAAACAAATGGTCAGCTTAGTGTTATTCCAAAATCACGTAAAAGACCTGTAACCCCTGAAGATTTAGATATAAAAACTGGTTATGAAGGAATGACTATAGATATTATTATTGACGGGCATATTTTGTCTTCAAACCTTAAGCTGGCACAAAAAGATGAAAAATGGCTTATGGGAGAGTTAAAAAGACTCCATTACGACAGCCCTAAGGAAATACTCTATGCAAACATTGACTCTTTCGGTAAATTTTATTGCCAACCCTATATGAGAGGAGGCATCAACAAAAAGTGAAAATGAAATATACTATTAAAAACATTGCTCTAATCGCAGTGATTATAATATTTATTTTAGTATCGGCTACTCTCTCACAGCTGCTTTTGACCAAGGACAGCCGGAAGCTGGAAATAACAATTGACAGAGTATTGAAGAGTACAGAGGATGAAGACTGGATAAAAGCAAAAAAAGAAATTGAGAATTTAAACGAAGAATGGCACTCTGTAATGAGATTATGGTCTGCATTAATTGATCACAATGAAATTGACAATATTGACGTCACCTTATTAAGACTTAAGTCACTGATTCATTCAAAGGATAAGTCAACAGCACTTTCAGAGGCAACAGCACTTAAAAAATATATAGTCCATATCCCTGAAAAGGAAAAGCTCAACATATCAAACCTGTTTTAGGCGCCGTTATCTGTTATAAAGCCGCGCCCCAATCCTTTATAGAGCCTCTGACGCATTGCCTCGAAAATAATAACACCGGCAGCTATTGATGCATTCAGTGATTCCGCCCTGCCTTGCATCGGGATACGTATTAAAACATCAGCCTTCTTTCGTGATTCTTCACTGATGCCATGAGCCTCACTTCCGATAATAAGGGCCACATTCTTTGATAAGTCGGTTTCATATATGCTTACAGAGCCTTCAAGATGAGAGGCGCAAAGCAAAAATCCCTGTTCCTTGGCAGTATTTAAAGCATAAGTTATGCTCTGAGTGAAATAGACAGGCACATGAAACAAAGACCCCATAGTGGAGCGCAACACCTTTGGGTTGTATACATCAACACAGCCTTCTGGTACAATAACGCCTGCACATCCGGCAGCATCAGCTGTTCTAATAATTGTCCCCAAATTTCCCGGGTCCTTGATGGAATCAAGTATTACCAATAGACCTTCAGGCAGTCTGGCACCTTTAAGCTGATTTCTAATCAATTTTATCACGGCAAGAACACCTTGAGGAGTTTTGGTATCGGAAATGGAATTATACAGCTTATCAGGGACAACATAACACTGTGCCGGGAAATTAGAAATAGAGGATAAAAGCAAATCGTTTTCTTTATCCGATGAGAAGGTTTCCGACACAACAAAATACCTTATGTCTATTTGTTCCTTAAGGGCCTCGGATACAAACCTGATTCCTTCAATAAAATAGAGGCCTTTTTCTTCTCTTTCACTTTTATTTTTAAGCGCTCTAACCTCTTTGATTATTTGGTTTTTACTGCTCGTCAGTCTAATCATGCCTGCTCCTTAAACTCAAGCTTATACAACAATAGAGGGCTTTTAAGCCCCCTACTGGAAACAACATGCTATAAAGCTTGTTTATGCATTTTTAACGCTGTTGACCAACTGAGCAAAGCCCTCAGCATCGTTAACAGCCATATCTGCAAGAACTTTTCTATTGAGCTTTATATCAGCTTTTTTCAAACCGTTCATAAACTTGCTGTAGCTCATTCCGTTTAATCTTGCGGCAGCATTTATTCTGGAAATCCATAGCTGTCTGAAATTTCTCTTCTTGGTTCTTCTGTCCCTGTATGCATAAATAAGGGACTTCATAACAGCTTGATTTGCTATTCTAAATGCTTTGCTTTTTCTTCCGAAATAACCCTTAGCAAGCTTAAGCACCTTTTTGTGTCTTGCACGTGTTCTTAATGCACCTTTGACTCTTGACATTGTAACCTTCCTCCTTCTTACTTATAAGGTATAAGCTTTTTAATTGTGGCTTCATCGGCGGAAGAAGCGTAGGCACCGAGCCTATGGTGTTTCTTAGCCTTTCTTGCCTTTGAAATAAGCCTGTGGCTTCTGTATGCGTGATTCATTTTAACTTTACCGCTTGCAGTCAGCCTAAATCTTTTCTTGGATGCACTATGGGTTTTAATTTTAGGCATTTTATCTCCTCCTGTTTCAAATGAGTTTCTTATCGAATACCTTACTGTTTAGGATTTAGTATCATAATCATACTTCTGCCTTCCAGTTTTGGCTTTCTTTCCACCGTACCTACTTCAGATACTGCTTCTGCGAATTTTTCGAGCACCTCGGCACCCAGAGACGTATAATTTAATTCCCTTCCTCTAAACCGTACACTCACTTTTACCTTATCGCCATCCTTAAGGAACTTGTATGCATTTTTCGCCTTAAAGGCAAAATCATGCTCTTCAATCTTTGGCTTCATCCACACTTCCTTAACATTTATAACCTTTTGCTTTTTTCTTGCTTCCTTTTCCCTTTTTGCCAACTCAAACATATGCTTGCCATAATCCATAATTTTGCATACTGGCGGTACAGCCTGAGGGGCTATTTTAACAAGGTCTAAATCCTCATTCCTTGCCCTGTTTAGAGCTTCCTGTATGGGAACAATCCCAATCATGGTTCCGTCACTTCCTATCAGACGGACTTCTTTGTCTCTGATCTGCTCATTAACCATTAATACATTTTTACTGCTGATAATTAAACACCTCCGAGTTAAATATCGTACTCTTTTAATTCGCACACATAATAAAAGTGGATCGAAGAAGAACTTCCAATCCACCACATAGTTAGGTTTACATATCATTGTAACTTTTACTATTAACCTTTTCGGAGCTTCCGTAAGGTGAGAAGCGGATGTCTTCTTCTTTATTTTACTTACTAATAATAACAGAAAACTCATGTCGTGTCAAGACAGCTTGTTAAGTAATTTTAGAAATGCTATACTCATTTCAGATTTAATAATACTATTAATATTTCGGGAAAACAAGGAGTGGGGCGATTGCCTTTTGACGGGATAGTAACTAAAAGTATAGTGGACGAGCTTTCGCAAAAGCTTGTTGGCGGCAGAATTGACAAGGTTCTGCAGCCTGAAAACGATGAGATTGTCCTTGTTGTAAGAGCATGGAGCGAAACTCACAGGCTGGTTATGAGTGCCAGCGCCAACTATCCGAGAATTCATATTACAAAGTTAGTTAAGGATAACCCACAATCGCCTCCTGTTTTTTGTATGCTGCTAAGAAAGCATATTTCGGGAGGCAGAATACTGTCCTTCCAATTCAATGATTATGAGAGGATTGTTGGAGTCGTTATCGAGGCTTCCAATGAACTGGGGGACGTTTCTTCAAAAAAGCTTATCATTGAAATAATGGGGCGTCACAGCAACATAATTCTTGTAAATGATCAAAATAAAATAATTGATTCCATAAAGCATATTGATTCCGATATAAGCAGAGTACGTGAAGTAATGCCGGCAAGACCATATGTATTACCCCCTGCCCAAAGCAAAATTTCTCCTGCTTCCCTGGATACTAAAGTGCTTATGGAGATGTTAAATTCATCACCTCAAACTGTCGATAAATTTTTGTTAGAGCACATTAAGGGGTTCAGTCCTCTACTTTGCAGAGAAGTTATTCATAGAGCCGGGATTGATTTAAGGACTTCCGCCAAGGGACTTGACGAATCTATGCAAGCAGCTTTGAAAACAGCTCTTGATGATATGATTTCAGATATAGAGCAGGGCAATTATTCGCCATGTATTGTGTTTGAGGATGAAAAACATCAAAACCCTCTTGATTTTCATTGTCTGAGACAAAATCAATATTCACATGTCCTCGGCATTGATTCAATCAGCTTGGTTCTGGACAAGTTTTACTCGGCCCGGGACACAGCAGAAAGACTTAGGCTAAAAAAATCGGATATTTACAAGGTTTTGAATACAGCTATTGACCGCTGTTCGAAAAAGATCTCCATACAGCAGGATACTCTTCGAAATGTAGCTGATAGAGAAAAACTTAAACTCTTTGGCGAATTGATAACTGCAAACATTTATACAATACCTAAAAGCGTAAAAGAAGTTTCTCTTATAAACTATTATTCCGAGACTGGTGAAAGCGTTACCATACCATTAAATCCAAATCTCTCGCCCCAGGAGAATGCCCAGCGATATTTTAAAAAATATTCGAAGGCTAAAAGCACATTTACTTATACGAAAAAACAGCTTGAAGATTCTCTTAAGGAGCTTGAATACCTTGAGGGTGTTTTGCAGCTACTTGATAACTGCACCACCTTGAAAGAAATAGATGAGGTAAGACAAGAGCTTTCCGAACAGGGTTATATAACCATAAAGAGAAGGAAAAGGGCTAAAAGTCAATCCGGTAAGAAGGATTCCTTGAGTGAACCCCTTCGCTTCCGTTCATCTGACGGCTTTGATATATATGTTGGGAAAAACAATAAGCAGAATGATTATCTTACATTAAAGCTTGCCCAGTCAAAGGATATATGGCTTCACACCAAGGATATTGCAGGCTCTCATGTTGTTATCAAAAGAAACGGTAAGGATATCCCCGATACGACAATCGAAGAAGCTGCAGTGCTGGCAGCGTGGCACAGTAAAGCTCGGATGTCCGCAAATGTCCCGGTTGATTATACTGCTGTAAAAAACGTTAGCAAACCTTCAGGAGCCAGACCCGGCATGGTTATATATGTGAATAATAAAACTGCAATAGTAACCCCCGAAAAGCATACAGTGGATAAACTTCAAATTTCTAATAAACAGGAATAATAGAATTGCCTGCTTAATTGATATTTGTATAATTTAGGTATATCATATTAAAAAACAAATCCAAAAATCGTAAAATAGGAGTGGTAGCAATGGTTTCAAATAAAATAACTGAAAATCTCAGCAGATCCTCATGGATTCGGGCAATGTTTGAGCAGGGCGAAAAGCTTCGCAAGCTTCACGGAGCTGATAATGTATATGACTTTTCCTTGGGAAATCCGGATGTTGAGCCACCTAAAATTGTAAAGGAAGCACTAAAAAAGGTGGCCACGTCGGACATGCCGGGAATGCACGGGTATATGAGCAACGCAGGCTATCCGGATGTCAGAGCTGCTGTTGCCCAAAGACTTCAAAAATCAAGCGGTGTTTTGGTCGAAGCAAAGCATGTTGTTATGGAGTGCGGTGCAGGTGGTGCACTAAATGTTGTTCTGAAAACAATTTTAAATCCAGGTGAAGAGGTTGTAGTTTTCGCCCCATACTTTGCAGAATACCTTTTTTATATAGATAATCACGGCGGAAAGGCTGTCATAGTTGACACAGATAAAAAGACATTTCAGCCGGACCCTCAAAAGCTTTCTGAGGCCATAACGTCGAAAACAAAAGCAATAATAATTAATAGTCCAAACAATCCCACAGGTGTTGTATATGATGACAAAACACTCACGACGCTTGCACAGGTCATTGAAGCAAAGGAAGCCCAATTCAAAACAGATATATGTGTTGTTTCAGATGAGCCTTATGATAAAATAGTATTCGACGATGTTAAATTACCTTCCATATTTAAGGTGTTTAAAAAGTCTGTCATTGTCAACTCTTTTAGTAAGTCCTTGTCGTTGCCCGGAGAAAGGATAGGCTATCTGGCTGTGAATCCCTTAATGGGCGATACACAAAAGCTTATTGACGGACTTATTTTCTCTACAAGAGTCTTGGGCTTCGTAAATGCTCCTGCACTGTTCCAAAGAATTATTAGTGAATCACCTGATGCTTTTGTTGATATCAATTTGTACCAAAAAAGAAGGGATTTGCTCTACGACATAATTACAAGCGCCGGCTTTGAATGCCTTAAGCCTCAAGGTGCATTTTACCTGTTCCCAAAGTCGCCCATAGCTGATGATGTGAAATTCTGTAACGAAGCCATAAGGCACAATCTAATAATTGTTCCGGGCAAGGGTTTTGGTTGCTCCGGGCATTTCAGGATTGCGTACTGTGTCAGTGAAAAAACGATTTTGAATTCTGAAAAAGCCTTTAAAGAATTGGCAAATTCAATCCTTTGATTTTATAACAAGCAGGTAACCTTCATCTAAGGTTACCTGTGCTTCATTTTCCAAAAAGGTATTGCTGATTCCCAGAGATGACCCGACTTCCAGCGTCGCATTGTGAAGCGGATAGTAAAGCCCTGTGGTAGTAACACCCTTAGCACTTCCATTGATAGGTAGAAGAGAAATGTAGCATCCCTCTTCCCGTTTTATTGTAATGCTTTTATTGATAAGTCTGATTTCGTTATGCTCATCGGCTATAACAGCATTGATCCCGCTATCAAGAAGCTTTTTAAGCAAAAATATATTAGATAATGAATGGTCTGCTCTTGTGCCAACAGCACCTAATAAGACAATATGAGTAGCGCCTTTTTCAAGAGCTGTTTTTACAGCAAGCTCACTGTCAGTCATGTCCTTTTCCACAGGGAAGCGCACTATTTGAGTTTTTGGCGATACCTGAGAGAAAACCTCCGGACCCGCAGAGTCAAAGTCTCCCACCAGTATGTGAGGCACTATATTAAAACCGCTTAAGTGCATTGCACCACTGTCTGCAGCTATGATGAGACCGGCGTCTTTTAGATATTTTTTTATATACTGATAATCTCTGATTTCTCCGCCGCAAATTATTACAGCTTTCATACATTCCCGCCAAATGAATTCTCACGCAGGCTTCGTATTATATGACCAGTATCCTCTGCCTTATAGATTGTAGAACCGGCAACAATAACATTAGCCCCTGCTTCGGTTATTCTGTAAATGTTTTCAGTATCGATTCCCCCGTCTACCTCTATGTCCAGCGAAAGCTTCTTATGGTTAGCTAATTGTCTAAGCTTGCGAATTTTCTCAAGCATTCCCTCAATAAAAACCTGCCCGCCAAATCCCGGATTTACAGTCATAATTAGTACCATATCAAGCTCGTCAAGCACCCATTCAAGGGTCTCGATAGGTGTGGAGGGGTTAAGTGCTACAGATGCTTTTACTCCACTATCTTTTATTTTCTGCAATGTCCTGTGAATATGAGAATTGTTTTCAATGTGTACAGAAATAATATCTGCTCCTGCATCAATAAAGCCGTCTATGTACTTATCAGCATTTTCAATCATGAGATGAACATCAAAGGGCAATTTGGTCGTTTTCCGTAAGGCTTTGACAACCGGCGGTCCTATGGTAATATTCGGCACAAAATGTCCATCCATAACATCAATATGGATTATGTCCGCTCCCGCTTTCTCCACCTTTATTATTTCCTCACCAAGCTTTGAAAAATCGGATGCTAATATAGAAGGGGCAATCTTAATCATTTCTTATTTCCTTTCATTAACGCTTTTTGTATTTCATTGAATCCTGTTGCTTAAGTATAGTATACAACTCAACATATCTTAAGTATCTGTCCTCGCTGATTTTCCCACATTCCACTGCCCGCTTGACTCCGCAGTCAGTTTCTCCTACATGGCTGCATCCTCTGAATTTGCACATTTCCGTAAAGTCCTCAAACTCATGATAAAAATATTGCAGCCTTGAAAATTCTAACTCCATAAGCTCAAAAGAACTAAAGCCCGGGGTATCCACTATATAGCCTCCATCCGAGAGCTCAACCAATTGAGCATGGCGGGTAGTGTGCTTTCCTCTGTCTATTTTATCACTCAAGCTCCCCGTTTCCATTACCATGGTGTCCATTATCTTGTTAAGAATTGTTGATTTGCCGACACCGGACTGCCCTGCAAAAACCGATATCTGCCCTTTTAAAGCCGCCTTTAATTCCTCAAATCCCGTATTTTCCTTAGAGCTTGTTTCGATTACACTGTATCCTGCCTTTGTATAGTCAACAAATATACTTTTCCTTTTGTTTTCAGGGTCCAAATCTATTTTGTTTATGCAAATAACTGTTAGTATATTGCAGTTTTCGGCTGAAATTAACAGCTTATCCAAAAGCATCAGGTCGGGTTCCGGTGATTTTGCCGCAATGACAGCCACCAACTGCTCAACATTTGCCACAGCAGGTCGTACCAAAACTGAAGTTCTATCTAAAATCTTTTCTATATATCCTCTTTTTGATTTTTCATCGATTACAGATATTATAACATTATCTCCTGGCAACGGGGTAATTTCATCCTTTCGGAATAATCCTCTGGCCTTGCATTCATAAAGGCCATCCTTCGTTGCCACGTAATAAAACCCGCCGATTCCCTTTGTTATCATGCCTGACGGCACTATAAAACCTCCCTGCTTCTCTACTTGTCGGTTTCCTGAACTAATACTCCATCTAACATAACTATAACATGAGTCGTTCCATTTTTTGGCGCTTCAATCTCAATACTGAACGGGAAATTACTTTTTTCTACACTTTGATGATACACAACCTTTGGTATATTCGTATCCGAAGGTGTAGCTTCAATATATACCATTACTTCATCACCATAATTTTGAGGGCTGCTCAAGGATACATTGACAAATACTTTTCTTGTGCCGGCGTTGTCAGCATTCCCAGGTGGTATGTCTGTATCTGTCCCACCCGGTTCTTCAGGTGTTGTTGGTTCTTCTTCTATTTCGAATGTCATTTCAACCGGTGTTTCTGCCTCAACCTCTTCACCAGCCTCCGGATATTGCTTTATAATCTTCGCAACTTCACTAACTATGCCTTCAGGCAGAATATCCCCAACAGTTAATTTACTGTCTAATATTTTCTTTTCTGCTTCCGCCCTTGTAAGCCCGAGTATATTTGGAACCTTTACCATCTCAAGCTTGGGTCCTAAGCTCACATATACTGTAACGCTTTCATTGGGTCTGACCCTCTCAAAAGCTTCAGGGTCTGTCTTTATAATACATCCTGTGGGCACAGTTTCGCTATGTTCTTTAACCTCTATAGGCACCAGCCCCGCATTTATAATCATCTGCTCCCCGACTCTGGATTCCTTTGCGACAATATCGGGTATATCAACCATTTGAGGACCGCCGCTTACTTTGAATTTAATTGTACTGCCGGGTTTGAGCTTGTTACCCACTGATACTGTTTGCGATATAATAATGTTTTCTGGGATAGTATCACTAAATACCTGTTCTTCCACTTCTGCATTTATATCGTATTTTAAAAGCTCTTCACGCACATCTGTAAAGTTTTTATTTGTAAAGTCAATGACAACGAAGCCTTCCGGTTCTTCCGGAGCCAAAACAGGTAAAACAAGCTTCATTCCTATAAAAAATATAATCCCTGCAATAATAAGACCTGTAAAAATTCCTAGCCAAACACTTAATTTGTCCTTTTTTCTCTTACTATCTATGTCTTCATCCCCCTCGTCAAGCAGCCTGTCATCATCATAATCATCATAATCATCCTGTATCTCATCCGGCATTTTTAAATTTACACCGACTGCCTGCATTTTTCTTGTGGGTATCTCTTCAATGACTCCGCTGCCTGATATTTTTGCATTAGGGTCATTCAATGTTTTTTGCAGATCTGACAACATTTCTGTAGCATTCTTATATCTTAAGTTTTGATCCTTTTTAATAGCTTTTAAGATCAAATCATTAACGCCCTTTGGAATAGATGGATTAATATCCACTGGGCGCTCTGCTCTTTCTTGGATATGCTTAAGTGCAACAGCTACCGGAGATTCTCCGTCAAAAGGTACCCTTCCTGTTACCATCTCGTAAATTGTAATACCTAATGAGTAGAGGTCCGACTTTTCATCTATGAAGCCTCCTCTGGCTTGTTCTGGTGAGAAATAATGAACAGAGCCTATTGTACTACCGGCCATTGTAATTGTGGCAGAAGTTACAGCTCTGGCTATACCGAAATCCGTGACCTTGGCAACACCATCTCTTGTAATCAGTATATTATGCGGCTTAATATCACGATGAACAATGTGATTTCTGTGGGCTGTCTCAATGGCAGAGCATATCTGTATCGCAATATTAACTGCATCTCTCCAGGGGAGAGGTCCCTTTTGATTGATATATTCTTTTAATGTGATGCCGTCAATGAATTCCATTACAATATAATGTATATCATCCTGCTGCCCCACATCGTAAATCGAAACTATATTATGGTGAGAAAGGCTGGCAGCAGCCTGGGCTTCAACTCTAAACCGCTTAACAAACTCTTCGTCATCGGTGAACTCGCTTCGAAGAACCTTTATTGCAACATAGCGGTTTAATAGATGGCACTTTGCTTTATATACAACAGCCATCCCTCCGCCGCCGACTCTTTCTATTAATTCATATCTGTTTCCAAGAATTTGACCTTCCATATATGCACCTTCACTTATATTTAATAACAATGACGGTTATGTTGTCATCTCCGCCATTCCTTTTTGCAGCTTCAACCAGCTGCTCACAAGCCTCTTCGGGCTCATTTTCTTTCACCGTCTTCAAGATTTGCTCCGAACTGACCATGTTTGTCAGTCCGTCCGTACAAAGTACAAAGATATCGCCACTGTCGATTGTCATATTGGTTATATCGATATCTATTTCAAGAGAAGAGCCTATTGCTCTTGTGATAATATGTTTCTGAGGATGGTTTTCTGCCTCATCCCTTGTTATTGTACCCTTCTTTATCAGCTCTTCTATGTATGAATGATCTTCTGTAATCTGTCTGATATTTTCATCCCGGACAATATAAAGCCTGCTGTCCCCGACATGAGCCACAGTAATATCAGACTGTGTTACCACTGCCATCGTGAGCGTGGTGCCCATGCCGCTTGCCTCAGGCAGCTCAAGGGATTTTTGATAAACAGCGGCATTTGTTCCCTCAACGATTCTTTTTAAAGCCTCTGACCGTTTTTCAGGGAAAGCCAGGTTTTGTGAAGCCTGTTCTATAGAATCACTGATGTATTCGACTGCTACCCTGCTGGCAAGCTCACCGCATTTGTGCCCGCCCATGCCGTCAGCAACTATAAACGCAAAGTAACATGAATTGTCACCAACGATTATCTTAAAACTATCCTCATTTAACTCTCTTATTAAACCTCTGTCTGTTTTAGCAGCGTATTTCAAGTTATCAACACCCTCTAGAAGTTATCCGGAATATTCTCCTTTTCGCTTCTTCTTAGTTGTCCGCACGCAGCGTTTATATCAGAACCCAGCTCGCGCCGTATTGTAGTATCTATTCCGTTATCATTAAGGAGCCTGGCGAAATTATTGATATGCATCCTGTCACTTTGTCTGTAGTTTATGCCTTCAACCGTATTAACAGGTATCAGGTTGACATAACACAGCATATCTTTAAGTTTCAAAGCTAGCTCCTTTGCATTCTCCGGCGAGTCATTGACTCCTTCAATCAATGCGTATTCAAATGATACCCTTCTCTTTGTCTTTACAGTATATATCTTACATGCTTCAATGATTTTGTCAATAGAGTAACGCCTTCCAATGGGCATTATAGCGGCTCTTATGCGGTCATTTGGAGCATGTAGGGAGACTGCCAGGTTTACCTGCATGTTTTCTTCTGGAAGCTTAAGTATCCCCGGCACAAGCCCGCATGTGGACACGGTCATATGCCTGTATCCAATGTTTAAGCCCTCCGGTTCATGGGCCAGTCTTAAAAATTTAATAACATTATCATAATTGTCAAAAGGCTCTCCTATACCCATAATAACTATATTTCCAACTCTTACCCCACAGTCCTGTTGTATAGCCAATATTTGCTCAAGCATTTCCCCCGGCGTAAGGTTCCTTTTAAAGCCTGCAATGGTCGATGCACAAAAGCTGCACCCCATTTTGCAGCCCACCTGGGATGAAACGCAGATCGTATACCCGTGGTGGTATTTCATCAGCACGCTTTCAATAATATTTCCGTCTGCCAGCTCAAACAGATATTTAGTCGTTTCATCAATTTCAGATACAAGTTTTTTTCTTATATTTAGACATGTAAGGCGGGTAAAAAGTTTCAATTCCTCTCTAAACTGCTTTGACAGATCCGTCATCTCATCAAAATCTCTTACACCTTTGGATATCCAGCTAAAAATCTGTTTTGCCCTGAATTTTTGCTGCCCCATGCTCTGAAGCAGCTCTTCAAGCTCCTTTATGTCCATGTCTGGAAGATATTTTTTCTCCATCATATTTTCCTATCCTTTTCTTCTTATACGTGAAATAAAAAAGCCGTCCGTTCCGTCTATGTTTGGATAAAGCTGAAGCATACACCCCTTTGCACGGGTCGCAAGCTCAGCAGGCATAAACTTTTTTATATCATCAGCTTCAAAGTCCTCACTTTCCATCAAAAAATTATTTATAATGTCTTCATTTTCTTCCGGCAACACAGTACAAGTACTGTATACCAACACACCTCCTGGTTTTACCCATTTAGAAACATTTCTTATCAGCCGGCGCTGAAGTGACACTATGTCTTCTATATCCTTTGCTTTCCTTGACCATTTTATATCAGGCTTTCTTCTGATAATACCAAGACCTGTACAAGGAGCATCGAGGAGCACCTTGTCAAAAGCCCCCTCATAATCAGTATTGGGTTTGGAAGCATCAGTAAGCTTACTTTCTATAATATTAATCCCCAGTCTTTCTGCTGATTCATCAATGAGCTTTAATTTGTGCTCGTGTACATCACATGCAATTATTTTCCCCTTATTCTCCATAAGCTGTGCCATGTGGGTAGCCTTCCCTCCAGGTGCACTGCAGGCATCCAGTACGAAATCACCGGCAATGGGATTTAGAGCTTTTGCTGCCAGCATAGAGCTCTCATCCTGAACCTGAAATAACCCGTTTTTAAAAGCTTCGAGCCTTCCGACCGATGCTGTGCTTTTTAGCACAACAGCCTCCTTCACGAAATTGCCGGGAACAGCCGATACCCCTTCCTCTTCAAGCTTTTCAATCAGCTCTTCAGGCGAAATCTTGAGTGTATTTGTCCGAACTGTCGTGTGCGGTGTGCTGTTTCCTGCATCAAGTAGTCCTTCTCCAAATTCCTCTCCGAAAACTCCCACTATTTTTTCAACAATCCATTTTGGATAAGAATAGGTTACAGAAAGATATCCTGTCAAATCGGTCTCTTTTGGCGGAACTGCTATATCGGCACCATTCTTCGCAATATTTCTTAAAACTGCATTGACAAAGCCGGCGGAAGCCCTATGGCCGTATCTTCTGGCCAGCTTAACACTTTCATTGCAGCTGGCGGATACAGGTACCTTCGTCATCTTTAATATTTGGTATGTCCCCAGTCTCAAGATATTTAAAATCCATGGTGAAAGCTTCTCAATCTTTATGTTTGAATAGCCCGCTATTACTCTGTCAATAGTCAGCTTCCATTTGATACTTCCATAAACCAGCTCTGTTACAAAAGCTCTGTCAATGCTGCGCAGCTTCTCATCATCAAGATATTTATTCAGTGCAATATTTGCGTAAGCTCCCTTTTGGTTTATTTCATACATTACCTTTAGCGCTGCTTCTCTTGCATAATCCAATAGATTTCTTAAGCCTCCCTGTATTTACTTATGTTCTAAAATGCTTTCAAGCTTTTCCCTGAGCTTGTCAACCTCAACGGTTGTATTTAAGCATGGCCCGTTAGGTCTTTTATTTAATACGCCCATCACAGGTATTTTACTCATGTCTGATATTCCAGAAGCCAAATCCCGTTCACACGCAACTGAAACAACCGCTTCAGGTTTCTCCTTTAAAATCACATTGCGTGCGGCAGTCCCTCCTGTCACCACCACCGTCTTTACACCCTTCTCATCTGCCATGTCCAATATCCCTCCAATACTACATTTCCCGCATCTCATGCAATTTGCAGTATTTCCAGTAATCTTGTAAGTACATTCCGAATTCTGTAAACAATGGGGCAGAAGCAAAAGTATTTTATCAGCACCCTTTAAGATATTGCATGAGGAAAGGTAAAGGTTGTTGATGTCAATATACAATCTTCTAATCAAATCTTTTTCGCTTTTTACAAGACCTGTGATAAAAAGAACAAAGGGTATAATAAACCTTAAGCCAAGCCTTACCGGTAGCTTAATTGCTCTTGTCACTCTTCTTTTTTTAACTGCAATATAAATTGATAATGTAGATAACAAAACTACTGACATTAAAATTATTGCCGCCAAAATAGAAATTAACAGTATATTATTGTATACATCAACCGTAAATACATTGTACATATATGTGAATACGGCGGCAATTGCACCTGTTATGGCAAACAATAGAAAGGAATATCCAATAAAGCTTTTCAGACTTTTATCCAAGAATTTCACCCACATCCATATTGTGTCCGCATTCACATATTCCCATTCTCCGGCAGTTTTCAAACTGCAGGGTATTAACCCGAAGACACCCGTCACCTGTAGCCACAATCATGTTTTCCTTAAATATTCTCAATATGGTACCAGGCTGCTTTTCTCTAGATAGCTCATTAAGACCTGCTTCTGGAGAATCAGCGGGACAAGCATCCAAAACAGTAGATTTCCATATCTTCATCCTCGTACCCTTGTAGCATGTATAAGCTCCAGGCCAAGGATTTGTGCCTCTGATAAGATTATGAATTTCAACTGCGTTTTTACTCCAGTCTATAAGACCTGTTTCCTTAGTAATCATCGGAGCATAAACGGCCTTTGAGTGATCCTGGGGAGTTCTCTTAAGAGTGCCGTTTTCAAGCTGAGCAAGGGTTTCAAGCAATGTCTTTGCACCAAGCTCCTTTAATTTATCAAAAAGCTCTCCGCAAGTCATATCGAGGGGAATATTTATTTCCCGCATCAATAATATGTCGCCGGTATCCATTCCTTCATCCATAAAAATAGTTGTTATTCCAGTCACAGTATCACCGTTAATCAACGCCCACTGTATGGGAGCAGCTCCTCTGTACTTTGGCAGAAGGGAACCATGCACATTTATGCACCCCATCCTCGGTATGTCGAGTACAGCTTTTGTAAGAATTCTGCCGTATGCTGCAGTAACAATTAAATCAGGCCCCAGGGCTTTTATTGAATTTGCAAACTCCTCTGTCCTGACCTTTGTAGGCTGAAGAATTGTATTTATTCCAAGCCTTTGAGCAGCTTCCTTTACAGGAGGCGCTTTGAGGCAGCTTTGCTTTCTGCCGAATGGCTTATCAGGCTGGGTTACGACGCCGACAACATCATAACCGTTATTAACAAGTGCTTTAAGACTCGGTACTGCAAAATCCGGCGTACCCATAAAAACTATTTTCAATTACTTTTCTCCCCTCAATTCATCTTCACTAATAAAACGTACTACCTTATCCTTAAACAGTATGCCATCAAGATGGTCAATTTCATGGCAAAGTGCAATTGCTAAAAGGCCTTCAGCCTCAATGACCCGACTGTTCCCTTCCCTGTCCAGGGCTTCAACCGTAACCTTAGCAGGTCTTATAACCTCCCCCCAAATACCAGGAATGCTAAGGCACCCTTCAGCCATGCATTGCTGTCCTGACTGGCTTTTTATTACTGGGTTGATTAATTCAATAAGGCCGTCCCCGATATCAACTAATGCAATTCTCTTTAATACACCGACTTGAGGTGCGGCAAGTCCTGCCCCGTTTGCATTGTATAGAGTATCTGCCATGTCATCGAGCAGCATAATTATTTTCTCATCTATTTTTTCAACTTTTCTTGATTTCTTTCTTAATAATTCGTCTCCATCTTTTCTTATAATACGTATTGCCATATCTCTACCTCCTGTTTCAAAGCAATATCAATCATATTATTATATCAAATAGTGCCATTTTTCGGCAAGTAGCCTACATCATGCTCCCAGGGTTTATATCCATGTTTATATCAACCCGGCTCCTGTTCTTTTTTCCTCCTCTTTCCCTGCAGAACTTGTCTGATACAGAAGCCATTATATCTGCAAGTCTCTCCACTGAGCTACTCTTTATAACAATTCTCCATCTGTAACGGTTGCGCAGCTTTGAAATTGGCGGGCGCATGGGACCGGGCAAAATTTCGTCGCCTGATTCACGTTTAGAGTCCTGACAGATAAATGAATAAACCTCCCTTGCCTTTTCAAATGCATATTTATCGCTTAGTGAACTTACTACAATACAAGCAATGTTTGAAAAGGGCGGGTAGTTTAATCTTCTTCTTATATCTAACTCCTGTCTGTAGAATTCCTCATAATCATGGTTACAAGAACAGGTAATACTATAGTCATCTATATTATATGTCTGAATAACCGCCCGTCCCGGTAATGATCCTCTGCCTGCCCTTCCTGCTACCTGGGTCAAAAGCTGAAAGGTTCTCTCTGAGGCCCTGTAATCATCAATACCCAGCAGACTGTCAGCCGCTAATACGCCTACAAGAGTCACATTCGGGAAATCATGCCCCTTTGCCACCATTTGGGTTCCAACAAGTATATTTATGTTTTCGTTGCGAAATGTATCTAAAATCTCCTCATGGGAGCGCTTACCCGAAGTAGTATCCATATCCATTCTAATCACAGAGCAGCCCGGGAAGTGTTTTTTTAGCTCCTCCTCCACCCTCTGCGTCCCTGTCCCAAACTGTCTTATTGCGCTGCTGCCGCATTTAGGGCAAACAGCCGGAAGCTTAATGGTATACCCGCAGTAATGGCATAACAATCTGTTGTCTCCCAGGTGATATGTCATTGTTATATTGCATTCTTTACATTTTATCCTAAGACCGCAGCTTCTGCATAGAATAAAGGATGCAAACCCCCGTCTGTTAAGAAACAAAATAGTTTGTTCACCCTTAGCTATGTTTTTTTCGATTTCCTGAGAAAGCAGAGAGCTAAACATAGTACGGTTGCCGCTTTCCAGCTCCCGGCGCATGTCTGCCAAATGAATCTTCGGCATAACGTGGGCACTAACCCTCTTTTTCATTTTAATTAATCCTATCTCTTTGTCCAGTGCCCTGTGATATGTCACTATTGATGGTGTAGCCGAACCGTAGAGCAATAATGCACCTTCATGCATGCATCTTCTGACAGCAATTTCATGGGCACTGTATTTGGGTGTTGTTTCTGATTTGTATGAATTTTCATGCTCTTCATCTATTATAATAATCCCGATATTCTCTAAAGGAGCGAAAACAGCTGACCTTGCTCCTACCACAACACTTACCGCACCACTTTTTATGAGCCTCCACTGATCATATCTTTCTCCGGGAGAAAGCCTGCTATGAAGGACCGCCACATTTTCCCCGAACCTTCCCCTGAACCAGTCGACCATCTGGGGAGTCAGGGAAATTTCAGGCACAAGTGTAATAGCCTTTTTACCTGTGTCGAGCACATGCTGTATAAGCTGAAGATAAACTTCTGTTTTCCCACTGCCTGTAACACCGTGAAGAAGTATTTCTCGGAAGCGGCGGCTATCAAGAGCTTCATATGCTGCTTCCATCGCTTTTTTTTGTTCTGGTGTCAATTCCATAGGCAAGGTACTTGTTATCTGCCTATGCTTTAGAGGGTTTCTGTTTATCACAATATCCTGATAATATATATACCCATTCTTACATAGAGTATCCAATGTTGAAGCAGATACCCTTGCAAATCTTACAATATCTGAAACGGCAATAAATTCATTTTCTAAAAGCATTTCTAAAACTCTTATTTGCTGAATCCTCTTAAGTGAGCCGCTTTCGATTTCTTCGAGCACATCTTCACGTTTCATTGCAAGGCTTGCTGCCTTAACTGTCTTTTTTTTCACCGCAGTAGAATACTGTTCATTTACCAAAACAATTCCCGCTGTCTCCAGATCTTTGATATGGCTATTAAAGCTGCTTTTAACACCTGATAGCTCTTTAAGTTCTTTAAATTCAAGTATTCCGTCATTTGACGAAAGGGTATCTACAATTGACTGTTTGCTTTTTGACAAGCCTTTGGCCTCATTCAACAGCTTTATAACCTTCAGGCTTTTTACACCTATCCCTGCCGGGAGCATGCATTTTATCGCCTGAGAATATGTACATAAATATCGCTCCTTCATCCAACAAGCCAAATCTATCATAGCTTCGGATAATACCGGTTCTTTATCTATTATTTTTTTTATGTATTTTAAATTTTTATAAGCAGAGCTCTGGGCAAATCCGATTACATATCCCTCTTTTAGGCTGTTGCCTCCCCCGAAGGGAACAATTGCCCTCACACCTGTCTTAATTGCCCCTTCCATATTCTCAGGCACAAGATAGTGGTACTGCTTATCAAAGTCACGAGTTGTCCCGCTTAGGACAACAACTGCCACTTTTCTCATTCAATTTCCTCTTTCCCAACTCATCTCAAAATGGTATACAACTTTATTATACATCACTTTTACACTTGTGTTGAATCAAATCATTCTTTGTGCTATTTTAACATTAAGACTTGGTTGCCGGAGGTAAAAAATGAAGGTACTTGGAATTGTAGCTGAATACAACCCCTTTCACAATGGACACCTGCACCATCTACAGACTTCCAAAGCTTCCTTGAATCCTGATTGTGTTGTCATAGTCATGAGCGGTAACTTCACCCAGCGTGGTGAGCCGGCTATTGCAGACAAATGGGCAAGGGCGGAAATTGCTCTTCTTTGCGGGGCAGACCTTGTTATCGAGCTTCCCTGTGTTTATGCAATGTCCAGTGCAGAATATTTTGCCTTCGGAGCCATAAAGCTTCTTGACAGTCTGGGGGCAGTAAATGTCCTTTGCTTCGGCAGCGAATCGGGAAGCATATCGGATTTGGATAATGTGGCTGAAATCCTGGTTGATGAGCCTAATGAATATAAAAATGCATTAAAGTCCCACATGTCTTTGGGTAAATCCTTCCCTGCTGCCCGGCAAGCAGCATTATCCGATTATTATAAATCTCAAGATTATCAGTGTGATTTATCCAGCCTTTTAAGAAGCTCCAACAATATTTTAGGCATAGAATATTTAAAAGCCCTGAAACGTTTAAACAGTGCTATTGTACCAACAACCTTTAAAAGGGTTGGAAACCAATACAATTCAACCAATTTATCAGGTGAGCTTAGCAGTGCAACATCAATAAGAAAGGTCATATGGGAAAATAGCTGGCAGGTTGCAAGGCAGCTTATTAAAAACACTGTTCCACCTCAAACCTTATCTGTTTTGGACAGAGAGTTTGAGCTTGGAAGATTTCCTGTCGCTCCCCATCACTTTGAGACTGTTTTGCTCTCAAAGCTCAGAAGCATATCCTCTGAAGAAATAAGTTACCTTCCTTACATGGAAGACGGTTTAGAAAACAGACTTAAACAAGCAGCCGATTCAGCCGGTTCCTATGAAGAGCTGGTAAATACAGTTTGCACCCGGCGATATCCATTCACTAGAATACAAAGAATCCTGTTTAGTCTCCTAACCGGGCTTAAAAAAAGCGCCTTTGACAACTTCAATAAAAACGGCGGTCCTGCCTATATAAGGATTCTTGGCTTTAATGAGACTGGCAGGACGTTTCTTTCAGAAATAAGGGACGTTTCTTCACTTCCAATTATCACAAAAGCCGCAGACTTTAAGAACTCCGACTTGCCTGGAGTGTCTGATATGCTCCAAATCGAATCAACTGCCACCGATCAATATGTGCTTGGATATAACAATCACTCTTTTAGGATGTCAGGCAGTGAGTTTACAAGAAATATCTTATATAAAACCTTTTTTTAAATGACTGGAAGGAATTTTTCCTATTATATAGAAATATCTATATATAAGATTATTATGGAGGTGCATTATGAAATATCTAGAAAGAGCCATAAGATTTTCTATTAAAAATTGGATGCTTATTCTGCCTCTTTTTGTTTTGACGGCATTAGCAAATCTAATTGGAGGTATCGGAAGTTCTATTACGGCCATATCTGGTCTTTCAGGCTTTATGGGTTATTTCACTGACATTAGCGGTCCAGGCGATATTTTTAGGCTGGCGCCTGCAATATTATCTGCTTTTGCCTTAACAAGCGGCGTATGGGGCTTTATTTTCCAGATTGTCAGTTATCCTACAACATACGGGCTTGTGAACAAGCAACTGGAAACAGGCTCTGCAAGCCTAAATGATATCGGCGCAGCCATCAGCAATAACATTGTAAAGTATATTATGTACTTTATAGGAACGATTGTTGTCAATTTTGTCATAGGTATTGCTTGCTTATTGCTCTTGCTTATCCTTTCATTATTGGTGCTGCTTCTAAAAGGCTTCGGTGTTTTCCTGCTTGTTATCGTTGTAATAGCCCTTTTCATTGCATACGTTATATTCTCTACACTTATTAGTATGTGGTTTGCTGCAATGGTTGTTGACGGACTTGACGTAGTAGCAGCCTTCAAAAGATCAATTGAGATTGTCAGAAGTATGTTTTGGACAGTACTGGGTGTTACCATACTATTAAGCATCGCTGCAGGAGTAGCAGGGTTTATACTTGGTTTCTTAACAGTAATTCCGCTGCTTGGTCCCATTATATATAGTGCCGTTCCCGCAGCTCAAACCTTCATAATGATCGTATTCTTGTTAACGGTCTATCGTGAACATACCGGAAGGACAAATCAGGATTAAGATTTAATCATATATAAGATACATATTATATATCAATAAAAGGAGACTAGAAAATTAGCCTCCTTTTTATAATCCTTGATATCTCCTTGAATTACAACATCTACTGTGATAAAATACACAGAAAAAACGAGGTGTTATTAAATGTCATCAAGTGTATTCGAAACCCTGAGGGAGAGAGGTTTCATTGCCCAGGTAACTCATGAAAAAGAAATTAAGGAGCTCCTTGAAAATAACAAGGTCACCTTTTATATAGGTTTTGATCCTACTGCAGACAGCCTCCATGTGGGACATTTTCTTCAAATGATGGTTATGGCACACATGCAAAGAGCAGGTCACAGGCCTATTGCTCTTATTGGCGGGGGCACCGCTATGGTCGGTGACCCGTCCGGCAGAACCGATATGCGTAAAATGATGACAGTTGAAACAATAAGGCATAATGCCGAAAGATTTAAAAAGCAGCTGTCAAATTTCATAGATTTTTCTGACGGCAAGGCACTGATGGTAGATAACTCAGAATGGCTTATGAAGCTTAATTACATAGATTTTTTAAGAGATATCGGGGTCCATTTTTCCGTCAACAGAATGCTTACAGCCGAATGTTTTAAATCACGGCTTGAAAAAGGTCTTACTTTTATTGAATTTAATTATATGTTAATGCAAGGCTATGACTACTTGGTTCTTAATCAAAAATACGGCTGTAATCTTCAGCTTGGTGGTGATGACCAGTGGTCCAATATCCTTGCCGGTATAGACCTTACCAGAAGAGTCGAGAGAAAGGAAGTCTATGGAATGACCTTTACACTTCTTACCACAAGCGAAGGTAAGAAGATGGGTAAAACAGAAAAAGGTGCTCTTTGGCTTGATGCGGAAAAAACATCTCCCTTTGATTTTTATCAATACTGGAGAAATATTGATGACGCTGATGTAATCAAATGCCTGAAGCTATTAACCTTCCTTCCTATGGACGAGATTAATAAGCTTGCTTTATTAAAGGACGAGCAGATAAACGAAGCTAAAAAGGTATTGGCGTATGAAGTAACTAAGCTGGTACATGGTGACGTGGAAGCCGGGAAAGCAAGACAGCTTGCGGAGGCACTCTTTGGAAAGGGCGGCAGCACATCCGACATGCCTTCTACCGAAATCAGCCCTGAGAATTTGTCATCCGGTATCAACATACTTGACCTGCTTTTAAAAACAGGCCTCGTCCCCTCAAAATCAGAAGGTCGCAGGCTTGTACAGCAAGGTGGAATATATGTTGACGAAGAGCCCGTATCGTCAATTGACTTTGCGATAAACGAAAAGCTTTTCAAAGAAGGCGGGCTTATTATCAAAAAGGGCAAAAAGACATATCATAAGGTAATCATATCCAAATAGAACTCAAGCAAGGATTTTATATTCAGTGAATAACTTTATAAGCTATTCACTGGTTTAGATGAAATAAATGAGCTTCTGATTCCTGAAAATACTTTACTTGCAGCCGTTGAAACAAATATTGTGATTGGTTGGGGCGGTATACTTCCGGAGTATAACGGAAATGTCTTTGAAATACATCCCTTGGCAGTTCCATATTGGCATTAAATAATTTTGTCCAGGAGACGGTTCTTTAAACTAAAGAGCCGTCTCTCTTGCTTCCAAATAACTTCATAAATTCAGTGCCTGGCACCTATTTTTTTATATCTCCATTATAATGGGCAGTATCATAGGCTTACGCTTTGTTCTTTCAAAAAGATATACTCTTAAATCATCTTTAATAAGCCCCTTCTTTTCAGCCCAGTCCATCTTATTCTTACCCTCAAACTTCATAAGAGTCTTCTTAATGACCTCACGGGCATTTTCTATCAAATCCTCAGCCTCTCTGACATACACAAAGCCTCTTGAAATAATATCAGGTCCTGCAATTACCTGTCCCGATTCCTTCTCCGTGGTTATTACCACCACAATCAGGCCATCTTGTGATAATAGCTTTCTGTCTCGCAGTACAATGCTTCCCACATCTCCCACACCGAGCCCGTCAACCAGAACTCTGCCTGATGTAACGCAGCCGTTTATCTTGGCAGAGTTTGATGCTAGCTCAAGAACCTTGCCCGTCTCCATTAAGAATATTCTATCCATTTCCAAACCCATCTCATGAGCGAGGATTGCATGTTGTTTAAGATGTCTATACTCGCCATGAACAGGCATGAAGTATTTTGGTTTGACAAGACTATGCATCAGCTTTAATTCCTCCTGACAGGCATGTCCTGACACATGCACGTCTGCAAGTGCTTCATATATGACATGTGCACCTTTTTTGAAAAGCTCATCTATAACCCTGAATACCGATTTTTCATTGCCGGGAATAGGTGTTGCGGAAATAATTATCAAGTCTCCCGGCTCTATTTCTACTTTTCTGTGTTCGGACATTGCCATCCTCGTCAATGCTGACATCGGCTCTCCCTGACTTCCGGTAGTGATTATTACAATCTTATCAGGCGGATATTTACCTATTTGGTCAATATCAACCATTGTCCCCTCCCCTGCAGTCAAGTAACCAAGCTCTGTAGCCACCTTCACAACGTTTACCATGCTTCTGCCGACTACTGCTACTTTCCTGCCGAATTTAGCCGCTGCATCAATAATCTGCTGGAGCCTGTGAACATTTGATGCAAAGCTGGCAACAATAATCCTATGCTTAGCATTTATGAATATCTCTTCAAATGCCTCTCCTACTGTCCTTTCGGACATCGTATAGCCTTTTCTCTCTACATTCGTGCTATCACTCATTAATAATAAAACGCCCTTTTTCCCTAGCTCAGCAAACCTTGCAAGATCTATGGGTTGCCCCTCAATGGGTGTGTAATCGATTTTAAAATCTGATGTATGAATAACAATACCCACAGGGGTGTGCAAGGCAAGGGCAACTGCACCGGCTATGCTGTGAGTCGATCTGATAAACTCAATTTTGAACGGACCTAATTCAATGGTCTCTCCTTCCCCAACGTCAATCATCTTTGTAGTTGACATTAGTCCGTGCTCTTCAAGCTTTAATGCTAAAAGTCCTAAAGTCAATTTCGTCCCATAAACAGGTACATTAATTTCCTTTAGCAAATAAGGCATCGCGCCAATATGATCCTCATGTCCATGAGTTAATACAATCCCTCTAATCTTATCTTTATTTTTTGTAAGATAGGATATATCGGGAATAACCAGGTCAATACCCAACATATCATCCTCAGGAAATGCCAGGCCACAGTCCACCACGACAATATTTTCACCGTATTCAAACACCGTAATATTCTTGCCTATTTCCTGTAACCCTCCCAGAGGTATAACTCTTAATTTCTTTTTGCTTTTTGCCACAATAAATCCTCCAAATTTTCAAAATAGTATGTATATTATAAAAGTTAAATAGGACATTCCCGAACTTCATTCAAAGACAGGCATGTCCCATTCCCGATTGCGTTCCAATAGCTATTATACCATGTTACACGCCACTTGCAAAATATTGCTTTTATAAAAAAGATTTATTCATATTTTAGGCCAATCTTCATATTGACATAGTCTGTTAGCACTAGTATAATGAATATACTAGTTAAATATATTATTTAACGGCTCTCTTTTTTTTACCCGGATTAAAGTTTATTTTTTAGTGATTAATACAGAGTCCTCAACGGACTCTGTATTTCTTTCTGCCTATTTTTCTCGATTTTCACGTTTTATATGTCATATTGCTTTTATTAAATCATATATATCTACAGTTAATTCATACCAGCTACATCATAGGAGGAACCGTATGGCGGATATTTTTTCACTGCTTTACCTTGTACTTGCCCTTTATTCAAACAATATTGACTTATCTCAACCTGAGTTTTTACAAGACTTTATAGTTAAAACTCAATTAGCCGGAATTGATGCTGCTATCGAGAGCATTGAAGGGACGCTTCCAGAATTAACTGTTGATGCAGAGCCTATTAATTACGAGGATGTGCTAAAAGCCTTAGGATATTATAAAAATGAAAGCAAAGACAACAAATTAAATCTAAGAAATGCTATCCTGCGATTTAAAAGCAACTGTAATATTCCATTAAGCGGAAGCTGGGATGATAAATATTCAACAATACTGTCTATTCAATTAAAAACAAATACAATTAAATATGAAGATACAGTTGATAATCCCCCTAGTAAGGGCAAGTGGATTGTAATTAATAAATCGAAACGAATATTGACACTCTATGAAGGCAATACTGTTATATACAAATATCCCATAGCCGTCGGAAATCCTCCCTCACTTACACCTGACGGCAAATTCAAAATAGTAACAAAAATTGTCAACCCTGCCTGGGGAGGCGGGGGCTATGCCAAACCAGTCAAGGGCGGCATACCTGCCAATCCGTTGGGTTACAGATGGCTCGGCCTGTCCTATAAAAGCGGAGGTGATATAGAAATCCATGGCAATAACAGCCCCTACTCCATAGGAGAAAATGTGTCTCGCGGGTGTATCAGGATGATAAACTCGGATGTTGAACAGCTATTTGAAATTGTACCCATATCGACACATGTTTGGATTGGGACAGATGAAAGGCTTAAAAAATGGGGTATATTCCAAAAGGAACTCACGGCATGATAATGACCATAAAAACAAAAAATACGCGAAATCCGTGTATTCCCTAATTGTTTAGAAATCCTCTATTGTGAGGATATTGTTGGCTGCGGGAGAAGGATTCGAACCCTCACAGACTGATCCAGAGTCAGTAGTGC
>CAZPMC010000028.1:0-28869 GCA_964587755.1 uncultured Oscillospiraceae bacterium
AATACGGAGGATTTGATACAATGATATCAAATTGCTCATTGCTCATTCCATCAAACAAATCGCTTCTTACCAGCTTTACCCTATCATCCACGCCAATCCTGAGTACATTCCTTTGAGCCATCACAAGGGCCTCCGGCATCTTGTCCAATGCGGTAACATACGCATTTGGCAGATAATGTGCCAGGCTAATAGCAATACATCCCGAACCTGTGCCCACATCAAGTATGCGTATATTTCCCTTAAGCTCCTTACAATGATTAATCAATATTTCCACCAGTGTCTCGGTTTCCTGCCGCGGCACAAGCACACCCTGTCCTACTTCAAAAATAAGTGACATAAATTCCTGTTGCCCTGTCAGATATTGAAGAGGCTTTCCCAAAGCCCGCTCCTTAATTAAATTAAAATAGTCCCCGGTGCTCCTTTCAGACATCTCCACTGTTCCATGAGAATATAGGAAGCTACGCTCACAGCACAAGATAAAGCAAAGCAGTACCCCTGCATCATTTGCCGGGACATTATTCCCAGCAAGCTTCAATGTTTCTGTACCTTTTTTGAATGCCTCTGCTATAGTCATGTCTTAAAACCTCGAGTTTACCATTTGTCAGAATCGTTTTCCACCAATACATTCTTCATCGCTTCTATTGCCACTTCAATCTGGGAATCATCCGGCTCCCTGGTGGTTAAATGCTGAAACAGCAAGCCTGGTGCGCTAATAAGCTTCATAACCGCCCAGTCTGTATGCCTGCCTGCAAACCTTAAAATCTCGTAAGCAATTCCTGCTACCAACGGGATAAACAGTAGACGCAGCATCAAATTAATCAGTGGGTGATGAAACCCCAGGAATGAGAATACCAAAATACTTATAATCATAACAAGGAAAAGAAACGACGTGCCGCAGCGAGGGTGTTTAGTAGAATGTTTTCTGACGTTCTCAACAGTCAGATCTTCCTCGTGCTCATAGCAATGAATGGTTTTGTGCTCTGCTCCGTGATATTGCCATACTCTCTTTATATCGTTGAGCATAGTGGCAAGATATACATACCCAAAAAATAATACTACTCTGATAAACCCCTCAAAAAGGTTGTGATATAAAACTCCTGTGCCTGTCCTTTCAAAAGGCAGTAATCCTGCTAAGAGATTTGGAAGCAAAATAAACAGGCCGATACTGAATGCAAGAGAAACAACTACCGATGCATAAATAACAGCATCCTTTCCTTTATCCTTAAACAGCTTCTCAATAAATGAATCAAACTTCGACGGCTTCTGCTCTTCCTCATCTTCCAGCTCAACAAACTCTGCAGAGTACATTAGCGCTTTGACCCCGACTACCATCTGCCTGAATAAGTTGACACATCCCCTTATAAACGGCACCTTAGATAACGGGGATTTTGCCGGTAAAGGTTTTTTATCAACCACGATTTCTCCATCTGGCTTTCTTACCGCTATAGCTATATTTTCAGGTCCCATCATCATAAGACCCTCTATTAGCGCCTGACCCCCTATTGTCGTCTTTTTCATATATACTCCTTAAGCAAGCCTAAAAAATTAAAGGCTGAAAATTCTTCAGCCTTTAGTGTAGCATCTTCATACACATTTTTCAATTGTACTATTCAACGTTATCTACTATGCCGAATTTCTTTTTAAATCTCTCAACGCGTCCGCCTGTATCAGCAAGCTTTTGCTTTCCGGTAAAGAACGGATGACATTTTGAACATATTTCAACATGCAGATTCTCTTTTGTAGACCCTGTAGTAAAGGTCTCACCGCAAGCACATCTAATCTCTGTTTCTACGTATTTTGGATGGATTTTCTCCTTCATCGTTAATTCCCCTTCCTTCGCCTTTTGCAAAATAGTTGTCGCCATTTTGCTCTCAAACTAAAACAAAAGATATCTTACCACAATTTTTCACCGTAATCAAGTACTACTTATCAATAAATGCTTTGTTTATGCTGTTGACAAACTCCTCATTAGTTTTTGTCTGAATCAGTCTATTTAAAATCATTTCAGTGACATCGGAGGGTCCTAAGTTGCTCATTGCTTTTCTGATTGCCCAGATGCTTTCCATTTCCTTTTGATTAAGCAACAAATCCTCTCGCCTTGTCCCTGACTTATTAATATCGATAGCCGGGAAAATACGTTTCTCTGACATTTTCCTGTCAAGATGTATTTCCATGTTGCCTGTACCCTTGAATTCCTCATATATAACATCGTCCATACGGCTTCCCGTCTCAATTAAAGCTGTTGCAATGATTGTCAGGCTGCCTCCGAACTCAATGTTCCTGGCTGACCCGAAAAATCTTTTTGGGCTGTGTAACGCACCGGGATCAAGACCTCCCGAAAGAGTTCTTCCTGTCGGCGGTATAGTAAGGTTATATGCCCTGGCAAGCCTTGTTATACTGTCAAGGAGTATCACCACATCCTTTTTATGCTCAACGAGTCTCTGGGCTCTGTCAAGAACAATTTCAGCCACCTTAATATGGTGCTCGGGGACCTTGTCAAAGGTTGAATAGACAATTTCACCCTTTATGGAGCGCTGCATATCAGTTACTTCCTCAGGCCTCTCATCAATAAGTAAAACGATAAGCTCTATTTCCGGGAAATTTGTAGTTATTGCATTTGCTATCTTTTTAAGGAGTATTGTTTTACCGGCTTTTGGCGGTGAAACAATCATACCCCTTTGCCCTCTCCCAATAGGAGCTATCAAGTCGATAAGCCTGGTGGACAACTCTTTCGGGGTAGTCTCAAGAGTAATCCTCTGGTCAGGGAAAATAGGTGTAAGATGTTCAAAAGGGGTTCTTTTTGATGCGACATCAGGAGTGTCCCCATTGACAGTCTGAACATACAGCAGCGCCTGGAACTTCTCACCGTCCTTGGGAATCCTGCCCTTGCCTTTTATCTTGTCACCGGTTTTAAGGTTAAATCTCCTTATTTGGGATGGCGAAACATATACGTCCTTTGAACCGGATAAAAAATTATCGCTTCTCAAAAAACCGTATCCATCAGGTAATACTTCAAGAATACCTTCAACAGGGTCATCACTTTCTATCTTTTCTGTTCCGTTTTGATAGTATTGCCTGTTTTCAAACTGACCGTTACCATTCTCTTTTCTCTGGGATTCACTTGGTTTGCTTGCAGGTTTTTCATCGGTAGTCTGCACAGATGTGCTGTATTTGTTCTTATAGCTGCCCTGACTTTTGCTTGTTCCTGCTGCATAGTGCTTTTGAGCTGTATAAGACGTATCCTTTTGGACGCTGTCGTCAGATTTGGACTCTGTTTGCGTAGTTTCAATTTTCTCTTCCGGCTTTTCTTCTTTCTTGCCGGAGTCTGCTTCTGTGGCTTGTGCAGTCTTTTTACCGGCAGCCTCTTCCTCGTGCTTTTCTGCCTTCTCTTCCGCTGGAGTCTCTGTCTTTTCGGTAGCTTTAGCCACCGACTTTTTAGGTCTGCCTCTCCTTGATTTTTTTTCAACTACAGGCTTATCCTCAGATTCTGCGTTTGTATCATCTGCAGAAGCATCTGACTCTTCTTTTTCCTCTGCCCTTTTTGGCTTTCTGCCTCTCTTTTTAATTTCGGGCACATCATCTGAAGGCTCTGACGCGGTTAACTGCTCAGCAGCATCACCCTCCTGGCCCTCTTTAGGTTTCCTGCCTCTTTTTGGCTTTACCTCAGGCTCTTGCGTCATTTCTTGCTCAGTGCTTTTCGTCTCAGTGGGCTCTGTCTGTTCAGCGCTGCTTTTTCCCGCACTGTAGATCCTTTCAATAAGTTCTTTTTTGTTGCATCTTGAAATATTCTTTAAGCCCATCATTTTTGCTATATACTGCAAATCTTTCAGTGATTTTGCAGAAAGGTTTACCTCATCCATAATCCACCGCCTATTAAAATATATACCATTGAGTAATCTCGTCAGGGATTTGCCTTGACAATCGGAATGCCAAGCCACTACCGATCCTTTGCATATGAAACTTCCTAAGTTTAAACAGGAAAATCAAAACAATAGAATGAATCGCGATTATTACTAGCTTATTATAGCATTTTCGCGCACTCATGTCAATCTTTTACATGCGGAGTAATTCTTCTGCATCTCTACAAAACAGGTTTTTCAAGCTTATTAGGGTGATAATTGCATCTGTTCATAGAAATAACAATCTGGTTTTCCTCTAATAAGTTCTTTAAATCCCCGTTCTTAGCAGCAGCAAGCTTGATACTGCCGTTACATTTACCGCACCTCAAAAATACACAGTCCGAAAGCAGAACCAATTCTATATCTTCACTTCCACACTCACAGTACAGGTTGTTTTTTAATGCTATATCATGAATATGATTTAATGTATCAAACATTACCTGTGTATTTAGAAAATAGCTCTCAAAGCCGTATGCGCTAATCAGTTCATCAAATTCTTCCTCAAGAGAGTCCACCTTTCTTCTGACTGCCTCGTCCTTACCGATAAAGCATATCTGTATATCAGTCTCGGGGCAATTAAATCCAAGCAGCTGTCCCGATAAAATACTCTTCCTGGTAAATAAATAAGTATGCTTGTTTCCGCAGCCGATGCACGGAATAATGATAAGAAAGCTTTTTTCACTGTCTTTTTTTATGTTTATACTAGATTCCTTACACCGGCATGGTAAATCAAAATTCTTTTTATATAATAGTGTAAACATCGATACGTCAAAGAATTCGAAGCTACCACAAGAGGTACATTTGTATGCGATGGTGACACTTGTATCTATCAGCATTTTTCCCACCTCACATATTATTATTCGCCATTTTTGAAAAAAATCCTCCTTAGGGCAATTTTTCTGTTTTTCCGGGCGAAAATAAAGGGACAGGATCAGGTGTCAAACCTTTGTCCGTCCCTTGAATTATTCATTTGATATCCGGCATTTCCCGAGAAATCAATCACTTAGATAATTATAAATCAAAACAATACTCTCAGCTCTCGTTATATTATCCTTAGGCCGGAATTTCCCGCCATTTCCGCTAACAATGCCCAGACCTGAGGCTATTGTAACATATCCAACCAGACTCTCATCTATTTTTGCTTTATCCTCAAAGTTACAGTTGAAAATACCCTTTATATCAGCAACCTTATCAAATTTGAGGGCACGTATTGCATACTTCACAGCTTCCTCCCTGGTTACTGTACCGTCGGGATTCTTTTCGTCCGCCTCAATTATTTCTTGTCTTATGAGATATGCGTATAATTCATCTATCTCCTCACTTGTGCTTGCTGGTGTGAGGATGGGGCCATAGTAATGAGTCGTCTTTGAAAGGAGCGCCAGAAATTCCTTTTGTGTAATATTTGCCGCGGGCTTAAATTCTGTTCCATCAAGATAAATACCATACTCGGCTAGGACCATTATTTTTTCCTCTGCGTAGTGTCCCTTTATATCTGTGTATTCAATTTTCACCGGTTCCTTATACGGTGTTCCTCCATAAGTGAGCAGATCGCCTGTATTGGCATCTATGTCGTATGGCTTATCGGGCTTGAGAGTATACACTAGCACCAGCTCCGGTTTTATTTGAGACTCATTGCGCGGATCAATTTTTGAAGCGTCAACATATTTATATCTGTACTCAAGACCCAAACCCACCTTTTCAAACAGCTTTCCGTTTGCCGCTTCAATGCCTATAGCTCTGGCAGCTGACGGGAAGGATATATTGTACCAGTTAAGATTAAGGCCGATGACCATACCGTTTACGTTGTCATAGCTGATACTAATCCCGTTATCAGGATAAGCTGCTCCATTAACCAGTCTTGTATAGTTTAAATAATAGCTTTCATTTGAAGTACCGGCATAATCTTCATCAGAAACACTATCATATTCAACCTGCTTATAGTACTCCGGATAATATTGTGTTAAGAAAGCATCCACATTCTTCTTTACCGTTTCAAAATTATCCTTGGGTAAAGCTCCTTCAACAAAACTGCCTCTCCTGTGGAAGCTTGTAATAACGCCTGTCTTTGCGTTAATTGAAACGCTGATATAGTCCTCGCTTTTTCCCGGCTCTTTTGGTTTACTGAATTGTAATGACCACTGATATTCATCTCTTTCAGGCCAATTAGTGCTTAAGTAATAGCTTTGTCTTGTATACTCTGAAGAAATGTTTAAGAATTTCGTGCTGCGGGCAATCTCTTCAACCTCATCAAGTGATTTCAGCTTTCCTGCTTCCTGCACCGCCGCAAGTTCATCGGGACTCAGCTCCACAGTCCGTCCAGCCTCATCAGCAGCCATTTCCTTTGCCATTGCCTGGTTTTTATCATTAATGCCATATATATAATCTCTGCCCAGTCTTTGCTTTCCACCTGTAAATGCGTCAATTCCGTAATAATTATTGCTGTATTTCGGTGAATATACCAAATAAGCTTTTACTCCATCTTCTGATGTGGAGGTTTTATAGGCAAGCCTAAGACCAAGGTTCTCAACATAAGCCTTTTGCGCCTCTTCAATAGAAATTGCATTGTTTAGTTCAGGAAATACAACATCATCTGTCCACCGGCGGTTATATTCCTGAAGAGCGCCTGTCTCACGGCTGACTGTAACACTCACCCTGTCATTGTAAAAAGGTACCCCGTTAACCACTCTGTAATATGTAAAGTAATAGCTGGAATCCATTATTCTGGTTTCAGTTGGTTCCTCATACTCAAGATTTTTGAGCAACCCGGGGGCAATTTCCTCAATATATGCCTCCGCCTTGGCTTTAGCATCCTGTCTGCTTATATTGGGGAGCTTATTGGTTATTTTGTAATCATCCATGGAATATCTGCTGTAGTTTATTATAACTCCATCCTCATCCACAGCTACATATATGCTTGTGGTATCTACATCTTCCCTCTTGCTCCATTCAAGGTAATATATTTTTTTAGTGCCTGATGTACTGATGCTTGAGCTAAACTTATAATCTTGAGGTATTTGGAATTTTGACTTTGCAATCTTTATAGCATTCTCAAGCTCCTCATTAATTTCCGCTGCAAATCCCTTTAGTGGTATCGCAAGGGTAAATATGAGAATAAATGCAAGAAATAATGATATTTTCTTTTTCAATTGAACCAGCTCCTAACCAAAAATATTTTAATGCGTTTTATCGCTATACAAATAGTTAGACTATAGTTTAGAAGCAATGTTCCATAATTTTCTTATATGTTTCTATTCTTACTCCCAAAGCACCATTATTCCTCCTGCCAGCGGCCGCTCCTCTCCCTTATGGGATGGCCTACTTACAAGCTCTCCTTTAAAAAGCATTTCAGTAGATGCTCCCCCGTCAAGCATAGCCGCATTTTCCGCTCCCAAGCCAATCATGTATGAAGCCAGCTCATTTCCCGAAAATCCCGCACTATAGCCGGGCTGTCTTCCATCTACCGTAACAAGTAGAACAGTGCCGTCCTTCTTTATGCCGATAGCTGTCCTCGGGTCCCTGTTTGTCAATACACCCACCCATGGATCACTTATTGGTACTACGGGTTTTCCGTCACGGACAAGCCAGGTGCCGCATTCGTATGCATCAACATTCTCGCTGATATAAGGTTTATGGTAAAAATCCACCGAATCTCCTTTTTCAAGAGGTGCCTCAATTCCTCTGTATTTCTCCACATCAAAAAAGGTTACCAGCATACCGTCTGCGGGTATTTCTGCTTCACCGCCATAAAAAGCGACCTTCGTAACTATACCGTTTTCTACTGTTGCTGTAATGTTTCTTTTCGTTGCTCTGTTATATCTTCCATAATCAGGTGTATAAATAGCTATACTTGCAGCATCGTCCGGAAAATTAAAGGTGTCTGCTTCAATTGTCCCCGACTCAGTGGCCCGTTTGTATTCTATTAAGATTTTACTCTCAATTTCCCTAAGATTTGCTTTTCCATCCTCTACTATAAAAACAGGGTAATTGCCTGAGGACGTTGATATTAGCCGTCCGTCAATCACTACCATCCCGGAAGGCAAGCCGTAATCATAAAAAAAGCCCCCGTTTACAGCAGCGTACGCACCCTTTCTTGCCGCAATTTCGCTGAGCTTTTCAAAGCCATATATCAAGTCATGGGACAGAGCCGGCTGAATACTTACTCCCGGTATGGAAGGATCTATCTCCAAAATATTTATTTCTTGCTTAAATTGGTTTATCGTTTCAGACAAGTGAATGTGCTTTACCGGGTTTACCTGGCCGGGTCTTTGCTCCTGTGTGTCTTCCAAGGTAAGCGCAGGTTTTGGAATGTCTTCTAACTTTTCTTTTTCACCTTCAGCGTCTCCATACAGAAAATGTCCTGCATATGATAATATGAAGGACACTACAATGAACAAAAATGTTATTAGAACATAGCGGGACCATTTACTTCCTGTATTTTTCCCCGATTTCTCCATGAACAGGCTCACCTTCGTCAGCATTTACACCCTTTGTCTCAAAATTCCTGGACAGCTGCTTGTACAGCATCTCTGCAAGCCCGAAGCTTCCTGTTCTTGAGGCCGCTTCCATAAGCTTTTCGTCCAGCATAGACTCATAAATTTCCGAACCTGCATCTTTCTGTACAAGATTTGATCTTATAATGGTAGCCTTCATTTGCTTATACATCATATCCAACATAATGTGCTCGAATTCTTGGCACGCCTTCTTTAACTGCTCCTCGTCACGAGAGGCTACTGCCGCATTCAGCTTTTGCTCAAAGCTCTCATCTGAGGCCTGTGTTACTGAGCGTTGAGTGCTGCTTGTAATATCGATTATTGAATTGCTACCGATTTTTCCTATATCCACAGCTTATCCTCTATTTCATATTATTATCTTTTTAAGTTATTAGCAATACCCAGCATCTCATCCGAGGACTGGATTGCCTTTGAATTCAATTCATATGCCCTTTGTGCAACAATAAGCTTAACCATTTCCTCGACAGTATTAACATTTGAGCTCTCAAGGAACCTTTGGTTAATAAGGCTTACCTGAGTAGAATCCATGGCTGCAATCGGCTCGCCTGCTGCAGGGGTTGCACGGTACAGATTTCTTCCCAGAGCCTCAAGACCGTTTCTGTTGTCAAAATATGTGAGGGCTATTGTTTGCCCTATGGGCACAGTAAATCCTTCCTCATCCAGGTAGCTTATTTCTCCGCTTTGGGATACTATCAGCTTATCCAAATCAAAGTCTATTATGATTGGTCCGCCTGCATCATCTAATACAAAATAGCCATCAGATGTAGTAATGACATTTCCTTCATCTGTAATGCTCAGCTTAAAGCTTCCATCTCTGGTGTAGTTAATTTCACCTGTAGGACCAAGAACATTGAAGAAGGCCTCACCATCAATGAAAAAATCAAGGATATTCCCTGTCTCCTCAGGACTTCCCGTTTCAAAATTCTTTACAGTTGCCACTGCCACAGTACCATGACCTACCTGGAGATTGACCGGCTTGCCTCCTTCTTCAAGAACTCTTGCCCTGTCCATTGTTTCGTATAACAGGTCTTTAAATTCTACCCGCTGCTTTTTATATGATGTTGTGTTGACATTGGCAAGGTTATTTGCTAAAACATCTACACTCATTTGCTGTGCATTCATTCCGGATGCTGCTGTCCATAAAGCTCTCATCATAATACCGATACCCCCTGTTATCTAACTGCACCGACCTGATTAACTGCTTTGTCCAGAGTCGTGTCCATTGCCTGCAGTGCCTTTGCATTTGCTTCATAGGCACGCATTACAGTAATCATATCTACCATTTCTCTAATTGTATTTACATTTGATAGCTCGATGAAGCCTTGTTGAATTATGCCTGAGAAATCTCTTTCTCCTGCGTCTTCACCAGCCATAACAAGATTATTTCCATATTTGCGAAGGGTCCTGGTGTCCTGAAATTCTCTTATCAATAATCTATCCAGTACTTGGTCGTTTTGAATTACCATACCGTCATCAGAAACTTCAAAGGGGCTGCTGTCAAGATAAATCAACCCATTTTCGCCCAGCACAAAATTGCCGTCTTTAGTCCTTAATGACCCATCTGCGGCTTTTGTAAAGGCTCCGTCCCTTGTATAAAATTCTTGTTCATTGCCTTGGGCATCTGTAACCAGAACAGTGAAAAAGGCATTAGTGCTTCCGCTTATTGCCATGTCAAGATAATTTCCTGTGCTTTGGAGCTGTCCTTGAGAATAATAAGTATATACTTCACCAACATCATTTCCAAGCTCCATTGTCCCTATAGAGCTTGACCTTCCTGACTTGCTGCCGTAGTCCTTTATTATTTTCGTCATAACATCAGGAAAGCTTTCAATAACCATGGTATCTTTCTTGTATCCATTAGTGCCTGCATTTGCCATGTTGTTTGAAATGACATCCATCTTCTTTTGAACCGCCAGCATACTCCAGCCGGAAGTATACAAACCTCTTATCATATATACTCCTTACGGATACCACCATCGTCCTTGAGCAGCAGTTCCTTTATCGTTAGCACATAAAAAATTGCAAATCCTTTTGCAATATTAATATCGGTTAAATTTGCCTTTTGCTTAACAGATAAAAATATAACTGGCGGGACAAAGCAAGAGGGACGGTCTTTTTGCTTTACTTAGCTGCGAAGGATATTGGTATCAGGCACCATTAATATAAATTACAGTCTTTTATATTTGCCCTCTGCAGTGGCAGTTTGTTCAATAATGTCAATGTTATTAAGTGCCTCTCCTGTACCGAGTGCAACACATGATATGGCATCATCAGCTATAATGACGTTAATACCGGTCTTTTCCTGAAGAAGCTTGTCAAATCCATACACAAGGCTTCCTCCACCGGTTAGTACAATTCCCCTGTCACTGATATCAGCCGCAAGCTCCGGAGGTGTTCTCTCCAATACGGCATGAACAGCTTCAATAATGCTGGAAATAGGTTCTTCAAGAGCTTCCATCATTTCCGATGAGGTAACGGATATGGTCTTTGGGAGTCCGGAAATAAGGTTTCTGCCCCTGACATCCATGGCGACCTCCTGAACTCTCGGATAAACCGTGCCAATACTTATTTTAAGTTCTTCCGATGTCCTCTCACCAATCATCATATTATGCTTTTTGCGCATATATTTGACAATGGCTTCATCAAACTTATCGCCTGCAATTTTTATTGAATTAGATACAACTGTTCCGCCAAGTGAAATAATCGCAATGTCAGTAGTTCCGCCTCCTATATCCACGACCATACTTCCGCAGGCCTTCGATATGTCTATTCCGGCACCTATTGCAGCTGCTATAGGTTCTTCGATAAGGTATGTTTTTCTGGCACCTGCCTGCATTGCGGCATCTATAACCGCCCGTCTTTCGACCTCGGTGACTCCGCTGGGAACGCAAACCATAATCCTGGGCATAAAAATCCTTAAGCCTCTTCTGCCGCATACTTTATTTATAAAATATTTCAACATTCTCTCTGTAATATCATAGTCGGAGATGACACCCTCACTAAGGGGTTTTATCGCCACAATATTACCTGGTGTCCTTCCAAGCATACGGCGGGCTTCCTCACCTACTGCCAACAACTTATTAGTATTTTTATCAATAGCTACTACCGACGGTTCCCTGAGTACTATACCCTTTCCCTTTATAAAAACTAATACAGAAGCCGTACCAAGGTCAATACCAATATCTTGTCCCAAACCCAATAAAAACACCCCTTTATAAGAACTTGTTCAATAATAACATTTTGTAGGATTAGCGGAATTATTTATTAAAATAATCTTATCATAATATTTAGATTATGCAATAAAAGATTTGATAATAAACACAGCAAAAGGAGCTGGAAACCCATTATTGTGCTTCAGCTCCTGACTGCGGACTTTATTTATTATACACTTTTCGTTTTTTAAATGACCTTTGAGCTTTCCCTCCGGTACTTGGCTCTTGTCGCTTCCCCGCCTCGTATGTGCCTTTCAGCCTTGTTTTCCTCCAGTATGGCTCTTACAATATTTGCAAGTTCCTGATCGATCTTTAATAGTCTCTCAGTCACATCCTTATGTACAGTACTTTTGCTTATGCCGAATTTTTTTGCGGCTGCTCTTACAGTTGTTCTTTTCTCAACAATATAGTTAGCCAGTTCTACCGCTCTCTCTTCGATATATCCCTTCAATCAAATACCCCCTCTTCAAGTCATGCTTTGGAGAAATGCTACGGGTTAAGGTGCCTGTATGACATGTATCACTACAGTATATATATGCCTAAGGGATAATCGATATGATTTAAAGATTTAAAATGCATAATGCTTTATCAAACCTAAAGCCATATGGAAATATTGATTATAATTTTACTTTCATGTTAAGATAGACAGTAAACGCAGTATTTTTGTATAAATATTCATACGCAAAGAGGTGTAAATATGAAAATTATCAACTCTTATTCCGAAGTCACACCAGAAGTAGTTGAGCTTACAGATTTGTGCCAGAAAAACAGCATAATTGACCCTGAGTTGTACGGAAAATATGATGTCAAGCGTGGGCTTCGCGATATCAACGGGAAAGGTGTCCTCACAGGTCTCACAGAGATTTCAGAGATACAGGCTTTTCTCAGAGAGGGTGACCAATTGATGCCTTCAAAAGGAAAACTCTTTTTTAGAGGCATTGATGTAGAACAAATTATATCAGGTATTATGAGGGAAAACCGTTTCGGCTTTGAAGAAGTAACTTATCTTCTTCTATACGGTGTACTCCCCGCAAAAGAGCAGCTTAAAAGGTTCTGTGAAATTCTTGCCGGGTACAGGACCCTTCCCACAAATTTTGTCCGGGATGTTATCATGAAGGCTCCTACCAATGATATGATGAATACATTGTCCCGGAGTGTACTAACTCTGCTTGCCTATGATGAACATGCAAATGATATATCCCTGTCAAATGTTATGCGTCAGTGCCTTCAGTTGATTGCCAATTTCCCTGTATTGGCAGTATATGGATATCAGGCGTACAACCATTATATTAAAGGTAACAGCCTTGTCATTCACCCGCCCCAGCCCGAGCTGTCAACAGCGGAAAATATACTTTGTATGCTCAGGTCAGACAGTAAATACACAGAAATGGAAGCTCATATTTTAGATGTGGCACTAATCCTCCATGCAGAACACGGCGGCGGAAACAACTCCACTTTCACAACTCATGTCGTTACATCAACCGGTTCCGATACCTACTCAACTATAGCAGCAGCACTTAGTTCTTTGAAAGGCCCTAAACACGGTGGTGCAAATATCAAGGTTATCGAAATGTTCAATGACATGAAAGAGAATGTCTGTGATTGGAAGGATGAGGACGAAGTTAAAAATTATCTTTTGGCGTTATTAAATAAAAACGCCTTTGACAAATCTGGACTTATTTACGGTATGGGTCATGCAGTCTACTCTCTTTCAGACCCCAGGGCTGATATCCTTAAATCCCTTGTAGAAAAACTGTCTAAAGAAAAAGGCATGGAAGACGAATTCCAACTTTATTCACTGGTTGAAAGAATTGCACCTAAAGTAATTGCCGAAAAACGGAAAATATACAAGGGCGTCAGCGCCAATGTTGACTTTTACAGCGGACTGGTCTATCATATGCTGGATTTGCCTTTGGAGCTCTTTACCCCTATCTTTGCAATAGCCCGCATATCAGGTTGGAGTGCACATAGGATAGAAGAATTAATTAACGGCAATAAAATAATCAGGCCTGCATATATGAGCGTGGCACGCCACAAAAATTATGTTCCTCTTGAGGAGAGGATATAGGGTATTATTGGCAGGTCCTGCTTGTTTGTGCTTATTTATCAAAAATCACCAGATAGACCGTCAGGTCATGCTTAAGTAAGAAACTTTCTATGGCTGAAACAGCTGTCTTTAATGCTTCATCCTTGGGGTGCCCGTAAATACCCGATGATATGAGGGGAAAAGCAATGGATGTAATCTTGTGTTTTAATGCCAGATTTAATGAACTTGTATAACAAGAGCTTAACAGTGCCTCTTCATTGTGTGTCCCGCCTTGCCATACAGGTCCCACAGTGTGGATTATATACTTTGCCGGAAGGTCATGCCCTCTAGTAATAACCGCACTGCCAGTATCACAATGCCCGATACGGTCGCATTCTGCCGCAAGCCTGGCTTCCCCAGCTGCCTTAAAAATAGCACCGCAAACACCGCCGCCTTGCTTGAGTTTACTATTGGCAGCGTTGACAATTGCATCAACACGCATTTTCGTTATATCATTGCGGATGATCTCTAATGGCATTAAATACACTCCTGACAGAAGACTTGCTTTCATTCTCAAATAATAGTATAGCCGTATCCCCTTCATTATTCAACAGTTCAGCCCAGCTCAAAATAATTCCAGTGAACAACCTCCCTGAGATCATTCACTGGAATCATAAATCCATATTTTATTTTACTTTAAGCCTAATCATGCAATTGACATCGAGTCAATTTATTTTGGCAGATAATCCATAGGATCTTCATTAACGCCGTTTTTAAGTACTTCAAAGTGCAGATGCGGCGGCTCAACCGACTCGTCCATCGCTGTATTGCCAATGCTACCGATAACTTCTCCCTGCTTTACCTTTTGATTAACTGTCACAACTTCATCTGATGCAAGATTTCTGTAGAGAGTTTTAATACTATTTCCGTGTTCGATTATTACACTAATTCCGTAGTGAGGGTCGTTTATAACATCACTGACTACTCCATCTGCTACAGCCTTTACAGGACTACCCCTGTCAGCAGCTATATCAACTCCCCGATGTACTCTCCACTCTTCCAGCGTCTTTGAATACACTAGCTTGTCCATTGCATATTCAAGAGATATTTCTCCATCGACAGGCATCTGAAAGCTTTGCGGCTTCTCAGGTGTTTCCTTTTTGGGATTTGTCTTTGGAGTTTCATCCTTTTTTGTTGATGCCGGGTCCTCTGAATCCTTCTTCTTATCTGGGTCCTTTTTTGACTGTGAGTCATTATCGCCCAAAGCATCTGTCACAGAGGCAGGCTCACCGATGTCAGTTTGGGCTCCGACCTTTGCAGCTTGTGTATCCTCCGTCTCGGCTACCATGTTATCGCCGTTATCATTTAATACTAATCCATCACTCTCCTCATCCAAAGTGTAATCTTGGGCCTCGTAGTCAAACTGATTGGGAGTCGCGTTACGGGTAGTTACAAATATAGCCGTGCCTGCAACAACAGCTATACATAGCAATAACACCACATAAAACCCGTTTCTCTCCAGGAATTGCTTTACTCCTTTTTTTGCTCCTTTATCGTCCGGAAACAACTTTTTCATATCCACATATTCCACCTCCATATAATATTGTTTCCGCGATTGGCAGCAATATACATATGGTTAAAAATTATTTGTCTCATGCTCCTTTATAGAGACTATATTTACTCCCTGGTAATAGTGTTTTAAAATCTCTGTATAGGTTCCCCCCCTCTTAGCTAATGAATCGGCCCCCCACTGGCTCATCCCGACTCCGTGCCCATGTCCTTTCGTTGTTATTTTAATTGTTTTATCTTCTGTGACTTCAATTTTGAAATTAGCCGAGCGCAACCCCAGCAGCGTTCTAAATTCCGTTCCCTTCATTGTAATATTCCCGACCTCTAATGTTTTCACTCTTCCTCCCGTCGTGTAGTCAAGTATTTTAATTTTTTTATATACATCCTCATCAAACTCCCTATCCTCATATTTTTCCTGAAGCTTTTTTTGGAAATCCTCCGCCTTTATACTAATTGTTGTAATGAAGCCTCTTGACTCTTCCTCACCTGAGCTTATAACGCTTCTTAGATAGGGTACGGATGCCCCGTCCCACACTTCCTCAGCATTTTCTGTTTTTCCACCGCTTGAGGCATGAAAAAGTGTATTTGCAACCTTACCTTCATATACAACAATCTTCCCCTTTGTAGCGTTGACTGCTTTTTCAATTTTACTCCAATTCCTTGATGCAAAAAGCTTGTTCCATTTCTTTTTTGCATTTTCCTCACTTACCCACGCCTGGCAATGGGTTGAGTCTGTGCAGATATGTGCCTCATCATGAACACCCTGCTTAGATTTGTATGCACCAGACATGCGTCCGTATGCGAATGTCCGCGCTGCAACAGCCTGTGCCTTTAAGGCCTCTAGGCTAAAATCCGCAGGCATCTCAGCCGCCAAAACCCCCTTTATATATTCCTCTAGCTCCATCTCAGCCATTACGTCTATATCACTGTGGTAAACCGTTATCTTATATTCTTCACTTTCGACAACCTGCTCGATTGGCGGCTCCTCCACCGGGCGGCTACAGCTCTTAACAATTATAAGCGGCAGCAGTATGATTACCGCAATCATCATGCCGGTATAATATACAAGCTTTTTCATACTGACCCCCTTATATAAAAAAATGCCCTTGGTATATATATTCGGGCAAAGAAAAAGTATGCAGCCTGACCGGCTGCCTTAATCTGTCTCGTCTTTTCTTATAATGCTTGCACCAATGCCTCTGAGCTTTTCATCAATCTTTACATATCCTCTGTCAACATGATCAACATCAAGTATTTCAGTTGTCCCTTCAGCACAAAGGCCTGCAAGTATCAATGAGGCTCCAGCCCTTAAGTCGGATGCCCTGACCTTTGCTCCTGTCAGTTTGTCACATCCCTCAATAATAGCGCTTCTGCCTTCAATTCTGATATTTGCTCCCATTCTTTTGAGTTCGCTGAAATGCATGAACCTGTTTTCAAATATTGTCTCTATTATAATGCTTGTACCCTTCGCGACAGTCATAAGTGATGACATGGGAGACTGCATATCTGTTGGAAACCCCGGATATGGATGGGTTTTTATATCTACTGCTTTGATTTTCCCACCCTTTACATGTACTGACGACAGCTCTTCCGAGATCTCCACCCCCGCCTCCCTAAGCTTTGCTGTCACAGGCTTTAAGTGGTCCGGTACAACATTCTCAATTACCACATCTCCGCCTGTTATTGCCGCTGCCACCATAAAAGTTCCGGCTTCAATCCTATCGGGTATAATTGCATGATTAGCGGCTTTTAACTCACTAACCCCGTATATTTTTATTGTATCTGTACCAGCTCCCTTTATATCAGCTCCCATTTTTGTCAGATAAGTAGCCAGGTCGGCTATTTCGGGCTCTGTTGCCGCATTTTCTATAATTGTGGTTCCCTCCGCCAGAGTCGCTGCCATCATTATGTTTTCAGTAGCACCTACACTGGGGAAATCCAGATATACCTTTCCTCCCATAAGCCTCCCTTTTTTTTGAATGTCAATAAATCCGTGCCCTTGTGTTATTGTTGCACCTAAAGCACTAAACCCTTTTAAATGAAGGTCTACCGGTCTTGAGCCGATAGCGCAGCCTCCTGGAAGTGATATCCTGACAGCAGAGGTTCTCGCCAGAAGAGGCCCTGCCACAAGAAAGGATGCTCTCATTTTGTTTACAAGTTCATAAGGGGCTGAATTATCGGTCAGGCGGTTAATGTTAATCTCAAGCTTTGACTGATCTTCTGAGATTTCAACAGAAGCTCCCAGTGTTTTAATGAGCTCACACATAATCTTAACATCATTAAGATAAGGTATATCCTCAATAACACTTCTTCCGTTAGCCAAAAGTGAAGCTGCAATAATCGGCAGCACTGAATTCTTAGCACCGCTCACTCTTACTCTTCCTTTTAACGGTCCGCCTTCCGTTATTATGAGTTTTGACACATGTATTCCCCCTTCGTCTTTTGTAAACATGGCACAAGCTAATACTCTGTAGTAATAACAGGTGTCGCCAGCCATATGTAAGTTTTTCCTTCGTAGGAATTATATCTGGTAGCTACATTAAGATTTACATTCTTGCCGTTTACCTTCACAGCATTACCTATTGACGGAGAAAAAGCCGATACGCTGACCAGTCCATTATCGTCTATTCCTTCGACTTTATCGGCTCCCACTTCGGCAAATACTGTCCGGTACATTTTCTCCAGCTCGTCGTCCTCCAGATTTCCGTCAATACTGCCTGTAATCCTTAAGTTAACATCATAACTAATGTTGTTTTTCTCAAAAAGTTCAATAAGATTTATATATGAGGCCTCCATATCCGGCCGGTCAGACGTGCTTGTGAGACTCACGGAAACATGGGTTTTGTTTTTTTGTTCTTCTCCGATAGTATTAAGAACCCCAATGCGGATATTCCTATCATGATCAATTATGTAATCTGATTCCAAGCCGTACACAATATCATTATCAACCTTTGTGACAGAGTCCTTCGCCCTTTCAATATCCCCGCCGAAGCTTTCAATAATATCAATTATCAGCGCTTTTTGGGAAGCTTCATCATCAAAAGCTGTATGAGCCTCAGCCGTTCCCCGTATGTAAACCTCTGAGCTTACTGCAATTGCTCCTGTGGCAGCAAATGCCTTTTCAATTGATACAACAGGTGAAGATATTTCATTTTCTTTAAGTATTATTATTAAAAAAATGGAGATAACTAAAATAAAAAGGAAAACTATTAATATACTCTTTTTCATGCATTTGCCTCCCTTTAGGTTAACTGTAATTATTCATTGGATAACCTATAAAGAATTATTGCCTCAGAAAGGGAGGCGTATACATGAAAAATCTTTATGTAATCCTAAAGCTCGCCTGAAAACTTGAGAATTTTTTCAATTAAAATCATGGTTTCCGCTCTTGTGACTGGATCCTTCGGTCCAAATGTATCATGGAACCTGCTTGTTATAACACCATTTTCCAGTGCGAATTTTATTTGAGGACGCAGACCAACACTTATTTGACTTGCATCCCTGTAAATGCCTGTATCATCAACTGTTGCCACTGCTTTTTGGGAGGTCTTGAGCTCAATGACTCTGACAGCCATAGCTACAAGCTTTTCCCTTGTACATAAAGCTGCCGGATTTGTACTGTCGGCTCGGGGGATAATTCCCGATTTTACAGCAAGTGTCATATAGTTGTATCCATAATCCACGCCCATAATATCCAGCATGAATTTGGCTGCGTCTTCTATTGTAAGCATTTTCCCGGGTTCAAATTTTTCTCCCTGTACAGCCGTAAGCTCATAGAGAGACACTACATTAGCAATTGCTTTTCTTGCATAGCTTGAGGAAATATCATCGTAATAATCCATTCCCCGTTCTCCTACAGCTATTTTACCCGGTACAAGCGTTTCAAAAATGAGCTTGCCTGTTCTCTCGTCGGGATCATATATTCCGGTGGTCACAGATTCCCCCCACTCTTGGGAATTGTCGGGAAGAACTAGCCCCAAAGTTGTTCCCTGCTTATACCACGTTGCAGCGGTGTACTCATAAACCACATTTAGCGGCTTATTAAAACTCGATAAAGAAGCTGTAAAGCCGTCACTAAGTGCTATCTCCACAAGTGACACCGGAGTCTTAAATATCAAGTTCCTTGCATTGCTTCCATCAGAGGTGCTATCAAGGGTAATATCAATTCTGTAGTATGCCGCTGGATTGCCCGACCTGTACTCTCCGTCTCTGTCTGCTAATACACCGGGTTTTATAACAAGTGTATTTCTCACTGTTTTTATATTGATGTTTTCCCTGAGCATATCAAGTGCCTTAAAGACCTTTTGAGATATATGCACAGATACTGTTTTTGTATTCTTCGGCATCTGGGTCAAATCCAAATAATAATCAAGGGCTTTGTCGGTTTGTACGTGATGTACGAAACGGTCGGCATTGACTCCCAGTATTCTGACCGTCCATATACCGTTAATAGCTACAGAGTCCTTTATAACAAATTCACCCTTTATTACATTCTCAACATCCTCGCTGGAATCATAGTCGTCACTGCTGCGAAGAGTTCTTACCGTGACGCTTTGAGTCGGATCCGATGTCAGGTCTTTAGCTGAATCATATGCATATAGCCTTGCATAGTACCTAAAATTTGATCTGAGGTTTCCGACAACAAACTCAGAAACCATTCCGCAATCATACTTTTGAGAATCCTTATAATCTATGTCGCTTGCTATCTCCAATATATAATTAAGCCCCGGCTCCATAATCCATTCGTATGTTATACTTTCTTTTGTCACAGAGCCTGCCACGTTTTTTACGCCAAACCCTCTTGGCGTGCTTGGCGGTATTTCCTTTAGTGTTTTTACCATATATGAGTCACTGAACTCCGAGCGTTTCTTATCTCCTGCAGAATTAGTAGCCTCCGCTTGTATCCAAAAATAGTACAATGTATCAGGGTTTAATCCGTGTACTCTATAATAGGATGTAAGCTCAAGCTCATCTGGTGTAATAATAAGCCTGTCTGACGCATTGCTCCGGTTATCAACAGTACCATACTCGATATAGTAAACATATTCGGGATTGAAATTCCAACCTAAATCAATGTATGTATCAGATGCAGCATCATAATTGAACACAGGGACCGTCGGCTTTTCTATTGTATCCGGCAGGTCCGGTACCGTTGTTACAATGATTGGATCTGAAGGGCCGGAGGTAAGGTTCACATTTATCCTGGATGCTCTGACCCATATGATATATGTTTTGTTAGGCTCAAGACTGCTTATTGTTATATCTATATTGTGCTTCTTCCCGTCAGGCAACGCTCCCGGCGCTGTTACATCCTCGTCCGGATCATTTGGTGTCACAGGAAAACCAACGATTTTATTGGTAGATAAGCCTTCAATGTTGTTGTAATCTATATCTTCAGTGTATTCTACACATCCCACATCAATAGTAACACCATTGTCGTACTCGACTATACGGTATTCAAGGGGATTTACCAGCTCGGGATGGTTTTCAAGCTTATCCACAATACCCGGATTATCTTCTTCAAGCTGTTCGGGTGTTCTGTAAATCCATGCGCCCCTTCCGCCCTCTAATATTGTATATTGCTCATACCATTTGTTTTTAAGTGTAACAACTGCAGATGTAGTGGTAACCAAATCCTTGCCCTGGGCATCTTTTTTTAGCCGAAAGGGCGGCCTTGCAGGAACAACAGGCTGATTAATCGGGCCTGCTGACGGAGTGATAATAATCTTCATGGCCGCTTCCGAGTATAATGTAATCTGTGTCAATTCATTATCAACAAACTCCACATAATTCTTTTTTGCAACTATCTTAAAGTAGTATGTTGAATTTGGCACCAGGTCATTCAAGGTAAATTTGTATCCCAGAAGCTTAGTGCCGCTCATTACGAAATTGCTTTGGTTCATTTTTATCGAAGACGCAATTAATGTATTTGCCGGAGGATCGTCAAGCAAATTGGGATCGTTGATTAGCCATATGTCGTAGCTTACGTCTTCGTCTACTTTTCCGTCACCCTTTAGTGGTGTTCTCCAAAGAATTGTTGCACTTGTTGGCTTAAGCATCTGCTCATATGAGATTATAGTTTCGCCTGCATTTTTAAACTCAGGTACAATTTCCGGTACCCCCGGCGCGGAAGGTATCTCAGATTCCTTGACATATATCCTTTGAGACTGAATTTTGATGCCCGGATATACATCCTCGCCGTTGCTGGTGACAATAGCCCTTACTATGTAATAATAATCTTCTTCCCCGGGCTGAATCGTCAGGAAAAATGTAGTATCGTCAACTGAAGCCACGTATTGCTCCACATTTCCTCCTGTAGCGGATCCTCTGTAAATCTGATATGTTACCTTTACAGTGCCTCCGATGCTTGTGACAACAGGGCTCCATTCCAGCTTCCAAATGGCTCCGTCCTCCGAATCCGACATCTTTGTGGTCTTAGCAAGAATAAAGCTGCTAACTGTTACCGTCGGGCTCTCAGGACTTCTCTTCAGCTCTGTTTCCGTAGTGTCAGGGACGATTTTTATGTAGTATACTCTTCCAGGATCCCTGACTGTATGAATATATTCAAGCTTCCCGGCCGCTTCGTTTACCGTAACTGCTCCACCAGGGCCAATCTGCTCCTGACCTATATAAATGGGTGCTGTATTGCTGAATTCCTTACTCTCGGATATGTAAAGCTTATAATCCATTCTCTTTCCCGAATTCCAAACATCGTCCCACTCGATTTTTATTTGGTTAGGTCCATATGAGTATGCATTAATAGCAATATCAGTCATAAATTTGACAGTATTAGATGAAAAAGATTCTGCACTTGTGTATGTGCCGGTATCAGTAGTATATGTGTAGTATGATCTTGCATAAGTATAATACACTGTACCGGAGGACAGATCCTTGAGTCTTATTTCATTATCTCCTCCTGGGTTTTCCGGAACACTTCCGGCCTTCAGGACAGGAGGTTTTGCTGCTTTATAGGGCTTGTTTACCTCTTGAAGGTAATAGTTTAAATATTTATTGTGAGAACCAACACCTGTCGGCGGCTCCAGCTTATCGGTTTTCAGGTCGACATAATACTTGTCGAACTCATTATAGCCTATGGCCGGCTCAATGTTCGGGGGCGTATTTTTTATGGGCTCCACCCTGTATTTCTGGGGAATCGTCGCAGGGCCGTAGTCAGCTGCAAACACAGGGAACCCCCCCATGTATTGTATAATAACAAGTGCTGTTATAGTACTACTTATTATTCTTCTAATTCTTTTCATCTAATCACTCCTCTTACAGGTCGCCGGTTTTTTCCAGAAGCTTAACAAATGCCGCAACCACCTCTGCACGGGTCATTTGATTATTTGGGTGGAATCTTCCATCATATGAAAGCTCCATAACCTTCATATCAACAATCAACTCTACTTGATTAAAATACCCGTTTCCAATAGAGCTTTCATCGGCAATATCGACTCTTCCGTTTGGCCTTAATGCGGAAATAGTCACACCTTTTTTTACAGAAAACAGCTTTATAAGAACTGCAGCAGTTTCCTGCCGCTTCACATTTTTAGGAAGTGAATTAGCATTTATTATTCCACTGAGTCCAAGCTTTACGTTTTTCTGTCTGATATCCAATCCCACATTTTCAGAGCTCTTGCCAATTACCTTTTCATAAAGCAGAACCACCTCTTTACATGTAGCCGTATTGTCGGGCATAAAGCCGGAATTGATACCTGCAAAAACATCTGCCAGATCATATTTAGACGTAATCTTTGTAATATGCTTATATGCCCAATGGCTTACCGGCACGTCTACCATACTGCTTTGATTAACCAGAATCACATATTTGGCAGGTTTCGAAAGATTGAATCTTATTGCGGTGTTTTTATCAACAGTGCTCATTGAAATCTTTCGCCATGAAGCATCCCCCTGGTAAAGTGTATAGGGAGTTTTTACACCATTGCTAGCGTTAAATGACATCTTTACAGATACCGGCGCTTCAAAGTCGGTAATATTCCTTATGGTATTACTCAGCTTAACAGATACTATTGTAGAATTTATATAGAATGAAAGCTCTCTTTCTATCATCTCTATAAGAGTCTTTGTATATTTATCTACCATTTGGTCATAGGCTGTGCCGCTTCCCGTATAAGTATTTAAAAGCATATTGAGCTTTTCGATAACAAGTCCGTTCTCCTCATCGTACAGCTTATCATGGAAAAGAGTCTTCAATTCACTGTCAGGTTTGGAAATGCCTATAGCTTGAATGCTCAGCTCATTAATTTCCGTCACTCTTTTTGCTGCCTTTGGAAGTGCTGTTGATGTGGCAGTAGACCTTGAAACAGCAACCTTCACGTAAATATCCTTTACTCCTTGCCTCTGACTGATCTCCTTAAGCCACGGGTTAGCAGTAGCGTTAATTGTAGAGGGCCTTAGTATCAGCTCGGAACCCGAAGTTCTTATCAATAGATTTTTGTTTTTCAAATTCATTGCTCTTATTACTGATATGGGCACATATATTTCATCCGTTTTCAGGTTAACGGTAATTTCCGTCATGTCAATGGTAAATGTATCAATAGAAGTATTTAAAAGAGCATCTGCGACTCTGTCGCCTTTTAACAGTATAATATTTGCACTGCTGCCGATAGATACCCTCCAGTAATACCCCTTTTCCAGCTCTTCCATTTTATCTAGAAATACTGCCCTCTGCTGCTCCTCACGGTCTGTATTGTCATAATCATCCTGGTTAAATTCCGTTCTTGTATTTACAGGCCCTATATATTTGGAATATGCGATTAAATCAGTCTGGACAGGGTCAATCTTTACCGACCTGACCTTTATATAGTATTTCACATTTGACCTTAAGGGCTGCCTTGTAACTATCCCACCGGGAAGTGTCACCAGGGTGCTCTTTATTTTTGCATAATAGTAAAGATTATCTGAATTGAGGGTTGATAAAGCTTCCTGCGTGTAATAGGGCAATATTGCCCCGTCCTTATTTATATATTGCTCCAGATCACTTGGCGAAAGGACCGTATATTCCTTCTCCCCCTCTGCCATTATTGCAATATCATATCGGGAATAGCTGTCCAAAGGTTTACCAACCCATTTAACCTCAATCTCATGATAACCGTCTCTTGTTTTGAGGCCGGTTTTATTATAAACAACGGTATTGTTGCCCTTAGCTACCTTTACATCATAATAGGAATCCAGCTCCAAACCGCTGATTCTTCCATAATAAGTTCTCCCGTCCTTATCCTTTACAATGGAAGCTCTGGACCTGGTCAAAAGCTTATAATCAGCATCCTTTTCCCCTTTTACGTAAATCCTGAAATCATCGGCTGTCAGGCCCGGGGTGCTGTCGGTCCAGTATATGCCCAGCTCTGCTTTCAACACTACCTCTAATGAAGTCGGAGCTTCAATAAGGGAAGTGGTAACGGGTATGGATACCCAAACGCTTTCTGATTCGGGCACTAATACATCCCTTTGACTGTCTGTTCTGACAGCCTTGAGGCTGAAATAATAGAGCTTATTTGGGAACATCCTCTTGTCGACAGTGTATGTACATGTCTTTGTTGCAGGGTCATAGGAAAATTTGCCGGTGTGAGCAATATTCAAAGGGTCAAGATAGACCTTATTGTCATTTACCCCGTCACTTAAAATATCATATTCCTGAATGAAGCTTAAATACTCAGGATCATCTTTATAGCTGTCAAGCCTGTCCAATGTACCCACCTTGTAAGAGGTGCGAATTAATTCGTATATAACATCGCTCTCCTTCATTTCCCATGTAAATGTTACACTGTCGCCGGTGAGCAGCTGGTTTGTCCCTGCGTCTACTGCAATTCTGAAATCTGTCGGAGCCAATGGCTTTCTCAGATTATCATCCGGCGGAGTTATGCCAAGCACAATCGTTGTGACAGGAAGTATAGCCGTATCAATTGATTCTCTTGATATTACAACAGCATAGCCATTTGACCTGTCCTTAACCACAAATCTTGTCCTGACTTTGAAATAATATGTTGTATTGGGAAGAAGCTTTTCTCCTACCAATGTGTATATATCACTTGCCGGTTCACCTTCTTCAGGTGCCGCAAATTGTGATATCCTTGCTCTTACGGAGGTGCTCTGCGGATCTTCGGCTCCCGTGAAGAGCACATCCCCGTCAGGCTTTTCCGTAGTCCCTAATAGTGTAAAGTCAGTATCCGTCCTAGTGTTCATATAAATGTCATAATAGGTCTCATATACATAATCTTCATTGTCATGTTCAGAGATGTAATTATTCCAGTCAATATTTGATACCTTGTCAAATGACAGGTCAATATAGTTCACCACAGGTTCAATAGAAGTATCCTTTCCGTTTGCCGCAAGCTCAAAGTTAGCCGGAAGCGGAACATCAAGCTCAACCCCATTTAATGTGGTAAAGCTGATGACTATGGACTTGTCCGACATTGCCCCTGGGTCGCTTGAGCCCTTATTTGCCGCCGAAGTAGTATACATTTGCAGATAGTAGACTGTATTTGGCAGCAGGAAGGATGGATATTCTTCGGGATTTGGTATTGCTGTCTCTATCCCGGCTTCATCCTCCCACTTAAACAGGTCAAATGCCTTCATAGTATACGTCAGTCTATTCCCCACCTCTTTAATATCCGGTGAGGTTGCACTTACGTATTTCACCAGTCTGTACTTTGCAGAGTAGCTGTCCCAGTACATTCCGTCAACGTAGACAGGTACATCCTGGGTAATCTCCGTTTGATTTGTGCTCAACAGAAAATGGAAGTACAGATTATCCTTTACATCATCCCAGTTTAACGGCTTCTCCCACGAAAAAGTAACGTCGGTGGATTTCACCTGCATATGCTGCAGATCCGGCGTTTTCAAAGCATCAGGAAGCTCCACATCCCCGATATTTAAAATTCTGTTAACTACTCTGATTCCGGAGGGCAGGGGAGGCCTTGATGTGTCAATTGTAAGCTTGTACGGTAGCGGTAACGACTCAAGTCTGTCATTGGGATTTTCAGACTTTACAACAATCTTATAATAAATCTCATTGTTAGGATTAACTCCTGTGATTACCGTTATTGCCGAGTTTCCGCTAAAGTATGAGTCATCCATCGTTTTCTTAACAGCCCAGTCTCCCGGTAATGACGGTGTGTCGGTGGCTTGTACTTCATAATACAATCTGGGCAGGTTAAGACTTCCCTGATTGATTTTATATATTTTTATATAAATATTGTTGGCGCTGTCCTTTGTTATTTGAAACCTTATAGGAGTGCTGATGTAAGGCCTGTCGCCCGAGAGCATGCTTCCGTTTTGGTCGCCCTTGTTCCCGACAAACACTGCACTTACCTCAGTATTTTCACCATCTCTGAATACAGGCTTTATGTTCATATAGTAAACCGTGCCCGGAAGCAGCTCGCCATCCGGCAGAACATGGTCCTTTGACGGGTCAGAAACAGGATCTTCCGCGTCTTCATCTGCCTTTCCCAAAAGCTCAAAGCTTATAAAGCCTGCTGAGTTCGGAGCCAGAACATTTGCTTTCACTGTCTCTGAGCCTGAAACCATTGCCTCATACCCATTTCCCGCCTTTTTTTCAATCAATAATGATGCCTGGTCAGACCCGGTGTCAAGAGAACTAAGGCGGGTTGACAAATTTATTCTATAATTGAGTGTGGATATATCCCTATCGTCATCGTATACCTTGTTAAGAGCAGTCTCCATATAAGCTAATGCATTGTTGTATTTAGAAGAATTGTATGCATCGATCTGTAAAAAGGTGTTATTATCCGGATTGGGATCCGTCTGTGGGAAAACTGTCCCGTCGGGGTCGTTAAATACCTTCGGCTGTCTCCAGTTCAGCTTAAGCTTGGGCTTTCCGCCGATCTCACGTCCTCCGCCCGCCACTTCTTCATATGGCTGTGAGGGGGTAGAGGATGTAAATGTTATTGAAGGCAAGTAAAATAAAATCCCTCTGCCGATGGGGTTTCCGACAGGCTCCCCTGATCCGTCAACAGCTGCGTAAACAACAACACATATATCATATATGTAATCAGCTTCAAGACCCGATATTGATGCCGAATTCTCTTCTAATACAGGATCCGATACGACCAAAACAGCTTTGTCGTCAATATCGGGCTTATGGTATGCTATTACAGCAGCACGGGCTCCGCTGATATTATTCCAACTGAATGTAAGGGTACCATTTTCGAATTTATCGACTGTAATTATAATAGGAATTTCCGCAGCAAATACACCTATGAGTGAACTTCCAAGAATACTATATACAAGCACTGCAATAAGCAATGCCGCTATTTTACGCTTAATCCGCATCATATAATGATTTCCTCCAATAAATATCTGCAGTATATACCTGGCTATCTGTAATGGCCACAGACAGATACACTTCAATTTATATGTCGGCAAAAGCACTATGGGAATTAATAGTACTCAGCCTATTAAAAGATTAAATTAATGTTACGATATAAATTTTGTATACAAGCTTAATACTGATAAGTGAAAGGGGGTACAATATGACCATAAGATATATTTTACTGGTGAGCCTTTTGTCATTAGCTGTGCTCTATGATTTACGCACATACCGTATACCTAACCGGCTTATAGCAGTCGGTTTTATTGCTGGGTTATTGCTTAATCTGATACTCGGCGGGATAAACGGGATACTTACCTCATTAGCTGCTGCTGTTATCCCTGCGGTGCTTTTGATAGTTCTTTTCGCTTTGAGAATGCTGGGTGCCGGGGACATTAAACTTTTTTGTTCAATCGGTGCCATTATGGGTATACAATTTATATTAAATGCAATAGCCTTTTCATTCATTGCAGGTGGTGTACTGGCTATCATAATTATGGTTTTAAGAGGCAATACCCGGTTTAGGCTTAAAAATGTCGGGAAATATTTAAAGACCTGTCTTTATACAGGCAAATTTATGCCTTATACAGACTTTAATGATAAGAATGACGGCGGGAAATTTCATTTTTCAGTAGCTATAGCAGCCGGATGCCTTATAAGTATTTTAACAAATTAGACTGCTGAGGTGGAAATATTTCAATGAATGACTCATGCAAGCAGGACAAATTAAATAAAAATGTTGTATTAATAGGAATGCCCGGTGCAGGTAAAAGCACCGTTGGGGTTCTTCTTGCAAAAGCCATGAAAATGCCTTTCATTGATACCGACCTGCTTATTCAGGAACAGCATGGAAGCTTCCTCCAAGAGCTGGTTGATACTCATGGATTTAGTGAATTTATAAAAATAGAGGAAAATGTTATTTTAAGCCTGAATGTCACAAATCACATAATTGCCACAGGCGGCAGCGTTGTATACAGCGAGGCAGCAATGAACCATTTAAAGGCTTCAGGGATTCTGGTCTTTTTAAACACGAGATTATATCAACTTGAACGCAGATTAAAAAACGCCCACAAACGGGGTATTGCAATGAAGGGGAATCAAACCCTCGGCTCATTATACAGCGAGAGAATCCCCCTTTACAATAAATATGCTGATATCAGAATTGACTGCGCAAAAAAGCATATTGAAACGATTGTATCAGAAATAAAAAATAAATTAAAAATTTATGAATAAAGGATGCCATTTAGGGGCAATAATATAAATGACCTCACAAAATACATTTTGACCCCCTTTACATGGTTAGTCG
>CAZPMC010000029.1:0-22980 GCA_964587755.1 uncultured Oscillospiraceae bacterium
TTCGCTGAATAAAACCACGCTTTTAAGGGTGACATTTTCGCTGAATATTGACAGAAATATTTTCTATTACCTCCTTATTACAACATATTTAAAAAAAGTTTAAATAGAAGGGTTCGCCTCTATATTTACAGAAATATGTTGAAAGATAATATAATAGCTTGTTTTTTGAAAGCGAAAGGAGCAATTGATGAAATCTAAAAATAAAACAGCGGTTTCACTAATAATTATATTGACTTTCTTGCTTTCACTTTTCCCCTCTAATGCGTCTGTTAAAGCTGAAAAAGAAATGAGGGGGCTTTGGGTTGCGTCAGTCTTAAATATTGATTATCCCTCTAAACCTACAACTGATTCAGAGGTTTTAAAAAGTGAAGCAATTAAAATACTTGATGATGCAAAAAAAACAGGGATAAACGCTGTGTTTTTGCAGGTGCGTCCCTCAGCAGATTCTTTTTATAAATCTGCATATTTCCCATGGTCCAAATATTTAACAGGAACTCAGGGAAAAACTCCTGATAATAATTTCGATCCCTTGGCGTTTTGGATATCTGAAGCACATAAACGTAATATAGAGCTCCATGCGTGGATTAACCCATACCGCATTACAAAAAAAACAGCCCAGGAAGCAATGCCTACTACGAAATCTCTGGTTGCTAATCATCCTGCCCGCCTTAATCCAGATTGGGTAGTACAACATACCGATAAAAACCTGTATTTTAATCCCGGGATCCCTGAGGTGCGAAAACTCATTGTTGACAGTGTTGTTGAAATTGTGAGGAATTACGATGTTGACGGAATACATTTTGATGACTACTTCTATCCCGGCAGAACCTTTGCTGATGCGAAAACATATTCGAAGTATGGCAAAGGTTATTCAAACATCGGAAACTGGCGACGTGCAAATGTGAATCTTCTTGTTTCTGACGTTTCAAAAGCGATTAAAAAAGAAAATAAAAATGTTCGTTTTGGAATAAGCCCCTTTGGTATATGGGCAAATAAATCAACAAATCCTCTTGGTACGGATACAAGAGGGCTTGAGTCATATTATGACCATTATGCCGACTCCAAAAAATGGGTAAAGGAAGGCATGATAGATTACATTACGCCTCAAATTTATTGGAATATAGGTTATTCAATCGCCGACTACAGCAAAATTCTTAATTGGTGGAAGGACGTTGTAAGCGAGACAAATGTGGATTTGTATGTCGGTCACGCAGCATATAAGGCTGCAAATCCAAGCTCGGTAAGTCCCTGGTACGGTGTAGACGAAATTGAGAGGCAGCTGCTTCTTAATGAGAAATTCCCGGAGGTTAAGGGAAGTGTATTTTACAACTATACGGCTTTGAAGAATACCCCAGCCCTTGGCGCATTAATTAAAGCAGTATACGACAAGAGGGACGGTTCTACAACAAAGACACCTATTACTATTTCAAGACCCTCAAAAAATATAACCACAAACTACAGCTCCTACTACCTAAACGGCGCCTCCGATGCGGGGACGGTTCTTTACCTTAACGGCGAACCTGTCAAAAACCGTTCGAAAAACGGATATTTCGGAATTCTGGTGCCTCTTGAGAAAGGCAGCAATATTTTTACATTCTCCCAAAGAGGCTCCTATGTTACTCGAGTTATATATAAAAATACCGGTTCCACACAACCGGCTAAATTACCAAAAGCTGAGATAACAGCTTCTTCGGTGTTTCCGCAATCTACTGAGTATCGCACGCCTGGTGAAAAAGTTACTCTGACCTGTACAGCACCGACAGGTTCAAAGGTTACTGTTAAGATTGGCGGTAAAACCTTCAATATGAAATCCTCATCTTCCTCATCAACTGCCAGTCTTACTCCTTCTAAATATACTTATACCTATACAATCCCATCATATAGCGGAACACCCCGTAACATTGATTTGGGAGCACCTGTTTATACGATGAGTTATAAAGGAATTGTGCGAAGTTGTAAGGCGCCTGCAAAAATTGGGGTTATCATGCCAAGTTCTCCATTTTATGCTGAAGTATCAAAAGAAGATATCGATACTTTCTCTACGCCAAACTCAGCCAATGGAGCTGCCTATGAGCTAAGGAAAGGTATGGTTGATTATATAACAGGAATGACAGGAGACTATGTAAGACTTCTGTCAGGACTTTGGATAAGGAAAACCAGTGTTTCAACATACACATCCAAGACTCAATTAAGCTCCTCGGTTAAGTCGGCATCGTACAAAACAGGCGAAAAGTGGGACACCATAAAACTTGATTATAGCTCTTCCCTGGCTGCAACCGCTTCTTTTGACGGCACATATTTGAAGGTGAGCATTTCTTCAGTGACTTCAGGTGTAATTCCGCAGCTTCCGGCAAACGGACTGTTTTCGAAGGCTGCGTTTTCTAAAAAGGGAAATATTGGGGAATATACCTTTACAATAAGGTCTGGCAAAACAATAGACGGGTATTATATCGAAAAAACTGCAACAGGTATTATTGTGCATATAAAACGAAAGGTAAAAGCATCGTCAGGAAGCGCTCCACTTTCCGGAATCACGATCATGCTGGACCCGGGTCACGGGGGCAGCGATACAGGCGCAATAGGCCCTCTTGGAGCGAAGTATGCCGAAAAAGATATAAACCTGAAAACCGCCCTGAAATTAAGGGATGAGCTCAAGGCACTTGGGGCAAAGGTTCTTATGACAAGAACTTCTGATGTCTACGTATCACTTTCAAACCGACTTACAGCTTCGCGAAACTCAAAACCTGATATGTTTTTATCAATTCATGCCAATAGCATGGCAGATAATGTCGACATCTCAAAGATATACGGATTTTCTGTACATTACAAAGAGGCGTTAGCCAAACCTCTTTCGACAATATTAGCTAATCAATCAGGTGAAGTTGGACGTAGAAATAGAGGCATAAAGTACGCGAACTTCTATGTAGTCAGGGGAACTTGGACCCCTTCCATGCTGATAGAATGCGGCTTTGTACCAAATCCCGACGAGTTTGAGCTCCTGACAAATGAATATGAGCAAACAAAGCTTGCAAAAAGCCTTGCAGAGGGCATCGTTCGCTACTTTTCCAACTAAATAATAGGGGACGGTTCTTAACTAAAGTTTATTAACGTTATTATATCGAAAATTTCGTCTGTTGTGTTTTATTGAGTTGAGAACCGTCCCCCAAACTGGTCCCATAAAATGAGCTCATCTAAACCACACCAATAACTATTGCTTAAAACTAAACTCGAATCCACCTTAGATCCTAATACTGCTGTCCGCTTCAAATGTCTTTAATAACCTTAGGAAATGGTTTGCTTCACGCAAAACATGATCTCCCAAGAGAGGTATAATAATTGATTTTATCTTGCATTCGAGCAACCCCTGAGTGCCCTGTTTCTTAAAGTCTCTAATTTCCTTAGTCGCTTTCAAGCTCTCCCTCGTTATTTTCTTTATTGGTAGTGATTTATCCATTGCATTTTTCGCCTCATTAGTCAACTCGTCAAATTCATTCCCGAAATTATCAGCTATTTTAAATAACTCCACCTCAGTAGGGTCCAGTAGACCACGAATAAACTTAGAATGCTCCGCCATTATCCTGTTCCAGAAAGCCTCTTGCTCATAGGCATACCTTTGAGCATCAAGCTTCTCCCGGTTTTGCAATCTTTGAATAAGGAGTAAATACAGCTTAGCTTCTCTTAAAATATGATCTATAAGCAGCGGATAATTAATAGTAAACATCTGACACGATAACACATTTGACAGAATATTAGTTTTGAAATTGATAAGCGCTGTAATTAGATTTATCGCCTTCTGGTTAAGCATAAATACTCTTTGCTCTAGCATTGGATGTCCCATTATGGCGTTACTGTTTATATTGTTTCCTGCCAGACCGGTTTCTGCCTGAGTAATGCCTGTTTGAATCGGTACCCCTGTGTAATATGCTGTTTGCATCTCTGCCTTAAGTGTATATGGAGTAACAATTTCCCCAGAGTCGATTATGCTCTGATTGACAACACCATTTGACAAAGAAACTGCTTCACTCAATAGTCCATCAAAAGCCACTCTAAATGCATCCGCCTGATTTGTAAATGCTATATCCTTAGGTGTAAAACCTGTTTGTAAAAAAAATGAATGTTCTTTCATTATCCTGCCGAAGAAAAGATGTATTCCCAGTGATTGCTTTATAAATTCCGCCCTTGTCAACATCAACATAGCCTCCCTTATAAAATCAACATAACAAAAATTATGTTATCTAGAATAGTGTATTAGGATTTCGCATGAAATGTTACCAACTTATATAGAAACCTTTATATTTGTTAAGAACTGTCCCCTACTTTGACTCGACTCTCCAGAAGAACCGTCCCCTACTTTGATCCCCAACTTTGAAGAACCGTCCCCGACTCCTCCCCGACTCCTCCCCGACTCCCCGATTGACTCCAAATTTTCTTTCTTGTATACTTGAATAATGAATCTTACATAAACTTCTAATAAATATCAGGGAGGCTATAAACTTGAAAATCAAAAAATTGCTTTCTTCGGCACTCATTATCATGCTTTTCGTTTCTTTTTCGTCATTTTCCAACGGAACTTCGAAAAATATTGTACGGGAATCGCCAAAAATTGCAGGAAAATCATCCAACCTTTTTTATATCGAAATGGGAAATGGAAGGACCGGAGAAATAACAATTGGCTCAGGCAAATTCTATACAGTTGATAAAGCAAATAGTCATATTCAGAGGAAAAATTCCGAAAAGGGCAAAACTGTCTCAATTGCCATCAATGGTGGCTATTTTGATGCCTATACCAGCGATTTTCGCACTTATGCCACAATTGTTCAAAACGGTAAATGCACAAATGGAGGTGGCAGCGCCAGTAAGCCTACATTAGGATTTACCTCGACTGGAGAACCTTTGATTGATAGAGTACAAATTCAATCAAAAGTAATACTTAGAAATACTGTGGAGATCGTTCCCTGGTCGGTGAACACCTGGTACCCAGATGCATCAGCAATAATACTTTTCAACTCATTGCTAGGCAAGAAAATTGACATTCCGAAAACCAGCACTTTGGTATACATTAAAAATAACGTCGTTTCAAAAATAGTGTCCGGAACCGCAGCAAGCCTTAACCAAATTCCTTCAGATACAGTCGTGCTTGTATACAATCAAACTGCTTTTCAAAATTCAAGTAAATACGGAAACGACCCTAAACCAGGCAATTCAGCAGAAGTTGTATCTATCAAGGTTCCAAGCCAAACTCAAAACCAGAGCAAATGGGACGATATCGTCACTGCCGTCAGTGCAGGACCTATGATTATACTAAACGGCAAAGATGTAACCGATGAAAACAGTGACTTTACCGAGGCTAAGCAATCCCCTACCTTTGTTTCTCATCGCTCATTTGCTGCCATATTGAGAGACGGAAGGCTTGTCCTTGGTACAGTAACAGCTTCCCCAAAACAACTTGCACCGTATTTGATTTCGATTGGAGCAGTCAGCGCATTGTCTTTGGACGGCGGAGCTTCAACCATGCTTTATGAAAAAGACAGTGGCTTTATTGTTCCTGCAGGCAGAAATTTGAGCAATGTTATTTCCATAGTGGACTATTCAACCGGTACACTGCCGCCTCTTCCTGTAAAAACGGATACGGATTCACCTTCATCCTGGGCTGCTGCAAACATCAAAGAAGCAAATGCTATCGGATTGATACCGGATAATTTAAAAGGAGCATACAAAACAAACATCACCCGGCAAGAGTTTTGTAATCTCGCAATGAAGCTGATTACTATTAATCTGGGAGAAGATAATGTTACAAAAATGCTCAACGCTTCCGGCATATCCTATAATTCTGCCAGAGCGACCTTTATTGATGCATATCACATTGATGTCATGAACTGCTACCGCTTAGGCATTATCGGCGGAAAAGGGAACGGTATTTTTGATCCAAACGGCAGTCTGACAAGACAAGAAGCGGCAAAAATCCTGACGAATATTTGTAAAATTCTCGAAATTACGCCCACTGGTCAGACACCAACCTTCAATGACCAGGATAAAATCTCAAGCTGGGCTGAGGAATATGTAAGCTTTATATGCAGGGCAGGCATTATGAGTGGAAAAGGTACAGGTTTTGACCCTCTGGGTTATTACTCCAGACAAGAGGCAGTAATAACAATGCTTCGCATACATAACATCATAAGCAATTAACTGAGTTATTTTCAAGAGCCTTATTCACAAGGCTCATAAACACTCTTTCAAAGTTTTCATCATCTTCTCTGGTGCGCTTCTTAATGCCGGCAGTCTTGCCGCCGGCACGGCGCACCTTTTGTCCAATATGTCTTTCAAAAAGCAGCTTGTCGATATTATCATCCGTATAAACCATTCCGTTTTGGTTTACAGCCATAGCCTTTTTCCCAAGGGCCATTGCAGCAACACCATAATCCTGCGTTACCACAATGTCTCCTGGCTTTACTGTATTAATAAGCGCTATATCGACACTATCATTGGCTTTGTCGCAAGTAACAACCTTACTGTACCCATCATCCAGCCTATGGCTTGTATCAATAAACATAGTCACAGGCACCTTATACTCTTTTGCAATTTTTACGATAATGCCTTTCACAGGACATGCATCGGCATCAACTAATATCTGCACCAATATGCTTACCCTACCCTTCATTTTTACCGCTACTAAGCAGTAAATCCTCAACAGCCTTGTTCCTAAACTGCTCTACTTCCTCATTGAGCTTATAAGCATTTTTCTCTAATACCTCTAAATATCCGACAATCTTTTTCCCTAATGGTGTATCACCTTTTTCTTCGGCAATATGCATTAACGCTTCCCTTAACTTTGTGTCAAACTTTTTTGAACCATAAGTAAAAGCGGGGGTATTCGGTAGTCCATTGAATATAAATGAAACATATTTCCCAAAAAGCTTTTGCACATCATCTAACTTCTGGGATTTCATATTATTTAATATAAATTGCTGCTGTGAATACGCCCTTCTGACAACTTCATCCCACCCAATAACTAAAGAACCGTCCCTCGCAGGAGCTTTATCAGATTCTACCGCCATCAGACGGAAATACTCCTGTAGGTCCTTTGGCAGGTATTCTAAATACTGCTTGTATATTTGATAATCAATTACCGGAAAGTAATCTGCTTCGGCAGTCTCTGTTTTAAACCCGTTGCTATGCGCATCAGTAAGCAGCTCCCGAAGTGCTGCATTTTGAATATTATCTGCTGTCGTTGGTATAGTACCCAGCTTCCTAAATTCATTTTGAATCTCATCATCTCTAAAATACTTTTCAGTCAGCCATTCCAAGTAATTTTTCTGAAGTATCTCAAGACGCAACATCAAATCGGCAGCATCACTTTCCGACGAGTGACCGATATTTTCCTTAATATATGCCAGCATATCCTTTGGCAATAATGAATCATCCGACATTATCTCGTGGTATCCTTCCAACGCCCTTATCTCTCTCGTTTCAACATTTATAAACCTATCTGTCTTCCACTGATAGACAGATTCAAATGTCTTGCCCGCGTCACTATTATATTGGCGCACTTTAAATGATATATTGTCAACTTTTGTAAGCTTAGTTGAAAAGCTACCTTCCGGTGAACTTATGAAAAGCTCAGGAGTGTCTTTTATTACAAGCTCTTCAATTGACCCGTCTGATTTAATAGTAAAAATCTTGTAGCTTTTGTCCTTGTTTAAGGAATACTGTCCGAGAGTAAAATCTAAATTCCCATCATTATTATAATCATCAAACTCAATGCTGAATTTTTCGGTAAAGATTAACGGCTTATTGTAAAAAGCATTAAGGTCAGTCTGTGAAACCGTATTCCCATCCCCATCAGAGAGTTCAAAAATAAAGCTACCCTCAAGAACCGTCCCCGATATGGTTTTTGGATTCCAGTCCTCGTAGTATTTGCCTTTTACCATTTTGAGGCGAAGATATGTATCGGCATCGTTGTGCCGGATCAGATTATCAGATAAAGTCATAGGAGTGCTAACGGTTATGTCAACTATGTCAACCCCGCCATTAATTTGATTTTGGGTATTCGGATTTCCCGAATCAATAATATTAGCTTCCTTTTCAGCCATATTGCCGGAGCAGGCGAAAAGCAGCAATGTTACAATTAGTATAAAAGCACAAATTATTTTTTTCATGTAAATCCCCCCAGGTAGTTGTAATTACATATATATGACTCCCCGGGGACGCTCCTGGTTCCCGATATAGCAGTTTTTATCCTCCAACCTTCAACCGTATAGCAGTTTTTATCCTCCAACCTTCAACTGTGTAGCGGTTTTCATCTATTAACCGCATAGTGGCTTTACCTATCAACCGTGTAGTAGTTTTCATCTGTTAACCGTATAACAGTCTCTATCCACCAACCGTCTATATCTATATCCCTTATCTATATCTCTTATCAATACCCTTTATCCAAATCAACCCTATTTTTTTCAGGCAATTTCCCATCTAAGTAATCGATAAAATTGGCAATAAAAATATCCATAACCCTTCGGCTGTAATACTCAGTGCTTCCGGACACATGAGGTGTCAGAATAACATTCTCAAGCTCCCACAAAGGGCTTTCCAGAGGCAATGGCTCCTTCTCAAATACATCTAACCCGGCTCCCCCAATATGCCCTTCACAAAGCGCATTTACTAAAGCTTCTTCATCAGTCGTCCTGCCACGTCCGATATTGATGTAGAAGGCAGTCGGCTTCATAATTTCAAATTGCTCCTTGCCTATAATCTTAACTGTTTCCTTGGTCAGAGGAAGGGTGTTTACAACATAATCACTCCTTCGGAGCAATTCATTTAATCCTTTTGGTCCAAATTCAAACATTTTATCGACTCCCTCTAAAGGCTTCCCTGAACGTCTGTACCCAAGCACCTCCATGCCAAAAGCCTTTGCAAGCCTTGCAACCTCAATACCTATATCCCCTACCCCAAGAATACCTATAGTCTTGCCATGCATTTCCAGTAAGCTGCCCTCAGGCTTCCACTCTTTATTAATCTGGTAACGCATTTGCATATGAAGCTTTCTTGTCAACGACAGCATCATTGCAATAACTGTCTCAGAAATAGGATAACTGTGAACCCCGCTGGAATTGGTGAGTATTATACCCCTATCCCTTAACGATTCTACCGGGATAGTGTCAACACCCGCACCCCAGGAATGAATCCAGCGAAGCTGTGTACCCGGATATAAGAAAACACTTTTAATGCTTTTGCTCCAGCCTGATATAATTTCTGCATCAGTTAAATGCTTTAAATAACCGTCACGGCTCTCATTGCATATAATTTCCCAATCTGGAGCCATCTTTTTTAATTGTTCAACATATTTCTCCGATATTTTCACTAAAATAACTAATTTACGAATATTTATTTCCCTCCTTCTCATAAGGCCAGTCAATTATTCCACCCAGATTGTATACATTGGTATACCCAAGCTCTAATAGAATATTGGCTGCTGTTATACTTCGTCTGCCGCTTCTGCAATATAGAAAAATTTTTGCCCCCTTATCAGTTAGAATGCTTTCGGCATTTTCCTTAAGTTCATCAAGGGGAATGAGAGTGCTTCCAGGTATATGCTCCTCTAAATATTCACTTTTTGTTCTGACATCAAGCAATATTATATCATCATTATTCTCAAGCTGCTCTTTTGCCTCTTCCGGCTTAATATTAATATATCCTTGCTGTGTGTTTTCAGCTGGAGTAGTAGGCCCAGCAGGCATAGTAGGCTCAGCAGGAGTAGTAGATTCAGTAGGCTCAGTAGGCATAGTATTCAACAACTTCTCCTCTTTATATTTAGCATTACATGCCGTAACTAAAAATATTATAAAACCAATTATTATCACGGTAATCATTCTTTTCATTTAGCTGCCTCCTCTACTTTGGACAAATTCACTTAAAAAATCGTAAGTCCTGCTCTTTTAATGATTACAATATACCACCTATCTGGCGAATCATCACATAACCTCAGATTATATAAGTTATTAGAAGTATTTATTTTACTTATACCCACTATACGGATATAATAAAATAGTAAAAATCATACATAACAGCTAAGGAGGCAATAGGATGGAAAGAAAAGTAGGAACTATAGTAAGAGGTCTGCGTGCACCCATTATTAAGCAGGGGGATGATATCGTTAAAATTGTTGAGGATTGCGTTTTAGCAGCATCAAAGGCTGAGAATTTTGAAATCCGTGATAACGATATAGTAGCACTCACAGAATCTATAGTCGCCCGCGCTCAGGGAAACTACGCCAGCATCGATGCTATTGCAAAGGACGTGCGTTCAAAATTCGGTGAAGATACAATTGGTGTAATATTTCCTATCCTAAGCCGTAACCGCTTTGCTACCTGCCTTCGCGGTATAGCAAAGGGCACAGGGAAAGTCGTCCTAATGCTAAGCTATCCATCCGATGAAGTAGGCAACCCTCTCATAAGTCTGGATTCCATTGATGAGAAAGGAATTAATCCCTGGACTGATGTATTGACACTAAAGCAATTCCGTGAGTTCTTTGGCAATGTTAAACATACCTTTACAGGTATAGATTACGTTGATTACTATAAATCGATTATTGAAGAATGTGGTGCAGAATGTGAGATTATATTCTCAAATAATCCAACCACAATTTTAGACTATACTCATAGCATTCTTGTTTGCGATATACACACTAGAGCAAGAACGAAAAGAATACTAAAGGCAAAGGGTGCAAAAAAAGTATTCGGGTTGGATGATATCCTCGTAGAGCCAATTGACGGCAGCGGGTATAACAAAGAATACGGGCTTCTCGGGTCAAACAAAGCAACAGAGGATTCAATTAAGCTTTTCCCGAGAAACTGTCAGCCTCTTGTGGAAAAAATACAGCAATCTTTAAAGCAATCCACCGGTAAAATTGTTGAAGTATTGGTATATGGGGATGGAGCTTTCAAGGATCCTGTGGCTAAAATCTGGGAGTTGGCTGATCCTGTAGTGTCACCCGCTTATACATCGGGCCTTAACGGCACCCCCTGCGAGGTAAAGCTAAAGTATCTTGCGGACAACACTTTTGCCGACTTACAGGGCGAAGAGCTTAAAGATGCCATATCTGATTTTATTTCAAATAAAAGCAAGGATCTTGTGGGTAAAATGGAAACCCAGGGCACAACCCCAAGAAGACTTCCCGATCTCATCGGCTCCCTTTGCGATTTAACATCGGGCAGCGGCGATAAGGGCACACCCATAATATATATTCAAGGGTATTTTGATAACTTTTCAAAGTAAGTCTTAATAGCTGTCCAAATAGCTGTTTCTATAAAAGCAACTCCAGAAGTTTTTCTCCTGCTTGGGATATAGGCATTTTATCAAGGGTGATAATGCAGATATCCCTCTCGGGAATAGGTTTATTTAGCTGAATTTCAAATAATGTTTTATCCTCTAAACGCTTTTGGGCAAAATTTCTCACAACAGCTCCAATTCCAAGACCTCTTTCGGCAAATTGAACTATCAGGTCACTTGTTGCCAGTTCAAATTCAGGCTTAAGCTGCACATTTGATTGGCTTAAAAAATCATCTACATACTTCCTCGTGCTTGTGTTTTCTTCAAGACAAACAATTGGAAATTTCGTAAGCTCCGACAATTCCACTATCCTGTCTTTTAATTCAGAAAATCTGTTATTTGCCACAAAAATATCTTTTATCTTGCCCACTGGCTTTATACGTAAACCCTTTCTTTCGGGAACAGGTGCACTTACTATGCCAAAATCTATTTTCCCGGCTTTTAGATACTCCACTGTAGTAGGTGTAGGTGCATTTGTTACTTTTATATGAATTTTGGGATAAAGCTTGTGAAATTTCTCAAGGTAAGGCAATAAAAAAAACTGGAGGGTCATATCACTTGCTCCGATTCGGATTTCTCCTGTCTCCAGCATGAAAATTTCCTTGTATTTGCTCTCGCCTCTCATGAGATACTCATACCCTTTTGAAACGTAGGAATACAGCAGCTCTCCCTCAGGCGTCAGCTTCACTCCCTTTGACGTCCTGAAAAACAAGCTGCCTCCCAGTGTTTCCTCCATATGTTTTATTGCCTGGCTTACTGCCGGCTGAGAAATAAACAATTTCTCAGCTGCAAGTGTTAAACTGCCAAGCTTACCCACATAATAGAAAACTCTGTAGTATTCGAGATTAACCACTAACAATCACCCTCTACCAGATATATTTCCCGGCAAGCTTTTTTGTTGCTCGTATAAATACAATAAGCCAGCCAATTCCCATTATAAACCCACCCAGAACATCAGATGCATAATGAACCCCAAGATAAATTCTGCTTATTCCGATACTTAGCACCAACACAGATAAAATTGCGGTAATCAAATATTTGCCTCTACTCCTTAATAGCTTTAGACTCACATAAATAATAAATCCATAAAAAATCATCGAAGACATTGAGTGCCCGCTGGGAAAGCTAAACCCTCCAATCTCAATGAGCTTTAAAACATCAGGCCTCGCTCGCCTAAAAAGCTGTTTAAGCATAAAATTAAAAATAGAGCCCAATGCAAGATTAACCGGACTTAATAGACTGAATATAAAATACTTCTTATTTTTATAGAAAATATTAAAAAACAGTAGCACCAGAGAAATTATAATAAACGCAGTGGCTGAACCAAAAAAAGTAATTAACTTCATAAATTCAGTCAAATTGTCTGATATGAAACCGGATATAAACCCATAAACAGTATCGTCAAAGGTTGAGAGCACCATATCTTAAATACCCCCGGCAGGACCTGTGCTATTAGTTTTCAAAATAAGATAAGAGCATTTCTTTCTTCTGGCAGAACTTATTAATATAACTTTCTTTAATGCCATACCTGTCAAATCCGCCCGAACCACGGTTGTAAATAGAAAGGGCCACATTACGCTTATCATCACCCTCAAGTGTAATCACACGTTTATCCTTCAGTATCCAGCCATACATTGCGGTTCCCCAAATGATATTTACTTCTCCGTTTAATGGGTCATTCTTTGTCCCCAGGGTGGAGGAAAGATTTTTCCCATGGATGGTGCTAATCTGAAAATATCCCCTATATTTGCCGTTTTTGCTTATTGCCTTCTCATTAAAATTGCTCTCCAGCGCTATAATCGAAAGCATATCCATATAGTCAACACCATTTTTCTTGCTTTGCTCCCAAAGAAGCTTCTGATGCTCCTTTTTCATAGGGATCTTACTGCAATACCAAACTGGTTCATCCTCCAGTGCATCTTTGGAGGTCTCTCCTCTATTACTTGAATCCCCGCGGCTTGCCAGGTCTTGTCTGTCTCTTGCTTCTTCCTGAGGTTTGGTTTCAATCTCTGAAATAGGTCCGACAGAAACAGAAAATACAGGGTTATATATAAGTACGCTGACTGCAATAATAACCATTATTATTAGGCCTTTTGTCCTTCTGTTCAATTTGCCTTCACCTCCAGCTTACTGCGCTTAATACCACTCGCAATACCTTTATCTAATTCAGTATATCAATAAATTGCTCATATCGCTACCTCAACATTATTCCCGATACTGATGCTGTCCTCCCCCACATGACAATCCAGCGCTAAAATATTAACATTCTTCGACTTTGCATAGGAAAGTGCATCTGCAAATGCCTTATGCATTTTTTCATTTGGGGCAAAGTACCGTATACCCTTCATTTGAATAACGAATATTATGTATGCCTTATACCCTTCATCAACGCTCCTGCAAAGCTCAAGAATATGCTTTACCCCTCTTTCAGTAGGAGCATCGGGAAACAATGCAATACCTTTCTCCTCTAGGGTTACTCCCTTAACTTCGATTAACACCCTATTAGATTCAGTTTCCACATAAAAATCAAGCCTTGAGCCCCTGTATGTAAACTCAGGGCTGATTTTTACAATGTTTTTAAACAGCTTTTCCTCTTTTAGCCACTCAAAGACAAGCTTATTAGGTATTTGAGAATCAATATTTACGATACGCTCAGCCTTTTTTACTGCTATTAAAGACCAATTGGTCTTACGGGAAGGATTGTCATGATGCTGCAAATAGACTGTTGCCCCTTGCGTAAGCAGCTCTTTGCATCTGCCCGTATTTTTGACATGTGCAGTTTCTATAACACCATTAACCTCTACTTTAGCTATAAAGCGGTTTGGCCTGGAAATAAAAACGCCCTCGTATATATCACAGTATTTCAACCCCAATCACTCCTGTTTAGTTTTCTTCTTCCCTCCAAAGCTTCTGTTTACAGAAGGCGTCCCAATATCACGATAGCCGGGACTTAAAATCCTCATAACCAAACTTTCTTATTATTTTTATTCCGTCTTTTTCGTTATAAAGTGCAATAGAGGGTAAATTTAATCCATTAAATGTATTATTCTTTACCATAGTATAATGAGCCATATCGCAAAACACCAGCTTATCTGTCGGCTTTAGCTCCTGTCTGAAGGAATAATCCCCTATTATATCCCCGGCAAGACAAGTGTTGCCGCCTAATCTATAGGTAAAATCGTATTCATAAGGGTCCCCGGCTCCGATAATATTGGGCCTGTAGGGCATTTCCAGCACATCTGGCATATGACAAGCTGCTGATGCATCTAAAATAGCAATTTTCATTCCGTTATCCACAATATCAAGTACAGATGCCACGAGAAACCCTGTATTTAGAGCAATTGCCTCTCCCGGCTCAAGGTAAACCTTTACACCATACTTATCTTGTAAAAAATTGATTACTCTTACAAGGGTATCTATGTTATAATCCTCTCTGGTGATGTGATGTCCGCCGCCTATATTCAGCCATTTCATCCCCTTAATATATTTCCCGAATTTTTCGTCAACCACCTTCACAGTCCGCTCCAGTGTATCGGAATTTTGCTCGCACATGGTATGGAAATGAAGCCCGTCAATACCGTCAAGCTCATCTGCCCTAAAATTCGACAGTGTAACCCCAAGACGCGAATTTTCATAGCAGGGGTCATATATTGACGTCTCTATCTCTGAATATTCAGGATTAATCCTGATACCACACTCAATTTTCTTTGATGATAAAGCCTTCACTTTACTCTTAAACCGTTTCCACTGACTGAAGGAATTAAACACAATGTGGTCGCAATATGTTAATAGCTCGTCAAACTCATCTTCTATATAGGCAGGAGCAAAAGCATGTACTTCTTTCCCCATATGCTCATATCCAAGCTTAGCTTCAAATAAAGAGCTTGAAGTAACACCGTCTAAATACTTGCCGATCAAAGGATAAACAGAATACATGGAAAACCCCTTTTGGGCAAGAAGAATTTTTGCGTCTGTGCGTTTCTTGACAAACTCCAGTATCTTAAGATTTTTAATGAGCAAACTCTCATCAACAATATAGCAAGGTGTTGGCACAGTATTGAAATCAATGCCCATATCACACCTCCTTAATCAATACAGTAAAATTAATCAATCCAATAAAACCGGCGAGAAATCCTCTTTCCAAGGAAGGCCGTACTTATTTAATGCTTCCATAAAAGGATCTGGATCAAACTCCTCTACATTGTAAACTCCGGCCTTTTTCCAAATACCCGTAAGTATCATCATTGCCCCAATCATCGCCGGCACTCCCGTAGTATAGGATATTGCCTGGGAGCCAACCTCGGCATAACATTCCTGATGATCGCAGACATTGTAAACATAGTATGTCCTCGGCTTTCCATCCTTTATCCCCTGGAAAATACATCCTATATTTGTTTTACCTTTCGTCCTCGGCCCCAGTGACGCAGGATCAGGTAGAACAGCCTTTAAAAACTGCAGAGGAGCAATCTGCTTGCCCTCAAATTCGATAGGCTCTATTGATGTCATTCCCACATTTTGCAAAATCTGCAGATGATTTAAATAATTGTCTGAGAAAGTCATCCAAAACCTTATTCTTTTAACCCCTTTTATGTTTATCGCTAAAGACTCAAGTTCCTCATGATATAGAAGATAAATGTTTTTTTCTCCTATCTCAGGGAAGTTGTATACCCTCTTAACAGATAAGGGCTCTGTTTCTATAAATTCACCATTGCTATAGAAGCGTCCCTTTGCGGTGATCTCTCTTATATTTATTTCAGGATTAAAGTTCGTTGCGAATGGATATCCGTGATCTCCCGCATTAGCATCGAGAATATCAATCGAATGTATTTCATCGAAATAGTGTTTTTGGGCATACGCACAGAAAACACCGGTCACACCCGGATCAAAACCACACCCTAAAAGAGCCATAATGTGAGCATCCCTGAATTTGTCTTTATATGCCCATTGCCATTTATATTCAAATTTCGGTACGTCAGGCGGCTCATAATTTGCAGTATCAAGATAATGAACACCTGTTGCAAGACATGCATCCATTATGGTCAAATCTTGATAAGGCAAAGCCACATTTATCACAATATCAGGTCCAAAGCTTTTTATAAGGTCAATAAGCATGTCCGTATTATCAGCATCCACGAAGGATGTGTGAATTACAGTTTTACTGCCGAAAAGTTTCTTTTTTATAGCCTCACATTTTTCCAATGTTCTGCTAGCTATGCAAATTTCCTCAAAAATATCAGGATTTTGACAGCACTTATGTGCTACAACATTCGCAACCCCGCCGGCCCCGATAATTAATGCTTTACTCATAACTCTTCTCCTATCATCTATAATACCTTACTACTTGTACATTTTTAACAATATAAGATTGATTATACAAAAATTCACCCCTATTCGCAACAAAATAAGGGGGACGGTTCTTCAATAAGTAAGAGGGACGGTTCTTCAATAATCAAAGGAAATCAGGATAGGCCAGCGCAGCTGCTAGGCCAACATCTGCGCAGTAACGGTTACAGGCTGTTTATCCTTGTGAAGCTCGATGTCGGGAATGCAGTCATGCTAGCCTGTCATCCCGCTTATCTGCGAAACTTGATTTTTGAAGAACCGTCCCCTTATCAGATAAATACAGCGAAACAATCATCATTATCGGAAAAATCATTGACACTAATAGCCCTGCCCTAAGCCCCAATTGTTCTGCATCCAATCCTAAATCTTTACCTGCACTTATAAGCTGCTCAGAGCCTTGGACCAAATCCGATACAAGTCCTGCAAGCCAAGGCCCGATGGACGCGCCTAAATCCCCAAAAACCGCCAGCAGTGCAAACATCAAAGTTCCACCCATTGGAAATTTTGATGCTGTTAAGCTGAAGGTACCAGGCCACATCAAGCTGACAGAATAACCGCATAGAGCTAAACCTAAGAGTGAAACAATAGGAATCGGAACGAATATTGTTATAGAATAGCAAATTACACACAAAATACTGCTTGCCATTAATGCCTTTTTAATGTGGATTTTCCCGCCTATTATTCCATACAGAGCCCGGCCGGTACCCATAAAGGCTGCAAATAGACATGGCCCCAATACATCTCCTAAAAGCTTAGGCATTTTTAGCGCCTTTTCAGCAAAAAGCGATGACCATTGAGACATAGACAGCTCTGCTGAGCCAGCACACATCATCATTATCAATGCCAAAATAAACAGCCTTGACGAAAACAACTGCTTTGGAGAATCCTTTTTCTCCTCCGGAATTGGCGGGACCAAAGGCACCTTTATGAATTTGAGCATATTGTAAAGTGGTATCAGTGACCATATTACAGGCAGCCAAATCCATATACCGGCTCCTAAAAATGATATCAATAATGTTGAAATCAGTACAACTCCCATCTGACCCCAACAATAAAATGAATGGGCCAGGCTCATTGAAGATGCTTTTGAGTCGCTGGGAAGTGAATCGATAATCGGGCTAATTAAAACCTCAATAATTCCGCCACCAGTTGCATAAAGGACAACAGCCACAGTAAGGCCTACATAAGGTGTAGCAAACAGTCTGGGAAGAATGCTCAGGCAAATCAACCCAAATCCGCAAAAGAAATGCGCAATTACTGCTGCCCTGCGGTACCCAATCCTATCGGCGTACCTCATTGTAACAAGATCAGCGGCTATTTGAACACCAAAGTTAACAAATATCAGTCTTCCAAGCATTTCATAGGTAATGCTGAATTCATTTTGAAAAATAATAAATAATATGGGAGCTAAATTATTTACTGCTGCCTGCGACAGATATCCCAAATAGCAGGCGACACGGGTACTTCTGTATTTGTTTTTATTGCTCAATTTTCTTTTTCTCCTTAAGTATCTACTTTGGCTTCTATTACTTTAACTATTTCCACAAAAGGTATAATTATAAATGCAATTCCTACTGCTGTGAAAAAATCTTGCGCTGAAAGTGCAGTAAGATGGAACATTGTATTAACTTCGGGCAAATAAATTACAAGCACTGTTAATGTAAAGGATAAAAGCATTGCTCCTAGCAGGTACTTATTGTGAGTCTTTACTCTGAAAATTGACCTTGTTCTTGAGCGAAGATTTAAGGAATGAAATACTTCACATGATGACAATGTAAGAAATGCCATAGTCATCGCCGTAATGCCCGATCTCTTATTTCCGATTAGGAATGAAGCAAGTGTTAATGCAGCGATAACAGCTCCCTGATAAATCAAATCAATGCCCATTCTATTGGCGAATATGCCCTCTTTTGCTTCCCTGGGCGCCTTATCCATAATATCCTCTTCCGCCTCCTCCATTCCCAAGGCTATTGCAGGGAAGGTGTCTGTTATTAAATTAATCCATAAAATATGAATTGGAGAGAAAATGCGGAAATTCAGAATTGTTGCAACAAATAACACTACGACCTCACTTAGATTAGAGGACAATAAAAATTGTATTGCTTTTCTAATATTGTCGTAAATTCTCCTTCCCTCTTCAACGGCATAGACAATGGAAGCGAAATTGTCATCAGCCAGTACCATATCAGACACATTTTTTGTAACATCAGTACCAGTTATACCCATTCCCACTCCAATATCGGCAGACTTAAGAGCCGGTGCATCATTAACGCCGTCACCTGTCATTGCGGTGATTTTCCCCATCTTTTTCCATGCGTTTACGATACGCACTTTATGCTCAGGCTGTACTCTTGCGTATACTGAATAATCTGTTATTGTCCTTTCCAGCTCTTCATCACTCATTTGAGAAAGCGCAGTCCCCGTGATAGCCTGACTCTCGTCAGATATAATCTGAAGCTCCATAGCTATTGCTATGGCTGTATCAATATGGTCGCCTGTAATCATAATAGGACGGATTCCTGCCTGACGGCATTTCTTAATGGCAGCCGTAACCTCCGGGCGGACAGGGTCAATCATACCCATGAGGCCGACAAATGTAAGCTCTGCCTCAAGGCTTTCAGGTGAAAGCTCCGAAGGCAGCTCATCCGTTTCTTTCATAGCCGCCCCAAGCACCCTGAGGGCTTTATTGGCCATATTTTTATTCTCTTGCATTATTTGGGCACGAAGGGGCTCAGTTAACTCAATCACCCCGTCCTCAGTAAGCATGTATGAGCATTTTTTAAGCAGCTCATCAGGTGCTCCTTTTGTGAACTGTATAAATTTTCCGTCCTGTTTCCTGTGAATTGTAGACATCATTTTCCTCACAGAGTCAAAGGGTGCTTCTGCAACTCTGGGCATTTGTCTTTCCAAGTCGTTTTTGCTCATACCTTCCTTTAATGCATAGCGGACAAGGGCGCTCTCTGTGGGCTCTCCGACTATCTGCTCATTCTCATCGGTGAGTGATGAGTCATTGCAAAGTGCCATTGAAATCATAAGCATTTCCGAAATACCATAAGTTTCAACAACTGTCATCACATTTTGAGTCAATGTTCCTGTTTTGTCGGAACATATAACCTGTGTGCATCCCAGGGTCTCAACAGCAGTCAGTCTCCTTATAATGGCGCTTCGTTTGGACATTCTCGTTACACCTATTGACAATACAACTGTGACGACTGCAACCAGTCCCTCAGGTATTGCAGCAACAGCAAGGCTTACAGCCAGCAAAAAAACCTCAAGGACGTGTCCGCCTGTAAACCCTCCTCTGTTAAATACACTAAATAGAAATATAAAGACGCTTATAGCCAGCACACATATACTTAGGATACGGCTCAGACCGGCTAATTTTTTCTGTAAAGGAGTCTTCTCATCTTCTGCGGAAGAAATAATATTGGCGATTTTACCCATCTCGGTTGACATACCTGTACTTACTACTACTCCCTCTGCCCGTCCATATACAACATTCGTACCCATATAGGCCATATTGCGCCTGTCTCCAAGAGGAATATCGTCTCCCGCATCTTCAATAACACCGCTGTCCTTTTCCACTGGTACAGATTCACCTGTGAGGGACGCTTCTTCAATTTTTAAACTGGAAGCCTCAATAATCCTCATATCTGCAGGGACAGCATCACCAGCCTCAAGTAGTACGATATCCCCAGGTACTATTAGCTCTGATTTTATTTGCTGAACATGGCCGTCTCTTCTGACCTTCGAAAACGGGGCTGCCATTTGCTGCAACGCCTCAATAGCCTTTTCTGCCTTTCCCTCCTGCACAACACCCAATATGGAATTTAAAACTACTACCAGAAGAATTATTATTGCATCTACAATTTCTCCAACCGCACCGGAAATAACACCTGCAGCAATCAGAACAATAACCATAGGATCTGATATCTGCTCAAGGAATCTTTTTACAAGGGTTTTCTTTTTTGCCTGTGCAAGCTTGTTGTATCCGTACTGCTCCAGTCTTTGTTTGAATTGTGCAGAGTCTATTCCATCTCTTGTAGTATTCTGAGATTTCAGGACTTGCCCGGCATCTTCAAAATAATGCTTCATACAAACTCCCCTTCCAGTCCCTGATAGTTTAGTAAATCATATATTATACGGTTGTTATTTTAAAAATGTTTAACCTTTATTGTGTCAGGTGCTCCAGAAGTATTTTGACCCCCATTAAAATTAAAATAACGCCTCCGGCTAGTTCAGCTTTAGACTTAAATTTCGTGCCAAACAAATTTCCAATTTTTACTCCGGCGAAGGAAATAGAAAATGTAATGGCTCCTATAATTGCTACTGCAGGGACAATATTAACCTGTAAGAAGGCAAAGGTCACTCCTACGGCTAATGCATCGATGCTGGTTGCCAATGACATCATCACCAGATTTTTAAGATTAACTGTCTCATTGAAGTTTTCGCAGCTTTCACAGCGTGACTCCCTAATCATATTAAAGCCTATTATCCCTAATAAAACAAAGGCAATCCAATGATCGATTGCCGTTATATAATCCTTAAATTGCAGTCCTATAATATAACCCAAAAGAGGCATCAATGCTTGAAAACCACCAAAAAAACAGCCTGTTATTAGAGCCTGGCTATAATCCATTTTTTTCAACGATAATCCTCTGCAAATAGCAACTGCAAAAGCATCCATCGATAGTCCTGCTGCGATAACAAATAGCTCCCAAATTCCCATTTTGTATTTCCCTTCTATGTAGACATGCTTTTTTAATTATAAAATCCAATTTTATATAAGTCAATTTTAAATAGGACCGGCAGACAATCGCTTTTGGGGATTACCTGCCGGAAATACATACCTGTCCTAAAACCTCAGGTAAAGATTATCTTCTTGCCGGTGTCATGCTCCTGACCAAATCATTAAACTCATCTATAATAGTATTGCCCACTGTGTTACCTGTAGTTCTATTGTTATTTCGGTTCATGCCGTTAGTATTACCGGTCAGACCATTGTTGTTGCGGTTCAAGCCGTTGGTATTATTGATTCCATTGGTATTATTGATTCCATTGGTATTATTAATTCCGTTGGCATTGCCGGTTCCGAGCCGTTTAATCCTTTCAACAATATCTGACGATTCGCTTACCAGCACATTAGTGATGGTACTGTCTGCTTGCTTTACAGCTCGTGTTATCCGGTCTTTTAGAGCAGTCGTATCACCTGTAGCACTGTTTGATTTATACCCCACAATACAAGTATCTCCCAAAACAAGAACATTCGCTTCTGTTAAGCCATTCATTTTGTCTAATTTATTCCTTATCATATTGGCCTTCCTTGTATCGAAGGAAGTCTGCTGTGGGAACAACCCGTCATACCCGTTGTTTGGGCCTTGATAAATATTCTGCCCTGTCCGGTTATTCGTACCTAATAAATTTCCTTGTCTCATCCCGGTTGTATTCCCTGCTAAGTCATCTCTTCCCATTCCCTGTGCCCTAGTACCGTTTGGTGTCAGTCTGGCTGCATTATCCCCAGGAGCTCTTGGTGTACCCATTTGTGTGCAACCGCAAAGCACTACTGTAATAAGGCATATCATTGCAAAAGCTTTCAAAAAAATTTTGAATCCTTTTTTCATGTTTCAACACCTCCCATACTATCTTGTGTACATAAACAATAATTATTTGAGAAAATAAATGATTGTATGGTCGGTATTTGGATGTCAATGAATTTTTTTCTTTAAAACTATCTCTCGTAATATGTGTAGCCGCGAAGACCGTTGTCGTATGCTCTCATAATCTCAGGTCTCTCACCGGCATTTATTAATCCCTGATGAATTGCCTCCTCGGCAGTTTCACGAAAGCTCACAATCATATCCTTAGGATCAAATTCCGAATAAGTTAGTACATCTGCAACGGAATCTCCATGGATTTCATTTACAAAATCAAAATTTCCGTCAGGGCTTATCCTAACGCTGACAATATTTGTGTCGCCGAATAGATTGTGCAAATCACCTAATGTTTCCTGGTAGGCTCCTACCAAAAATACTCCCAGGTAATAGTTATCCCCATTTTTCATTTCATGAAGAGGCAATGTATTTTTTACATCATGAAGATCAATAAACCGGTCTATCTTCCCGTCACAATCACATGTAATATCGGCAATAATCGCATTTCTCCTTGGTCTCTCAAGAAGTCTGTGCAAAGGCATAATCGGAAACAGTTGATCAATAGCCCAACTGTCCGGGATAGACTGAAATACTGAAAAATTACAGTAATATATATCAGCAAGAACACTCTCTAAATCCTCTAAATCAGGAGGTGCATTTTTTA
>CAZPMC010000029.1:22990-28622 GCA_964587755.1 uncultured Oscillospiraceae bacterium
TTCTTCTTTTCGTTGGCAATTCTGCTTATTATATTCCAAAATATTTTTTCGGATGCTGCAAGCTCACGAAGGCTTATCTTCCCATGCTTAAACATTTCACGAATCTCATCGCGATAGTAAAGCGCATCATTATAACATTCCTGGATGTTTTTCAAGCTCAGGCTTTTGCTTACATCATACAGATTTTTTATTTGCTCCGGTGAATTCTCATCAACCTTCTTTGGCAATTCATATTCCACAAACTTCTCAACATTGAGGACATTAAAAAGCAGAACGGAATAATACGCCACTGTTGTTCTCCCCGACTCGGTAATGATAACGGGATGAGGTATTCCGCTTGGTTCAAGAATTGACATAACCGCCTCGACTATATCCGTGCAATACTCCTCAACAGAATAATTGCGGCTATGAGTATAATTTGTATTGGAGCCGTCATAATCTACAGCCAGCCCACCGCCTAAATCAAGATAGCCCATAGGCGCTCCCTCTTTTACCATCTCAGCATAAACCCTTGATGCTTCCAGAACAGCGGAACGTATATCCCGGATATTCGGTATCTGAGAGCCTAAGTGATAGTGGAGCAGCTTAAGAGAATCCAGCATTTTTAATTCGCTAAGCTTGTCCATCACAGTAATTAATTGGGACATGTTCAAGCCGAATATACTCCTGTCTCCTCCCGACTCTGTCCAATGGCCTCCGGCTTTGGCGGAAAGCTTTATTCTAACGCCTATATTAGGTTGAACACCCAAGGCCTTGGAGCGCGTAAGCACTGTATCAAGCTCATCGGGCACCTCAATAACAAAAAAACACTTAAAACCCATTTTGATTGCGTAAAGGCCAAGATCTATAAATTCTTCATCCTTATATCCATTACAAATCAAGCAGGCTTCCTTGTCCTTCAAAAGAGAGAGGGCTGCTATTAACTCGGCCTTGCTTCCGACCTCCAAGCCGTGATGGTACCTTTGGCCGAATCTTGTGACCTCCTCAACGACCTGTTGTTGTTGGTTCACCTTAATCGGATAAACGCCACGGTATTTTCCCTTGTAGCCCAGCTCCTTCATTGCCTTCCTAAATGAATCATTTAAAAAAGATATCTGAGAGTCAAGCAGATTTTCAAATCTCAAAAGCACAGGCATATCAAGCCCCGTTCCAAAACTCCGGATACAATGTCCATCATGCTTACGGCCTTGGCATTATTATCCTTATACGGATTTATGAGAAGCTCGCCGTTATCTGAGACAGAAAAATATCCAGCGCCCCAGTTTTGAACACCGTAAAGCTCTTCAGACTTTTCCTTGGTCCATCTTTCCAAAGGTTCCTCTCTATTCAATGCTATTTATCCTCCATTCACACAAACAAAAAGCAATAATTAATTATAAAAACTATTGCTTAAAATATCAACTATTTTGACAATAGTAGTTTTATCAACTGTCAGGAATATAATCATGGTCAACAGTGATTACACAGTAATATTTTTCATCAATTTCGCCAACTTTATCAGATATTATTTCAACCAACTCGTCGTCAGTCCATTTAAAACCGAAAGGAGCAACAACATCAAAAATCAATGTTGCGTGACTAACATTCCATACCACCCTGAAATCATGAATAGAGATTTCAGGTGAAATATCATTAATAATCTTCTGCACTTTGGCATTTAATTTATTTGTTTTTTCATCATCAAAAACAACTGGATCAAGATGGATTACAAGGTGAATACCCATATCCCTTAAAAAATCCCGTTCAATATTGTCAATAATGTCGTGGCTTATCATCATGTCCTGCTGCGCACTAACTTCACAATGGACAGAAGCGAAACACTTGGAAACTCCGTAGTTGTGCACTGTCAAGTCGTGCAAGCCCAATATTCCCTCATAGCTGAGTATTTTTTTATAAATCTCATCAACAAGCTTCTTTGTCGGAGCCATTCCAAGCAGCGGGCTTATTGTTTCATTTACCAGTTTAATACCCGAAATAACTATAAATACAGCTACAGCAGCGCCCATATAACCGTCAAGATTGATATTTGTCATCTTAGTTATAACGGCAGCGATAAGCACCGCTGCAGATGCTATACAATCGTTTCTGCTGTCGGCAGCTGCCGTTTTAAGAGTCACAGAATCAATAATTAATCCTATTTTTCGATAAAACAAGCATTGCCATAGCTTTATTAATATAGCAATAAATAAAATTACAATCGAAATAATTGAAAAATCAGCCTGATGCTGGGCAATTATTTTTTTAACAGAGCTTTGAAACAACTGTAAACCTAAAAAAATTATTACGAAGGATACGATAAGCCCTGAAATGTACTCCATACGCGCATGGCCATATGGATGCTTAGCATCTGCCGGTTTTTTAGACAGTTTAAAACCTATCAGTGTTATAAGAGAAGATCCGGAATCGGATAAATTGTTCACGGCGTCTGCAGTAATAGCAATACTTTTAAAAAGTATACCGGCAATTATCTTTATAACAAACAGCAAAAAATTTGAAACAATTCCAACTGCACCTGCAAATTGACCATAGTGCTCACGAATATGGGGATTCCCCATATTCGTGTCTTCTTTGATAAAAAGCTTAATAAGCAGATTAGTCAATTCGGTGCCTCCTATAGCAATCCGTGAGAGTTATTAAGCTGTAACTATGCTGTTATCCTTCTGAAGCTGAAGCTTTTCAACCGCTTGCTCACGCATTTTATATTTCAAAATCTTTCCTGCGGCGTTCATTGGGAATTCTGTCACAAAATCAATGTATTTAGGTGTTTTGTGCTTTGCAAGATGAGAGCGGATATATTCCTTCAGCTCGTCATCCGTCAGGCTTTCACCTTCCTTTAGTATAACACATGCCATTATCTCTTCCCCGTATTGTTTGTCGGGCACACCTATTACCTGGACATCCCGCACTTTCGGATGAGTATATATGAAATCCTCTATCTCCTTGGGATATATATTTTCTCCACCGCGGATAATCATGTCCTTTATTCTGCCGGTAATCTTAAAGTAGCCGTTCTCATCACACCTTGCCAGATCTCCGGTATGAAGCCAACCGTCCTCATCAATGGCAGCCGCTGTCGCTTCAGGCATCTTGTAATAGCCCTTCATTATATTGTAGCCCCGTGCTACAAATTCCCCGTCGGTATTGGGCGGAAGCTCTTTATTTGTCTCGGGGTCTACTATCTTACACTCAACTCCAGGCAATGCACGCCCTACAGTATTGACTCTCAGCTCAACTGAATCATCCACTCGGCTTTGAGTACATCCGGGTGAAGATTCTGTCTGGCCAAAGACTATGGTAATTTCCTTCATGTTCATTTTGTCCACAACATCCTGCATTACCTTTACAGGACAAGGGCTTCCTGCCATTATTCCTGTTCTCATATGTGAAAAATCAGTCTTTGCAAAATCCTCATGCTCAAGCATGGCAATAAACATTGTGGGTACCCCGTTTACTGCTGTAATTTTCTCTTTGTTGATACATTCCAGTGACAGCTTCGGAGAAAAATAAGGCAGAGGTGACATAGTAGCACCATGGGTCATACATGCAGTCATGGAAAGCACCATTCCGAAGCAGTGGAACATTGGAACATGAATCAGGAACCGGTCTGCAGTTGACAGATCCATACAGTCTCCGATGCATTTACCGTTATTCACCACATTGTAGTGTGTAAGCATAACGCCCTTAGGGAATCCCGTTGTCCCCGATGTATACTGCATATTGCAGACATCATGCTTGTTGATTGCCATTGCTCTTCGATACACCTCTTCAACAGGGACATTGTCTGCCAAAGCCATTGCCTCATCCCATGTAATACAACCCTTTTGCTTAGATTCAACAGTAATAATATTACGAAGGAATGGGAGGCGTTTGATATGCAACGGTTTTCTCCCCTCCACTGTCTCAAGCTCCGGGCAGAGTTCCTTTATAATGCTTATATAATCAGAATCCTTATAGCCGTCTATCATAACCAGGGTATGGGTATCCGACTGTCTAAGCAAATATTCTGCCTCATATATCTTATATGCAGTATTAACTGTAACAAGTACAGCACCAATTTTTGTGGTAGCCCAGAAGGTTATAAACCACTGGGGGACATTGGTCGCCCATATAGCCACATGGTCTCCCGGTCTGACTCCTAAAGCAATCAGTGCTCTTGCAAAAGTGTCAACATCGTCTCTAAACTCGGAGTAAGTCCTTGTATAATCCAAGGTAGTATAACGGAATGCATATTGATTTGGGAATTCCTCTACAACCTTGTCAAGCACTTGGGGAAATGTCAGGTCTATTAATTTGTCCTTCTCCCAAATATACTTACCGGTTTTAGCTTTATTATCATACAGACGCCCTCTGGATACGCCCTTTTCCAAATACCGGCTCATATAATTTGCAAAATTGGGGAAAACGACTCCTGCATCATCCAGGTCTGCCGCCCATCTTTTAACCCATTCAAGGGATACATAGCCTTCATAATTTATTGATCTGAGGGCTTGCATCATTTCATCTATGGGCAGATCTCCCTCGCCCATCATTTTATATGTAACACAACCGTCCTCCATAACGGAATCTTTAATGTGTACATATTTGATAAATGCTCCGAGATTTTGAACGGTTTTACCCGGCGTCTCACCCGCAAATCTATAAGGATGATGGACATCCCACAGTGCAGCCACCGAATCACTTGCCGCATTCTCAAGCAGTGTGCAAAGGCGCTTTGTATCGGCATATACACCGTTAGTCTCCACCAGTAGCGTTACTCCCTTTTCTTCAGCAATCGGTATGAGCCTTCTAAGTGCTGCAAGAACAACTTCATCGTCAACCTCACCCTCAGGATATGGCTCTCGGTCTGCAAGTACCCTTATATATGGAGTCCCAAGTTTTTCAGCTAATTCAATATACTGAACTATTTCGCTATATGTCTGATCTGAATTTTCTGCAAACTTTAAACAACTACCTGATGAAAGGCATGGAATTTCAAGATGAAGCTCCGACAGCTTCTTCTTTGTCTGTGGAAGCTGTTCTTCGGTAAATGGCTGCGCCTTTACTGCAAAAATGTCATTGCCTAATCCTCTTATTTCGATGCCGTCAAATCCAAAATCCTTTGCCATGGAATAGATGTCTGACCAGCTAAAATCAGGGCATCCAAGTGTAGAAAATGCAATCTTCATTACAAAATACCTCCAAAAAATCTTGTTAATAATATTAATAGTAAAATAGGTATAAAAAAAACCTTCGTCTATAGCATTTCTGCCAGAGACGAAAGCATTATCACTTCCGCGGTACCACTCTTTTTGGTATGTATATATCATACCCTCTCAAAGCATCAATCTAAAAGATAATGCTGTCTCATGATAACGGTGAGAAATCCGTTCGAACCTACTTGCACGGCAATAATTTAATATGTACCTGCTTTCAGCTGACTGCTCTGGGGCGAGTTCGCACTCTGCTTAATGTACTGTTTTGCACCCACCAACAGCTCTCTAAAACATCTACGGCAGCGCTTTTTCCCCTTCAACGCATTTGACCATTTTTATGATATGCTATCAAATTAGTTTTCCCTTGTCAAGTGTGTTTAAGGCCGGGTGTGTTTATTCTGCGATAATGTCACCTTATAATATTTCAGCGAAAATGTCAC
>CAZPMC010000030.1:0-28505 GCA_964587755.1 uncultured Oscillospiraceae bacterium
CATACAGTTATTGAGGGAATGCTGATAAGCGGATTTACAATAGGTGCAAATAAAGGGTTTATATATGTAAGAGCAGAATACCCGCTGGCTGTTGAGAGGCTCAGTCTTGCAATCAAAGATGCAAAAGAGGCAGGGCTTCTGGGAGAAAACATATTCGGAAGCGGATTTAATTTTGATTTGGAGATAAGAATTGGTGCAGGAGCCTTCGTATGTGGTGAAGAGACAGCTCTAATGGCCTCTGTTGAGGGCGAAAGAGGGGAACCGCGCCAGAAGCCGCCATTTCCGTTCCAAAAAGGACTTTTCGGAAAGCCGACGATTATAAGCAATGTTGAAACATATTCGAATATTCCTCCTATTCTTTTAAATGGCAGTGGCTGGTTTTCACAGTTTGGAACAGAAGAAAGCAAGGGGACGAAGGTCTTTGCACTGGCTGGAGCAATAAATAATACGGGTATTGTGGAAATACCTATGGGAACGACATTAGGAGAGCTGATTTTCAATATTGGCGGCGGCGTCAGAAACAACAAGCTATTTAAAGCTGCTCAGACTGGTGGCCCTTCAGGAGGGTGCATAACAAGTAAAAATCTTAATACCCCAATGGAATATGAGGCACTCATAAAGCTTGGAGCTATTATGGGCTCGGGCGGACTTATCACAATGGATGAGGACACCTGCATGGTAGATGTGGCCAGGTTTTTCATGGAGTTTATCCAGGACGAATCATGTGGTCAATGCGTACCTTGCAGGCTCGGCACGAAAAGGATGCTGGAGATTCTAGAACGCATAACGACAGGACATGGTCAGGAAGGCGATATAGAAGAGCTGGAGGAACTGGGAGAGATAATCAAAGAGACTTCAATCTGCGGACTTGGGCAAACTGCACCAAATCCTGTCCTCAGCACTATTAAAAATTTCAGGGAAGAATATGAGGAGCATATTAAGTACAAATACTGCAGAGCCGGAGTTTGTGCTGATATGTTTATTTCGCCGTGTCAGAATGCTTGTCCCGCAGGAGTCAATGTACCCGGCTATGTAGCTTTGGTAGCTGCAGGCAGAATAAGGGATGCGTACAATCTTATCAGAAAGGATAATCCTTTTCCGGCAGTTTGCGGAAGGGTCTGTACCCATGAATGTGAAAGTAAATGCCGCAGAGCGCAGCTTGATGAACCTATTGCCATATCTGACTTAAAGAGATATATTGCAGATTATGCACTAAAACATGAAGAACCCTACATGGACCTTGTCTTCCCGAAGAAGGGGAAGAGTATCGGAATAATCGGAGCTGGGCCTTCAGGACTTACTTGCGGTTATTATTTGGCAAGGCTGGGATATAATGTGGATGTGTTCGAGTCACAGCCTGTTGCAGGAGGAGTTTTGGCATTTGGAATTCCGGAATACAGGCTGCCGATTGAGGTACTAAACCATGAAATAAAATTAATTGAGCAGGTAGGAGTCAAAATCCATCTTAACACAGAAATCGGAACAGATATGACCTTTTACCAATTAAAGAGCAACTATGATGCCGTCTACATTTCTACAGGAACCCAATTTTCCAATAGAATAGATATTCCCGGCGAGGAGCTAAAAGGTGTATATCATGGACTCGACTTCTTACGGGATGTCAATTTGGACAATGATGTTAAAATAGGCAGTACCGTCGCGGTCATAGGTGGCGGGAACACCGCAATTGACGCTGCCCGCACTGCAATCAGATTAGGTGCTAAGGAGGTTATAGTCCTCTATAGAAGATGTATCGAAGATATGCCTGCTGACAGACGTGAGATAGCCGATGCACTGGAGGAAGGAATTCAGATAATACCTATGGTTGCTCCTGTCAGATTCATCGGAAGTGATAAGGTCAAAAAAATAGAATGCGTCAGAATGGAATTAGGAGATTTTGATACCAGCGGCCGTAGAAAGCCAAGACCAATCCCTGGCTCTGAATTTACAATGAAGGTTGATATGGTTATTCCTGCAGTCAGCCAGTACTCGGATCTGCCCTTTATTAACAAGGATGAGGTTGAGGTGACTGCGTGGGGTACATTTGTGACTGATAAGGATACATTGATGACAAAAATGAAGGGAGTCTTTGCCGGCGGAGATGTGGTCAGAGGCTCTGACACAGTTATCAGAGCTATCGCAGATGGGAAGAAAGCCGCTCAGGAGATTGATAAATATCTTGGTGGAGATGGAGTTCTTAACACAGGTGAAGATATTGACATTCCTGCTGCGGTAGATGAAAAGGATATTGTCGAGCATGAGAGATTTCCTATGAATTATTTGCCTGCGGAGGAACGGAAAAACAGCTTCAGGGAAGTTGTAGTTGGTTTCCATAAGCTCAATGCTACGGCGGAAGCAATGAGATGTCTAAGATGTGACAGGAGGTGCTGAAGATGGTTAACTTGATTATTAATAATAAAAGGATAACTGCTGAGGAAGGCGATACTATTCTTCATGCAGCTAAGAAAAACAATATAATGATACCCAATTTATGCTATCTGGAAGGTGTCCATAAAGCCGGCTCATGCAGAATTTGTGTGGTTGAGGTAGAGGGTGCAAAAACACTGCAGGCATCATGTCTTGTTGAAGTTAGGGAGGGTATGGTGGTACATACCAACACAAAAAAGGTCAGAAATGCCAGAAGGATGCTTTATGAGCTGATGATGTCGGATCATCCGAAGGATTGCCTTAGCTGCAGGAGAAACCAAAGCTGTGAAATGCAAGAGCTCGGTGAGCTTCTGGGAGTGACTGAGGACCGGTTTGAAGGAGAAAAATCTGCATATTCTTTAGACGAGAGCTCACCTTCTATTGTACGTGATTCCTCAAAATGCATCTTATGCAGAAGATGTGTTACTGTATGTAATGAGATACAAGGGGTCGGTATATTGAATGTACAGAACAGAGGGTTTAAAACTGTAGTAAGCCCTGCGGTAGATTTGCCCTTAGGTACTGTCAATTGCTCCTTCTGTGGACAATGTACTACCGTATGCCCTGTAGGAGCACTGCAGGAGAAGGATTCAACCAAGGATGTGTGGGAGGCTCTTTCGGATGAGAGCAAAAGAGTGGTAATTCAGACTGCTCCTGCAGTTCGTGCTGCTCTCGGAGAAGAATTCGGATATGAGCCGGGCACCCTGGTTACGGGAAAGATGGTTGCCGCTCTAAAGGAGATTGGTTTTGATGATGTATTTGATACAAACTTTGCAGCCGATCTTACGATAATAGAAGAAGGCAATGAGCTTCTTTCACGGCTTAACAAAGCATTAACAGGCGGGCAGGCAACTCTTCCCATGATTACAAGCTGCAGCCCCGGTTGGATTAAGTATATTGAGCATGCATGGCCCGAAAAGCTTAGCCATCTTTCAACCTGCAAATCACCTCATATGATGCTGGGAGCACTTATAAAATCGTATTATGCCTCAAAGCTTAACATTGACCCGAAGAACATATTTGTTGTATCAGTAATGCCTTGTACTGCCAAAAAGTATGAAATAACCAGGCCTGAAATGAAAAATCAAGGTCTTCCCAACGTTGACGCTGTTTTGACCACAAGGGAGCTGGCTGGAATGATTAAATCCTCGGGTATCGATTTCAAATCTCTCAACGATGAAGAGTTTGATGCTCCTTTAGGACTATCCTCCGGAGCAGCAGACATTTTCGGCACTACAGGCGGCGTCATGGAAGCTGCGTTAAGAACCGTCTACGAGGTTGTAACTGGAAAAGAGCTCCCCTTTGAAAAGCTTCATGTGACTCCCATTATCGGATTTAGCCGGATAAAAACTGCAGAGCTTGAGATTGAGGAGACATTGCCGGAATTTGAACATCTTAAGGGAGTTAAGCTTAAAATTGCAGTGACAAGTGGCTTAAAAGGAGCTTCAGAGCTGATGAAGCAAATAGCTGATGGAGCATCACCCTATCATTTTATTGAGGTAATGGGCTGCCCCGGCGGTTGTATCAGTGGAGGGGGACAGCCCAGGCCGACAAATGATGAAATAAGGCAAAAAAGGCTGGAGGCTATATACAGGGAGGATGAAGGTAAAACCTTAAGGAAGTCACATGATAACCCTTCAATCAAAAAGATTTATGAAGAGTTTTTGATTGCTCCGCTGGGGCATAAATCCCACGAGCTGCTTCATACTGAATATACAAAGAGAGGGATTTATAACCAGTACGAGTAAGATGCAATATCCAGTCCGTCACATACGGACTGTAGAAATTTAGGCTCATTGCAACGCGGGCGCAGCAGCTGCTCAAGAGCAGCTGTTGCGCCCGTATTCGTCCCTTTTGCTTTCTCTTACTTTAAAAAATATTTATATTTTCTTAACATAGACAATATGTTATAATTAAGTAAATTTTTACAAGGAGTTGAATAGATGAAAAAATTACTATTATCCATATTTTTATTGGCTTGTATTCTGTTGCTTTCAACCAGCACTGTATTCGCATCAACTACAGATAAAATTACAGAAGTCCCGGATATCAAAATCATAATGGACGGGAAGCTCACAGAATACACGGATGTACCGCTTATTATCCAAGGCCGCACAATGCTGCCCTTAAGGGAGCTGCTTGTGAATCTGGGCGTTCCCAATGATGATGAGCATATCATTTGGAACAGTCAGGAAAAAAGCGTCACAGTTATAAAGGGCGACACACGTATTTATCTGGCAGCAGGGAATAAGACGGCTAATGTAAACGGTGAGAGCTTTGAGCTGGATGTTGCGCCAATAATATACAAAATGAGAACATACATGCCTTTAAGATTTGTAGCTGAGGCTCTTAATATGAAGGTTGTCTGGGAGGGAAAATCAAAGGCAGTAGTTTTATGCGCAAACGATAGATATGATAGTGTAAAGGAAATACTGCAAAAATATGATGAAGCTATGCAAAAGGTGCAAAGATACAATCACAGCACTTTTGTGCAAGCAACTGCTGAAAAACAACAGATAAGTTCAAAGTCTACTGGTAGTGTGGATTCACAGATAGACAGGGACCAAAAAAAGATGTATATAAACGGTATAATTGACTTTTTCGGAATAAGTATCAAGAATGAGGCATACTTAAGTGAAAATGTCCAATATGTACTGAATCCCTTAAATGGGGAATGGGTGAAAGAGACTTTCGGGCAGCAGGAATATGAGGAGTTGTTTAATGAAAAGAGTAAAGAAATGGTTGTAGTTTCAAACGAGGTTCTTTATGCAGGTTTGAGTCAGAGCCCGTCCGATGACCCGGATGAAATACTGCTGAAAGGCGATGTCTACCTGACAGAGCTGATGTCGCAGGTGGTGGAACAGCAAGCTTCATTACTGTCAAACAGACAAATGATTTATAAAACCTACAATGTTGAAATATCACTTGACAGCAGCACATATCTGGTTAATAGAATTATTATGACTCTAACCTCAGAAATTCCGGCGGATGAAGGTCCTTTTGAACTGAATATATACTTTAAGATAGAATATAGCGACTTTGATGAGGACTTTATTATTGAAGTCCCGCAGGACGTTGTCAAATCAGCCGTTGAGTCTGAAACAGCGGCATGACATTACATATAAAATCCTGAATTACTGTGATTATATAAAGGAGTTTTTAGAAAAGTAGCCTGTTGTTAACTTGTTAACGATAGGCTATAATACTATGTAAGAATTATAAAGGGGCAATTGTATATGAAGTTAAGTGATATAGTTAAGATATTAGATGCAAAGGTCTTAGCCGGCCACGATAAAGAGATGGATATATCCTCAGCATGCGGCTCTGATTTAATGAGTGATGTTATGGCATTTGTTAAGGATAATGTGCTTCTTTTGACCGGCCTTGTCAGCCCTCAGGTTATCAGAACGGCAGAGATGATGGATATAAAAGCGGTGGTGTTTGTCAGAGGGAAGAATCCGGGACAGGCAGTATTAGATCTGGCAAATGAAAAGGGTATGGTTGTTTTGTCTACAAAGAACCCTATGTTTATCGCTTGCGGGAAGCTATACAGTGCAGGTCTTACAGGAAAGGGTGTATGGGATTGAGCAGCGGTATTATAAAACTTCATTATGATATACCTGGAAATGACTTAACTTTTGCCGGTGAAGCATCAAGTAATGTAAAAAAAAACTTGTCAATTTGGGAGTTAAGCCTGAATATATAAAAAAAGCTGCCATTTCAATGTATGAAGCTGAGATAAATGCAGTAATACATGGTAATGGCGGAGTTGCAGATGTGGAAATAGACAGTGAGAAAATTGTTATATATATAAAAGATAATGGGCCGGGTATTCCAAACCTTGAGCTGGCAATGCAGGAAGGTTACTCTACAGCTTCAGATGAGGTGAGGGAGATGGGATTCGGTGCCGGAATGGGTTTGCCCAACATAAAAAGATATTCTGATAAACTAGACATTGAAACAGAAATTGGCGAAGGAACGACCTTAAAGCTGGAAGTATACTTTGACAGCAAGAACTAACGGGGTGAAATTCATGGGGGATTATTTCCATTCGGTTACACTGGATGAGGATAAGTGCATGGGATGTACCAATTGCATTAAAAGGTGTCCCACAGAGGCAATAAGGGTAAGAAAAGGAAAAGCGCGTATAATAAACGAAAGATGCATTGACTGTGGGGAGTGTATCAGAGTTTGTCCCTATCACGCCAAAAAGGCTATTACAGACAGCATATCGTGTATTAATAAATACAAATACAAAATTGCTATTCCTGCCCCAACACTTTACAGTCAGTTCAAGCCTGAGTACTCTATTAATAAAATTCTGAATACTTTTAAACTCATCGGCTTTGATGATGTCTATGAGGTGGCTAAGGCTGCTGAATTTGTTACTGATGCTGCAAAGAAGCTTTTAAATGAAAAAGGCATAAAAAAGCCGCTGATTTCTTCGGCATGTCCTGCAGTTGTAAGGCTTATTCAAGTAAGGTTTCCAAATCTTATTGACAATTTAATTAAGCTGGAATCTCCAATGGAGCTGGCAGCTTCAATTATAAAAAAGAAGGCGGCTTCTGAAAAGGGTATAGATATAAAAGACATAGGAGTATTTTTTATAACTCCGTGTGCTGCCAAGGTAACAAGTGTAAAAGCACCCTATGAAAAGGAAAAGTCTTCTGTTGACGCAGTCATATCTATTAAAGATTTATATCTTAAGCTGCTTTCTAAAATTGACTATTCATGCGAAGAAGAGAAGCTTGCTACAGCAAGCTTTGAAGGGATAAGGTGGGCAAATTCCGGTGGTGAGGGATTGGCACTTGGAACTGAGAGATTTCTGGCCGTTGATGGTATTCACAATGTTATTACAATATTAGAAGCAGTAGAAAGTGACAAGCTTGAAGATGTGGATTTCATAGAGGCATTAGCTTGTACAGGCGGATGTTTGGGAGGATCTCTGACGGTTGAAAATCTGTATGTTGCAAAGACCAGAATAAAAAGGCATGTTGATGAATACAAAAAGTCTGCAAAGCATAATCAAAAGCCGCAAGAAAAACATGAGGAGAATATTGTGTGGACGGGCACCATTGTTCACAAGCCCGTTATGAAGCTGGATGAGGATATAGGAATAGCGATTAAGATGCTCGAAGAGCTGGAAGAAATAAATAAGGAACTACCCGGGCTGGATTGCGGTGCATGCGGGGCACCAAGCTGCCGTGCACACGCTGAGGACATTGTCAGAGGCAATGCCCATATTACAGACTGTATATTTAAGCTGCGGGAGCAGGTAAAGGACTTAAATGCACAGATGATGGAATTAGAGAGCAGGTCAGTTTCTGAAAATAACAAATAATAGACTTCGGAGGATATGCCGGATGAATGTTGAAGAGTTTTCGAAAGTCCTTGAGGGAAGGCTGCTCACTGGTGATGTAGGTATAGATAATGAGGTAACCGGTATATACTGCTGCGATTTGCTTAGCTGGGTAATGTCTCATGTAAATAAAGGAGACGGATGGATTACTGTTCATACCCATATGAATGTCATTGCTGTAGCTGCTCTCTCTGAGGTATCATGTGTTATAATTCCCGAGGGGATAGAGGTGGAAGAAGCAACTATAGCAAAAGCGGTTCAGCAGGGTATACCGATAATAAGCACCGGTTTATGCGCTTATTGTGCTTGCACGGTAGCGTATGATTGCGGGATTTAAGGATAAAAATATGAAATATGCCGTGGATTTGCATATTCATTCGGCACTGTCGCCTTGTGCAGATGCTGATATGACACCTAATAACATTGTCAATATGGCTCGCCTTAAGGAGCTTGATGTCATCGCAGTTACAGACCACAATTCAGGCGCAAATCTTGAAGCTGTAAGTAAATGTGCAAGCAATTGCGGGCTACTGTTTATACCGGGTATGGAGGTTGAGACATCGGAGGAAGTTCATCTTGTTTGTCTATTGCCCGATTTAAACTCTGCTGGTAAGCTAAATAGTATTGTTTCAAATGCTCTTCCGGACATACCAAACAGGAAGGATATATTCGGAGAGCAGCTTATTTTAAGTGATGAAGATGCTGTAATAGGTGAAGAGGAGCGCATGCTTGTTACAGCTACCGCACTTAATGTATACGATGTATTTTCAATTGTGAAAAATCTTGGGGGAGCAGTGATTCCTGCCCATGTGGACAGATCGTCTTACAGCATACTTTCTAATCTTGGAATGATCCCCGATGATTTGGACATTAAATATCTGGAGATTTCCCGAAACTGTGACAAATATGCTTATAAAGCATCAAATCCAGCACTGGACGAATATAGGCTGATTAAAGCATCAGATGCCCACTATCTTGGTGATATTCTTGAAAGGGAAAGCCTGCTGGAGCTTCCGGAGCTGTCAGCAAAGGCTGTGATAAAGGCCATAGGCCAATTATCCCATGCATGATAAGGTGGAATAAGCTGAAAATCTCCTATTAATAGTTTGCATAATCTGTTGAAATTGGAGCGTTATTCTGGTATAATACTCAAGGCTTTGTTAAATACTTAACAAAATAGCTGAAATTCATGTTGATAGGAGGAATTGCACGATGAGCAGCAACACTTGCTGTACTTGCCTTGACGAAAAGGAAAAGAAGCTACAGGAGATTATTGAAAAATACAAAGGCACTGATGGAGCTTTGATACCTGTATTGCATGAAGCACAGAATGTATACGGTTATTTGCCTTTGCATGTTCAGAAGAAAATTTCTGAAGGTCTTGATGTTCCGCTGGCTGAGATATACGGAGTCGTAACATTCTACACACAGTTTTCACTCAAGCCAAAGGGAAAGCTGAAGATTAATGTTTGCATGGGTACTGCATGCTATGTTAAAGGCGCAAATCTCATACTTGATAAGCTTCAGGAAAAGCTTGGCATTCATGTGGGAGATTGTACTGAGGATGGTAAGTTTTCGTTAGAGTCCTGCCGCTGTATTGGAGCATGCGGATTGGCACCTGTTATTATGATTAATGACGATGTTTACGGAAAACTTACACCTGAAGATGTGGAGAGTGTACTGGATAAGTATAAGGATGTGGAGGTTTAATGCTTGAGTTTTATGTGAGGTGGGAGATTTGAGGGACATCTCACTGCATATTCTTGATATTATGCAAAACTCAACGGCTGCCAATGCGAGCCAGATTACTGTGAAGGTTGATGTAATGACCGGCACAGATTCCCTGAGGGTTGTTATTGGTGACAATGGTTGTGGTATGGAGGATGGATTGTTAGCAAAAGTGACAAGCCCGTTCTCAACCACCAGGAAAACCAGGAAGGTTGGTTTGGGAATACCGTTGTTCAAAGCATCTGCCGAGCAATCGGGAGGAAGTTTTGAAATTACATCCCAAAAAGAGGTTGGAACTGTTGTGACAGCAGTGTTTACAATCAATCATATTGACAGACCACCCCTTGGGGATTTGTCGGGAGTCATCGCAGATATGGCAGCAGCAAATCCGTCAGTTGAAATCGTGCTTAATTTAAATAATAGCGAAAAGCAATTTGTTTTTAATTCCCGCGAGGTAAGCCGAATTCTCGGTGAAGTGCCCTTAACGGAATTAGCGGTAATCAAATGGATGAGAGAATATATTGATGAGGGAATACATGAAATTTTTGGAGGTGTACTAAGTGAAATCACTAGCTGAACTTGAACAAATACGGAAAGAAACGCTGGACCGGATTAAGATGAGAACACATGATCACGGGACACGTATTGTTGTAGGAATGGCTACATGTGGCATAGCTGCGGGTGCAAGACCGGTTATGAATGCTTTTGTTGAAGAATTAGGCAAAAGAAACTTAACTGATGTGTCTGTAACCATGACAGGCTGCATAGGAGTTTGCAGGCTTGAACCAATCGTTGAGGTAATCGGTGCCGATGGTTCAAAGGTTACTTATGTTAAAATGACACCGGAAAAAGCCGTGCGTGTCGTAACTGAGCATATTGTAAACGGAAGAGTCTGCCAGGATCTTACTATAGGAGCTGAAGAAGCTTTAGAAAAATAAGAACAATCGATTTATGAACATGTTATATTTTTAATTCTGACAGGGAGGAACCAAGATGGAATTTTTTAGGGCTCATGTGCTGGTCTGTGGTGGTACCGGATGTACTTCATCACACTCTATGCAGATAAAAGAAGAGTTTGAAAAGCAGTTAAAAAGCAATGGCTTGGATAAAGAAGTAAAGATGGTTACAACGGGCTGCTTTGGGCTTTGTGCCGAAGGACCGATTGTTATGGTATATCCTGAGGGAGCCATGTATACCATGGTAAGAGTTGAGGATGTAGAAGAAATTGTTAATGAACATCTGATAAAAGGCAGACTTGTTAAAAGGCTTTTAGCAGGTGACAAGGATGCTGACGATTCAGAAAAGGCGTTAGAAAATGTTGATTTCTTCAAAAGACAGGTTAGGATTGCGCTTAGAAACTGTGGTGTAATCAATCCTGAGTCTATTGACGAGTATATTGCCTACGACGGATATAAAGCTCTTGCCAAGGTCTTAACAGAAATGACCCCTGAGGAAGTTATTGCAGAGCTAAAAAAGTCAGGTTTGAGAGGAAGAGGCGGCGCAGGCTTCCCAACAGGCTTGAAGTGGGAATTTACAGCAAAAGCAAAAGGCGATTTGAAGTATGTATGCTGTAACGCTGACGAGGGTGACCCAGGAGCATTCATGGACAGAAGCGTGTTGGAGGGAGACCCCCACAGTGTAATTGAAGCGATGATCATCGCCGGATATGCAGTTGGGGCATCTCAAGGATATATTTATATCAGAGCAGAGTACCCAATAGCAGTAAAAAGACTTGAAATTGCTATAGCTCAAGCAAAGGAGTATGGACTTCTGGGTAAAAATATATTCGGTACTGACTTCAGCTTTGATCTGGAATTAAGACTTGGTGCAGGAGCGTTTGTTTGCGGTGAAGAAATGGCGCTTATTACATCAATCGAAGGTAAGCGCGGTGAACCAAAGCCAAAGCCGCCGTTCCCTGCAATTAAAGGCTTATGGGGAAAACCGACGCTGATAAATAACGTTGAGACTTATGCAAACATACCTGTTATATTTAACAAGGGTGCTCAGTGGTTCTCAAGTATAGGTACTGAGAAGAGCAAGGGTACCAAGGTTTTTGCAGTCGGCGGAAATATAAATAACACAGGTCTGGTTGAAATACCAATAGGCACTACTCTCAGAGAGATTATTTATGATATAGGTGGGGGAATACCAAACGGAAAGAAGTTTAAAGCAGCACAGACAGGCGGGCCTTCCGGCGGATGTATTCCTGCAAGTCATATTGATACTCCCATTGATTATGAAACATTGAGAGAACTTGGTTCAATGATGGGCTCCGGCGGTCTTATAGTAATGGACGAGGACAGCTGCATGGTTGATATTGCAAGGTTCTTCCTCGAATTCACAGTTGATGAATCCTGTGGCAAATGTCCTCCATGCCGTATTGGAACAAAGAGAATGCTTGAGATTCTTGAAAGAATCACAGGTGGAAAGGGCGAGATGGAGGATATAGACAAGCTTGAGGCGTTGTCAAGGCATATTATTGCATCTTCCCTGTGTGGGCTCGGTCAATCTGCTCCACAGCCTGTACTGAGCACCTTGAGATATTTTAGGGACGAGTATATTGCCCATGTTCAGGAGAAGAAATGTCCGGCCGGAGTATGTAAGTCGATGATACATTATGTTGTATCAGCAGACCATTGCAAGAAGTGCGGCATATGTGCAAGAAACTGCCCTGTTAACTGCATAAGCGGTGATAAAAATACACCTTATGTAATAGATCAGGATAAATGTATCAAGTGTGGCTTATGTATGGAGAAATGTCCGTTCAAAGCAATATTTAAGAATGCATGATGAGGGAAGGAGAGCGCGGAAAAATGGATATGGTAAATATTACGATAGATACGCGAAAAATACAGGTCCCGAAGAACTATACTGTTCTTGAGGCTGCAAAATTCGCAAACATTGAAATCCCGACACTTTGCTTTTTGAAGGATATCAATGAAATTGGCGCATGCAGAATGTGTGTTGTTGAAATTAAAGGTGCAAGGAGTCTGCAGGCTGCGTGTGTTTATCCAGTTTCAGAAGGAATGGAAATATACACTCAGTCACCGAAGGTCAGAGTATCAAGAAAAATTACTCTTGAGCTCTTACTTTCAAACCATGAAAAGAAATGTCTTACATGTGTAAGAAGCAGAAACTGTGAATTGCAAAAGCTTTGTGAGGATCTTAATATAAAGGATATCAGGTTTGAGGGAGATATGATAGACCGTCCCATTGACAGATTATCACCCTCTATAGCCAGAGATCCCAATAAGTGTGTTCTTTGCAGACGTTGTGTAAATATGTGCAAAAACATTCAGAAGGTTGCTGTTATAGACACAAACGACAGAGGCTTTAATACAATAGTCGGACCTGCCTTTGACAAGTCCCTGGCGGAAGTGCCGTGTATAAATTGCGGACAGTGTATTACTGTATGCCCGGTAGGTGCATTGAGAGAAAGGGACGATACGGATAAGGTTTGGGACGCACTGGCAAACGATGATCTCCATGTAGTCGTACAGACGGCTCCGGCAGTCAGGGTAGCTCTTGGTGAGGAATTTGGCATGCCTATAGGCTCAAGGGTTACTAGCAATATGATCGCATCCCTCAGGCGTTTAGGTTTTGACAGGGTATTTGATACAGACACTGCTGCAGACCTTACTATTATGGAAGAGGTTACTGAGCTTGTAGGCAGAATCAAAAACGGGGGCAAGCTGCCTGTTATTACTTCCTGCAGCCCCGGCTGGATTAAATTCTGTGAGCACAATTATCCAGAGTTTTTAGACAATCTTTCCTCCTGCAAGTCGCCTCATGAGATGTTCGGTGCTGTTTTGAAATCATATTATGCTCAGAAAATGGGAATAGACCCGGCAAAGATATTTGTTGTATCAATAATGCCATGTACCGCTAAAAAGTTTGAAGCACAGCGTCCTGAGCTTGCATCAACAGGATATCCTGATGTGGACGTTGTATTGACCACAAGGGAATTGGCCAGAATGATCAGGGAAGCCGGTATTGACTTTACCGAGCTGCCGGAGAGGCATTTCGACGACCCAATGGGTGAAGCAACCGGAGCAGGCGTTATATTCGGCGCAACAGGCGGTGTTACAGAAGCAGCATTAAGGTATTTAGTTGAATTGCTTGAAGGTAAGCCCCTTGAAAAGCTCGAATTCGAAGCAGTAAGGGGTCTGGAGGGTGTCAAGGAGGTTACTCTTAATGTAGCCGGTATGGAGATAAAAGCGGCTATAGCACACGGAACCGGAAACGCTAAGAAATTACTCGATAAGATGAAGAGAGGCGAGGCTCAGTATCATTTTGTTGAGATAATGGCATGCCCGGGCGGCTGTGTAAACGGTGGAGGACAGCCGATACAGCCTTCTCAGGTAAGAAGCTGGGTTGATCTTCGTGAAGAAAGAGCAAAGGCGATATATGATGAGGATCAGAGCTTGACTATCAGAAAGTCTCAGGATAATCCCTTTGTTAAGAAGCTCTATGAAGAGTATTTTGACAAACCGGGAAGCCACAAAGCTCATGAGCTGCTTCATACACATTACACTCCGAAAGAGAATTACCCGGAGGATTAAGAAATTATTGGTTTGCTCATATGTAATATATGGAAATAGAGAGAAGCTTAAAAAGGGCGTAGGGTATCCATCTTGCGCCCTTTTTACTTAATTTTAACAATAATTATTTGAATACAGGTGAAAACAGCTTTATAATATAAATGCAATATCATTTTGACAGGAGAAAACCGATGAAAGGAAAAGGAAGATACCTTATATGGAGTATGGTGCTCGCTTTGATTGGAATCATTCTATTGATGGTTGCCTGTGAAACAGGAGCATTTTTCTCCGAAATGCCGTTGCCGGAAGAATTTCCCGGGGACAATTCACAAATCCAGCAGCAGGAGGAACCGGGATCTCAAAAAGATGTTACAGAGCGTTCAACTCATAAGGATAAAAGTAAGGATAATCCGATTGAGGAAGAAAACAAGTTGTATAAGGGAGAGCTTTATTCACAAAGATTAGTGGCAGAAGGTACCATAAATCTCCTGATTATCGGGGTGGACAAGCAGAATGACCTTTATGACAGTATATGTTTAGCCAGTGTGGATAAAAGCAATAAAACTGTTAAGTTAATTATGATTCCAAGGGATACATATATAGAATACAGCGATGATGTTGTCTCAAAACTGGAAGAGCTGAAGCTGGCCAATGAGCCGGGCATCTACAAAATAAACTGCACACATATGGTTGGTGGGAAAATAGATTATAAAGGCAAGTTTTCTTCTGGTAAGATTAGTTTTTTATCTGATGTTATTGAAGAGAAGTTTGGTATCGCAATAGACGATTATGTTAAAATAAACACAAGAGGGTTCCGTGATTTGATTGATTACTTGGGAGGAGTAGACATCCAGGTGCCCTATGACATGAACTATGAGGATCCTTCCCAGGGGCTTTACATAAATATTGAGAAAGGCCGCCGCCACCTAAATGGAGCTGATGCAGAAGGCTTTGTGAGATTCAGGCAAGGTTTAAGAGAGGACGGAACACTCTTAGAAATCGGTGATATAGGAAGAAAAAAGAATCAGTTGACTTTTATGAGGGAATTGATTAAACAGAAGGGAACAATTAAAAATATAGGTAAGATACCTGGCATTCTTGAGCTGCTTGGGAAGAACGTTGAGCACAGTGTAGGGGTTTCAGATGTACTAAAGACTTACATGGGTATCGCTGCCAATATAGTTACAGACAAATACTCAATTGAAACCGTAAATATAGATAGTGATAAAATGATTAGAATTACAGGTTCTTCATATCTTGTAGTAAATTGAGGAGGCGGAAGGGTGGAAATATGATTAACATAATTAATGTATCTAAAAGCTACAATAAGGGCTCGGTGAAGGCGGTTGACAGTCTCAGTCTTAAGGTTAACAAGGGCGAAATATTCGGTTTTCTCGGGCCTAACGGAGCAGGAAAGACAACAACAATAAAAATGATGGTGGGGCTTCTAAATGCTGACGAAGGACAAATCCTTATTAACGGCAAGGATATCCGCCAAAATGCAATTGAAGCAAAAAGGGAACTGGGATTTGTGCCTGATACACCGAATTTGTATGATAGACTTACAGGATTGGAATATTTGAGTTTCATGGCAGATGTATATAGGGTTCCTGCCCAGGAGAGAAAAAAGAGAATCGATCATTTTCTTGAAATGTTTGGACTTACTAAAACGGCATCCGATTTAATAAAATCCTATTCCCACGGAATGAAACAGAAAATTGCTCTGACAGGCGCATTAATACACAATCCGGCAGTTTGGGTGCTGGATGAACCTATGGTAGGTCTTGACCCAAAATCGTCTCATCTTCTTAAAGAGCAGATGAGGGAGCACTGCGATAAAGGAAACACAGTATTCTTCTCTACACATATACTGGAGGTAGCCGAAAAGCTTTGTGACAGAATCGGGATAATACACAATGGAAAGCTCATAGCCATCGGGACAATGGAGGAGCTTAAACAGGGAGATAAGGCGGGTTCACTTGAAAATATTTTCTTGGAGTTGACAGAAAAATGAAACCATTTACAGCTTTCATAAAGATGCAGTTGAATGTGAATTATGGTGTGTCTGCACTCAAATACAGGCTATTCAGGGAAAAGAAAAAACGGTATGAACCAATTCTTATAGCTCTGGCAATAATTTTATCCTTACTCCCGTTGCTTTCATTGTACACCATGTTTATGTCAGGTGTTTTTGTAGCAGGTGTCTCATTAAATCAGCCAGAAATTGTATTGGCAATGGCTCTTATTATCTCTCAGGTTTTTATTTTATTTTTTGGTTTATTTTATATAATGGGCACATTTTATTTTTCAAAGGACATAGAATCTCTTGTACCTCTGCCATTAAAGCCCTATGAAGTGGTTGGGGGCAAGTTTATAGTTATAATGATAAATGAATATTTAACATCAATGCCTATACTTATACCTCCCATAATTATTTATGGAATAGGGATGGGAGAAGGGATTTTGTATTGGATTAAAGCTGCTCTTATTATGCTTACAGTACCCGTAATCCCTTTGGCTGCAGCGGCTGTTGTGATTGTAATCCTGATGAGGTTTGTTAATTTCAGAAGGCATAAAGATATGTTTGCAATAATCGGGGGTCTTTTGTCTCTTGCGTTAGGAATAGGGATAAGTATGGTTTCCCAGTATATGCCCGAAAACGGAAATCAAGAATTCATCCAGAATATGCTGGCAAGTCAGACAGGGCTGATTGAAGCGATAGGCCGCAGATTTCCACCCGGTGTTTGGGCAACCATGGGGTTAGCCAACCATGACATTAGGGGATTAGGGTATTTACTGTTATATTTGCTAACCTCTGTATTGCTGCTAATATTCCTTTTGTGGTTAGCAAACAAAATGTTCTACAAAACTCTACTTGCCGGACAGGAATCCGGTGGGAATAAGAAGGAAATGACAGCCGGACAGAGAGACAAGCAAATAAGCAAAACATCGGGCTCCGTCACTACATTAATGAAGCGGGAGTGGAAGTTACTTTTCAGAACGCCTATATATTTGTTAAACGGGCTTACAGGATCGATTATAGGTCCAATTATACTTTTTCTGATGCTCATGACAAGTAAGGGCAGCGATGAGGCAGCACAGCTTTTTGAGTATATTAATAATCCTGACATATCTCATTATGTGTTGTTGGGAGCATTGGGCGTAATGCTGTTTACAGCAGGAATGAATATAGTTGCTTCAACAGCTTTGTCAAGAGAGGGGCAGACCTTTTGGATTACAAAGACAATTCCTGTACCCGCTAAACAGCAAGTAACAGCAAAGCTTATAATCAGTTGTTTAATATCGGCAATGGGAATCTTAACAACTAGTCTAATAATGCTTGTTTTTTTCAATGTACCGCTGACGGGATTAATTGGTGTTACCATTGTGGGGCTAATAGGGGCAATACCGATGGTATCATTGAGCCTGCTTATTGATGTGTATCATCCGAAGCTTGTCTGGAGCAATGAGCAGGAAGCTATGAAGCAGAATATGAACGGGTTTTTCGGCATGCTGTCGTCCATGTTAATAATAGTAATTTTTGGGATTGCCACATTTATTTTAATGATGATAAAGCTGCCTATGTGGTTTGTGTTTATTGCACTTGGAGTATTGTCATTGATAATGGGAGTGCTGTCGGTATATGCCTTGTATTCGGTTGCTGAAAAGAAGTACCTCGAGCACGAAGCTTAACTATTTATAATCAGGAGGGTAATAATTTGAGTAAACAAGTTTGGAAGCCATCTACTTTACTTAACCCGGTGCCGGTTGTTTTGGTTACAAGTGCAGATGAGTCGGGCAAAGCCAATATAATTACCGTTGCATGGGCAGGAACGATTAATTCTGAACCACCAATGCTGTCTGTTTCTATACGGAAAGAAAGATATTCCTACGAGCTGATAAAGCAAAGAGGTCAGTTTGCTGTGAATCTGACAACAGAAAGAATGGCATTTGCCACAGATCTTTGCGGAGTCAAATCTGGAAGAGATTTTGATAAGTTTGAACTTGCTAAGTTGACTCCGGCAAAGGCAAGTGTTATTGATGTGCCTATCATAAAGGAGAGCCCTGTATCCATTGAGTGTGTAGTAAAAAGCACAATGGATCTGGGAAGCCATGAAATGTTTATAGCAGAGGTTGTAGCAGTTGATGTAGAAGAGGGTCTGCTAAATGAAAAAGGGAAACTGATGCTAGATAAAGCAGGTCTTATTTGTTATTCTCATGGGAAATACTGGACTTTGGGCAAGGAGCTGGGCTTTTTCGGATTTTCTGTGGCGAAGAAGAAAAATATAAAGAGATAGCAGGTTGATAAACAGGCTGCAACCGTTATTACGCAGAAAACAAGGAGGACGGTTCTTTCTGAAGAGCCGTCCCCTCAATATCCCCTCAATAACTTCATAACTTTGGTGCCTGGCGCCCATTTTATTTAGTTGCAAGTACCTTTTTAAGCTTTGCGAAACGTGGCAGGCCATTTTCAAATGGTGGTGCTGATGCGCCCTGAATTAGAGGAAGAGCGTATTTGACAAACTCTTCGTTTAATCCGTTACCTGCTTCGTTAATCCAATGGCGGGGCACTGTCTTTTCTGTATTTGCAACATCAGTCAGATTTACAAGCTTAATATTGCATTTATATTCAGACCCTTCAGCTCTTTCAAAACCGATCATGTAATCGGTTTTTCCTTCAACAGCGTATCTGACAGCCATTTGACCTGCCCAGTATGCCTCGTTGACGTCTGTAAGTGAGCCGCAGTGTGCAGCACATCTTTGAAGAAGGCTGAATTCAATGCCTCTAACCTTTGTGTTAATCCTTTCTTTAATTATATTAGTAAGAACATTTGCAAGTCCGCCAAGCTGTGCATGTCCGAAAGCATCCTTGAATTTAGCTAAATCTGAGCCATATTCAGAGATGTATTTGCCATTCTTGTCTTTAATGCCTTCTGAAACAGCGATAATGACCTTTTTTCTTTCCTTATAAATTTCTTCTACTTCATCAAGGAATTTTTCTACGTCAAATGCTAGCTCAGGAAGATAAATTAAATCAGGTCCGTATCCTGCATATGAGGCCAGAGCTGAAGCTGCAGTAAGCCAGCCGGCATTCCTTCCCATTATCTCAAGTACTGTAATCATTCCAACATCATAAACCCGAGCATCGTGGTAGACCTCCATGGTAGAAGTGGCAATGTATTTTGCTGCACTTCCATAACCGGGACAGTGGTCAGTTCCCCAAAGATCGTTATCTATTGTTTTGGGAACACCCATGACTCTGCATTCATATCCGGATTTTTGCATAAATTTGCTGATTTTATTGCATGTATCCATGGAGTCGTTACCGCCATTGTAAAAAAAGTACCTAATATTGTATTTTTTAAATACTTCAAGAATCCGCTTATAGTCTGTATCGTCATCTTCAGCATTTTTCAGCTTGTAGCGCACTGAACCAAGGGCAGAGGAAGGTGTAGTCTTCAGAAGATTCAGTTCGGTTTGGTCTTCTTTGCTCATATCGTAGAAAACTTCTTCTAAAATCCCTTTAATACCATGTGCGGCGCCATAAACTGCTGTAATGGAATCTTGCTTTAAGGCTTCTTGAATTACTCCTGCAGCACTGGCGTTGATAACTGAGGTTGGTCCACCTGATTGTCCAAAAATTGCTGCACCTTTTAATTCACCCATAATCAATACCTCCTAGTAAAACTTTACAATGAAAAAACGTAGTATTTTAAATACGTAATCACGATAAAATATAACACAAGATAGTAAGAAATGCAATTGAGTTCGATATTTTTTTCACAAGATTGTATTTTTGTAAATATTACTTGATTTTAAGCTATAATCTGTTAAAATTAGAATGATAAATTTGTAACAATATATTATATAAATACCATTTGCGATATTAAATAATAAAGGAGATGTTACTATGGGACTGGTTACTACAACTGAAATGTTTAAAAAGGCTTATGAAGGTGGATATGCAATTGGCGCTTTTAATGTTAACAATATGGAGATTATTCAAGGTATAACCGAGGCTGCGAAGGAAGTCAATGCACCTCTTATTCTTCAAGTATCAGCAGGTGCTAGAAGATATGCAAATCATACCTACTTAATTAAGCTTGTTGAAGCTGCTATGATTGAAACAGGTCTACCGATTGCACTTCACCTCGATCACGGTGATACATTTGAGCTTTGTAAATCTTGTATCGATGGTGGATTTACTTCCGTCATGATCGATGGGTCGCACCTTTCCTTTGAGGAAAACATAAAGCTTACTAAACAGGTTGTAGAATACGCACATGCCCATGGTGTAGTTGTTGAGGGTGAGCTTGGGAGACTTGCAGGTGTTGAGGATGATGTTAATGTATCTGAGGAGGACTCATCATATACAAGACCTGAAGAAGTTGAAGAGTTTGTAGCAAGAACTGGTGTTGATTCATTAGCAATAGCAATAGGAACAAGCCACGGTGCATTTAAGTTTAAAGGTGAGCCAGAGCTCAGATTTGACATCCTTGAAGAGGTAAAAAGAAGATTACCTGGATTCCCAATAGTGCTTCATGGTGCTTCATCAGTAATTCCTGAGCTTGTTGATAAAATCAACAAATATGGCGGAAGTATGCCGGGGGCAAAAGGAGTTCCAGAGGATATGCTCAGACAGGCTGCAAGATCTGCAGTTTGTAAAATTAACATTGACTCAGACTTAAGACTTGCTATGACTGCAACAATAAGAGAGTATCTTACACAGCATCCAGACCACTTTGACCCGAGACAATACCTTAAGCCTGCAAGAGAGGCGATAAAGGAATTAGTTAAAAATAAGCTGGTTAACGTTTTAGGTTGTGACGGAAAGGCATAAGAATAGAATATAAAGGCTCTGCGTCAATTTTTGGGGTGGGGCTCAAGTAAGATAAAGTTTTGATCTACCCAGTGGATGACAGTAAAGTTGTCCACTGGTTTTATTTTGCACTCAACAGGTATGAGGATGCAGATATATGCAAGCTTGTTCGTAGCAAACAGGCTATATTGGAATAGGCTCGCTGCTATAGTGCCCTTTCTCTTGCCATAAATGAATAAACACGCTTGTATTGGAAAAACTAGAAAGTATTGAAATTGTTCCAATTCAATATAACTTGGGGGCGTTTACACATTGCATAAAAAAATAGGTATTCCACGCAGTTTGTTTTACTATAAGTTTATTACATTGTGGGAAACACTTTTATCTGAGTTAGGCTTTGAAGTTATAGTATCGGATTTGACAAATAAGAGAATACTTGATGACGGAGTAAGGATATGTGTCGATGAAGCATGCCTTCCAATAAAACTTTTTCATGGACATGTCATGAATTTAATAAATAGAGTCGATTATATCCTGATACCGAGGTTTACTAGCATATCTAAAGGTGAATATATTTGTCCTGAATTCGGCGGGCTGCCTGATATGATAAGACATACTATAACAGGGCTTCCAAAAATAATAGATACTGAAATTAACATGAGAAAATCCGATACAGGAGTTGTAAAAGCAGCTATTGAAGCAGCGGCTTTTCTTGAGAGGGACAAAAGGGCAGCGAAAAGGGCGCTTAATAAAGGGCTGATGAGGCAAAATGATTTTAATAAGCAATTTTTGTGTGGTAATATCCCATTTTCAAGAGAAGATTCAAGGACCGTCCCCCAAAACTCAAGGACCGTCCCTCATAATTCAAGAACCGTCCCCCTAAGGGTTGGGGTGATAGGGCATCCTTATAATGTGTACGACAGGTATGTAAGCATGGATTTGATAAGTAAGCTGAAGATGCTTGGAATTGAGGTAGTGACTATCGAAATGATTAGGGAGTCTGACATAAATTATTGGGCATCCATGCTTAGAAAACCTGCCTTCTGGAATTTCGGCAGGAAGGCATACGGAGCAGCGGTTTATATGGCGGCCTCAGGAAGGGTCGACGGGATGATATGTGTAACTAGCTTTGGATGTGGGGTAGACTCATTTGTTTACTATCTCATTGAAAAAGCTATAAAGGAAAAATACGATATACCTCTTATTACAATAACACTTGACGAGCATTCAGGCGAAGCGGGCTTCAACACAAGGTTGGAGGCTTTTATTGATATGCTTAAATGGAGAACAGTAAATGAAAATTACATTTCCGCATTTAGGTAATACATATATGTGCATAAAGTCCATGCTGGATGACTTGGGTATTGAGTGTGTAATACCTCCATTCAACAACAAGCATGCATTAGAATTGGGCGCAAGATTAGCACCAGAAATGGCCTGCCTTCCCCTTAAAATCAACATAGGCAATTATATCCAGGCATGGGAAATAGGAGCTGATACCATACTTATGGCAGGCGGATGTGGGCCTTGCAGGTTTGGCTATTACAGCCAACTGCATCGGGAAATACTAAGAGATGCAGGCTATAACATGGAGATTATAACGCTGGAGCTAGTAAATAGAGATTTTGGAACCCTTTTTGACAGTATAAAACAGCTTACAGGTACAAAAGCCTTGATTAAAATACCACATGTTGCCCGGCACGGCGTAAAGATTGCGAAAAAGGTGGATGAACTGGAATTGTTCACCTTTAAAATCAGACCGAGGGAAAGAGTAAAAGGGAGTGTTGATAGAGTATACCGGGAGTTTAGGGAAAAGGCTTTTAATGCAAAGGGTTTCAAGGGTATGTGGGACCTTTTGGAGAACACATTTACAAAGCTTAAGGCAATCGAATTTAATCCTGCTGCAAGACCATTAAGAGTAGGAATTGTTGGGGAAATATACACAGGTATTGAGCATTTTGCAAGCTTTAATATACAGGAGAAGCTGGGCGGGATGGGAGTTGAGGTAGACAGGAAGGTAACATTGAGCAATTGGATAATTGAGCACATATTAAAAAAAGGATTCCACCTACCAAGAGATATGTCGTATGCCAAGGCAGCAAAGCCGTGGCTAAGTAAAATGATAGGAGGTCATGCTCAGGAAACTATAGGCAATACTGTGCTGTATGCTCAAAATAATTATGATGGAGTGATACAGATATTTCCTTTCTCGTGCATGCCTGAAATAGTTGCCCAAAGTATTTTGCCATCTGTTGAAAAGGAGCTTGATATACCTGTGCTTACATTGATAATAGACGAAATGACAGCAGATACCGGTTATATGACAAGGGTCGAAGCATTTATTGATATGTTGGAAAGAAGAAGGGAGGGCGAAAAAAATAAGGGAGAATGGCTTTTATCTTGGAATTGATGTAGGGTCTGTAAGTACCAACATTGTTTTGATAGATTTTGAAGGAAATATTCGGGATAGATTGTATCTTAGGACCAGTGGCCAACCGATTCAGTCATTGCTTGAGGGGTTAAAGGAAATGTCCGCATGTAAAACAAAAATGGAAATAGCAGCAGCGGGTGCCACAGGAAGCGGACGTGAGCTGGCAGGAATAATAGCAGGTGCAGATATTGTAAAAAATGAAATAACAGCTCACGCTGTGGCAGCACAGAAAGCTGTGCCCGGGGTCCAGACGATTTTAGAAATCGGGGGACAGGACTCGAAAATAATTATTTTGAGAAACGGAGTTGTATATGATTTCGCCATGAATACGGTGTGTGCAGCCGGAACAGGCTCCTTTCTTGACAGACAGGCAGCAAGGCTCGGTGTTCCTATAGAAGAGTTTGGACAGTTGGCTCTTAATTCAGTATCACCTGTGAGAATTGCAGGCAGATGTGCTGTTTTTGCAGAGACAGATATGATTCATAAGCAACAATCTGGGCACAGTATGGAGGACATTGTAAATGGCCTTTGTGAGGCGCTGGTACGTAATTATCTGAACAATCTTGCCAAGGGAAAGGAAATTAAAGAACCAGTGGTTTTTCAAGGTGGTGTTGCTGCAAACAAAGGTATTGCTGCCGCGTTTGAAAAGGCTCTGGGTATAAAAATTATTATACCTGAAGCTTATGATGTAATGGGAGCTTATGGAGCGGCAATCCTGGCAAGGCAGGCAAGGCTTTCAGATAAAAGCTTTAAGTCTGGTTTTTCAGGCTTTGATGCAGTTAAGAGGGTATTTACAACAAAAAATATGGAGTGCAGTGGCTGTGCTAATTACTGCGAGGTTGTCCAGCTTTTCTCCGACGGGACGGTTGTGGCACGGTGGGGGGACAGGTGCGGGAAATGGTTGTCCCTATCAAAAAATGGGAACTTTCTTAAGGAAGCTGCGTCAAATTCTTTATAAGAAGAAAAATGTAATCTTGGGAGGAATTAATATGACACAGCAAATTTTTAAGAACAGAAAAGTATCGCTGATGGCTTTTCTAATGGCAGCCATTACTTTGGCAGTAGTGATTTTCGGTTTATATGGAAGCACTCCTGTCATGGCGGAGGACATAAAAGCAGAAGCAGAGAAAAGAACGATAAATGTTTCAGGACAGGCAAGGGTAAATGCATCACCGGATATTGCTTATATTACCCTTGGTGTTATTACAGAGGACAAGGATGCCAAGACGGCTCAGCAAACTAATGCCGCATCAATGGATAAGGTTATTGCAGCAATAAAGGCATCCGGCGTTAAAGCTGAGGACATAAAGACAGTCGACTACTCTATTTACCCTAAATACAATTATGAGAAGGATACAGGAAATCGTACAATAGTAGGATATACCGTAAACAACTCTGCCATGGTAACTGTAAGAGATATTACAAAGGTCGGCAGTATTATCGATGCAGCAGCTGACAGCGGCGTTAATACGAGCAGCAGTATAAGCTTTGGATTAAGCGATTATGAGAAGTATTATAACGAAGCTCTGAAAAATGCTGTGACAGCGGCAAAGAAAAAAGCCGGCACCATAGCTCAAGCCCTTGATGTCACATTAAAGGCGCCAATAAGCGTCACTGAAGGCGGCGGATACAGCCCCTTAAGAAACTATGTAACATTCAATGAAAGCTTTATGGATGCAACAGCACCAACACCCATAATGGCTGGTACAATCGAGATATCAGCAAATGTTAATATTGTATATGAATATTAAGTGATATTTAAGAAGGCTAATGCTTTATGAGCCTCACAATGAGTTTCTTAATGAGCCTTCCGATGTTAAACACAACAAGAAGTACTTCAATTATAAGCAGGAAAGCAACGAGCATAAAAATGTCCTTGTTTTCCTGCACTGTCTTTTTAACAGATGTAATAAAATCGTCAGGAGGTATAATCTCTGTTTCAGGATAAAGGCTGACATTTATGGTTGTACCGTCTTTTAGCACGTATGCTGCGTTTCCTGCAGGCTGGGTCTTTTTTAGAGGCGGCTTTATATCCACATCAACAGTAAGTTCAGCTATATAATTTTCGCCAAGAGGATGAACATAGGTGAAATCACTCTGGCTTATAAGATTTATTTCATTTCCATCAAACTCTGCTGTTTTAAGCACATCACCCTTGCTTACCAAAGTGCTTTTGCGGAAGTTATTAAATCCGTAGTTAAAAAGAGTTTCAGTGTCGGAATACATAGAGGTCTCAGAGGTGTCTAGCACAACAGATATTAGTGTCATATTAAGTTTTGATGCAGTACATATTAGAGTCTGACGTTCTTTGTCGTTGTACCCGGTTTTGCCGCCTAAAATCCCTTCATAGCTCCAGAAAAGGTTGTTGGAGCTGGTTAATATTTTAATTTCTCCGTTTTCACCATACCATGGCCTGACCTTTGTTGAATAGATTCTGTTGAAAGCAGGATTTTTTATTGCGTGTTTGATCAGCAGGGAGATATCCTTTGCTGTGGTATACTGGTTTTCTTCAAAGAGCCCGGTGGGATTCATAAAATGTGTATCATTCATATTAAGCCTTTCGGCTGTTTCATTCATCTTTGCAACAAACTTTGACATATCTCCGGCGCCCACATGCTCTGCAACAGCTATAGCGGCATCATTAGCAGAGGTTAGCATTATAGCAAAAAGCAGCTCTTCCAAGGGGTATTTGGAACCAGCAGTAAGAGCCAATACAGAGCCTTCCGCACCTACGGAATCAGTACTTACCGTAACGTATGAATTAAGATCTGAGTTCTCGATAGCTACGAGAACTGTCATCAGTTTACAGGCTGCAGATATATGTAAAGGCTGATCAGAGGCTTTGCTAAAGAGAACCTGTCCGCTCTCGGCTTCAATTAGTATTGCTGATGGTGCAGCTATTTCAAGAGTAGTAGCTGATAGGACGGCACCATCCTGGACCATAGCTTCAGTGTTGGCGATGATGGAAGTAGGAAAGAGCACGAATAACAGTATTAAACTAATCAAAGCAATAAATTTTCTTTTGCCCATCGTATCCCTCCCAAATTAGCCTTACAAGACGTTTAACCCAATCACAACCATTTTAATCGTATTAGTAATAAATGTCAATTATTATTAAATCCGTCTGCCCATTTTACCAGTCGTAATTCAAATTTGTCTGAATAGTATTTAGAAACAGGTAAAACCCGGAAGTTATAGCCGTATTCCAAACCATCCTCAAATGTGACATAACCTCTGTATTTATAGATACCTGGGGTAATCTCATCAACAATATGCATCGGAATATGTGAACCGTGCTGGAATTGCCCAGAGCTGTCTAATTGGCCGAAATACAGCTCAACAGCTACATCCTCCGGCTTAAGACCTCCCAGGTCGACTGTCGCCTCAAGGCTTATTTCTTCTCCTGATAAAACGGAAATATTGCCTGAAGCTGTGCCGGGCTTGTTCCCGGTTATGGACACCTTATACCATTTGGAACGTACCGTCTGCTCCCAGTCAGTAAGCTGCCGTACAATCTTGAAGTTATCGGCATTATAAGTATTTACCCTCATTATTGAAGGAATATACAGCTTTAAAGCATAATCCTGTACCATTCTGTTTGTGCTGAAACAAGCAGCTAAGGATTTTATTGATTCCTTCATCATCTTAACCCATCCGGTGGGTATGCCCTTTTCGTCGCGGTTGTAATACAAAGGAATAATACTGTTTTCCAGTACATTGTACAATGATTCACTGTCTGCGTTGTCCTGCAAATAATCATTTTCGTACGATTTTTCTATGCCTATAGCCCAACCGTTTTTACCGTTGTAGCCCTCCGGCCACCAGCCGTCAAGTATGCTAAGGTTTAAAACTCCGTTAATACATGCCTTTTGTCCGCTTGTTCCACTCGCCTCCAAGGGCCTGCGCGGATTATTGAGCCACACATCTGCACCTTGGACAAGGCGGCGCGCCAGAGCAATATTGTAGTTCTCAAGAAGGAATACCTTTCCGGCGAAGCCTTCCTGCTTTGCAATATCATTAATCTGCTTTATAACATCCTGGGCAGGCACGTCTCTTGGATGTGCTTTGCCGGCAAATATAATCTGAAGCGGCATTCCGTCAATATTGAGAAGTTTTTTGATTCTGTTGATATTCCTAAAAATAAGCGCTGCGCGTTTATATGTTGCAAAGCGCCTTGAAAATGCGATTGTAAGTATATCGGGGCTTGTAACCCTGCAGCTGTCCGTAGCTGTACTATTATATATGTATTTAAACAGATCACTTTTTAAATCAAGATGCTTCCTCCATAATAACTCATCGGGGATATTGTCTATGCTATCCCACACTTTAGCATCGGAAAGGTTTCTTTCCCAGCCCTCGGGCAGATAAGCATCAAATAATCTTTTATATGGGGCAGAAAGCCAGCTTAATGTGTGTATCCCGTTGGTTACATGTGTAACAGGCACTTCGTCTTGGGGAACACCCTGCCAAAGATTATTGAACATTTTCCTGGTCACCTCACCATGGAGCTTGCTGACGCCATTAATATGGGATGACAAGTTCATGGCAAGCACTGCCATGTTAAATCCGCAAGGATTGTTATAATCAAGCCCAAGTGCCAGGAATTCATCGCGGCTTATCCCTAATCTTTCCCAGAAGGAGCTAAAGTATATGTCCATTAATGTATGCGGGAAAACATCAATGCCTGCAGGTACAGGTGTATGTGTTGTAAAAATCAACGAAGATGAAACTGCTTTACATGCTTCTTTAAAATTCAAGTGGTACTCCTGCATATAGACTCTGATAAGCTCAAAGGCTAAGAAAGCTGAATGGCCTTCATTCACATGATAAACAGAAGGCTCTAAACCCAATGCCTTTAAAGCCCTTACACCTCCGATTCCAAGAAGTATTTCCTGCTGGATTCTGGTCTCTGTGCCTCCCCCATAGAGTCTGGCTGTTATACTTCGGTCAAGTTCAGTGTTTTGAGGAACATCTGAATCAAGCAAATACAAATTGACCCTGCCTACCCTTGCAAGCCATAATGCAGCATACACAGTTCTTCCGGGAAACTCAACCTGAATAAGAAGCTTGTCCCCCTTTGAATCTGTAACAGGGGCAATACCGAGATTTTCTATTGGAAGGGTGGTGTATTCGGTATCCTGAATACCTTCACTATTTATATGCTGATTGAAATAGCCCTGCTTGTAAAAAATACCGATT
>CAZPMC010000031.1:0-11389 GCA_964587755.1 uncultured Oscillospiraceae bacterium
GATTAAGCTAAACTTCATTTTGCTTGAGCCCCACCCCAACAATTGACATAGAGCCCAAATTTGCAAGCCTTATTTAAGTAATTCCCTCCATGAAAGGTCCCCACGTCCGAGGCCTTTTATAAGCATTTCTGCTGAGGCTGCATTTGTCGCAAAGGGGATATTATTAACATCACAAAGCCTCAATAGAGTATTGATGTCCGGCTCATACTCCCGAGCAGTCACCGGGTCCCTAAGGAAAATGACCAGGTCAATCTCATTCAGTGACACCCTTGCAGCGATTTGCTGCACACCACCAAGCATACCGGTCGAGAACCTGTATACATCCAGCTCTGCCCCCTCCGTGATGAAGGTTCCGGTAGTACCAGTGGAAAAAATGGTATGCTGCTCCAAAATCGCTTTATAAGCTATACATAAATCCACTAGTAATTCTTTCTTATTATCATGTGCAATAAGTGCAATATTCATATTCTAAATTATACCTATTTCCCGCTGTTTTTTACATTTTTAATTGGAATATTGGCATAAAGGGCAGGAACAACACTCATGCCATCATCGCTTTTTGTCTTTGTAAGCTGAATGTCCAAAGCGCTTTCATCAATGTCCATATAATTTGTAATGACCTTTATTATCTCACTTTTCAGCATTTCTAAAAACTGTGGTGAAACGTTTGCACGGTCATGTATCAGAACCAGCTTCAATCTTTCCTTTGCTACATCTTTAGAACTTTTGGGCCTTCCGAAAAGTTTGCCGAAATCGAGTAACATTTATTCCACTCCCTTTCAGTTCGCCTTGAGGCCGAACAATTTTTTTATCTTCAGCATTAAACCTTGGTCATTCTCAAGATTTAAAAATGGTACATCCTCTCCCATTATTCTTCCGACAATATTTCTATATGCTTGACCTGCCAACGACTTGTCATCATTTATCGCCGGCTCGCCTCTATTTGTCGATATAACTATTTTCTCATCATCAGGTACAACTCCGATGAGACCAACCGCCAATATGTCTATAATATCGTCTATTGTCATCATGTCCCCGCGCTTGACCATATCGATGCGAAGCCTGTTAATAAGCAGCTTTGGGCTTCTGACTTCATTTGCTTCTAAAAGTCCTATTATTCTGTCTGCATCCCGCACTGCGGATACCTCCGGTGTAGTAATGACAATAGCTCTGTCTGCACCGGCTATTGCATTTTTAAAGCCTTGCTCGATGCCTGCAGGACAGTCAATTAATATGTAATCATACTCTTCCTTCAGCTCCTGACATAAAGATAACATTTGCTGAGGGTTGACAGATGACTTGTCTCTTGTCTGAGCAGCAGGTAACAAGTATAATCCTTCGAAGCGCTTGTCCTTTATTAGAGCCTGCTTAACCCGGCAAAATCCTTCAACCACATCTACCAGATCATAAACTATTCTGTTCTCCAAGCCCATGACAACATCAAGATTTCTTAATCCTATATCAGTATCTACAAGCACTACCTTTTTTCCTGCTAAAGCAAGTCCTGTTCCGAGATTTGCAGTTGTGGTTGTCTTTCCGACTCCACCCTTTCCTGACGTGATAACAATGACCTCACCCATCCAAATACCTCCTAAATTTCCTTTATCATAAATCTCTTTGTAAGAACCTTTCAATATAAACCATATTGCCCTTTACAGTCGCCAGTTCAGGAATAAGTGTGGTTCTGTTTTCCTTTGTATCAGGCGATCTAGTAATAACGTCTGCTATCCTGAGCTGAGTCGGCGAAAGATTCAGTGCTGCTACAATTGCCTCTTTATTCCCGTCGGCACCTGCATGCACCATTCCGCGCAAAGATCCCATAACAACTACATTCCCATTTGCAATTACCTCACCGCCGGGGTTGACATCACCAATTATAACCAGATTCCCCTCATAACTCACTAGCTGCCCTGATCTTACTGTTCCCTGGTAAAATCTCGTCATGCCCTGCTGAAGGTCCTTGAAAAACATTATCTTCATCTGAGGAATGTCTCTTGGCTTCTCGGTTTCTTTATATGTTATCTCAGGTGTGGTTGTATCCTCTTCAAAGCTTGTTATCTCAGCACCTGTCTTTGTTGACAAAAGATCGGCTATTATTTGCTCCTCTTCCTTATTGAGCTTTCTGCCGCGATATTTGACATCAATACTGGCACCTTTAAAAAATTTGCCTGAGGTCAAAAGCTTTTTCTCAATGTGAGTGCAGACATCTTCAAAATCACCTTCGTCCCGTATAATCAATATCAGTCCGTTTACAGATGCTTTAAATGTTATGAAGTTCTCTTCCATTGATTGAACCCCCTATATGAAATAAAAATTTCACATATACAATTATCACATTAATTACCCGATTAGACAAGCATAAAATCTTATTGATTAAACAATGGCTCTTCTGATTTTAAAATAGTCTTATCTGAATCAACATTTTTTAGGCCAAAATACTCATCGATTATATCCCTTGCAATTACTGCAACATTAGAACCCCAAGCCCCCCTCTCGACAACTACTGCTATTGCTATCTGGGGGTCGTCGGCAGGGGCATAGCATACAAATAAAGCATTTGGAGAACGTGTTGCTTCTCTGGATGTTTGGGCTGTTCCCGTTTTACCTGCCACTTCAAAGGGCAATCCTATGAAATATTTATAAGCAGTTCCGTCTGTTCCTTGAGCAACTGCGATCATTCCTTCCTTAACCGCATCTATTGTGGACTGCTTGACAGGCACCTTTGTATAAGTTGGTTTTGTTTCGTTTACAATGGATCCATCGTATTTAACGACCTTTTTAATTATATAAGGAGTATATCTTTTCCCCCCGTTAGCAATGGTACTAATATAATTAGCCATCTGTAAGGGTGTAAAAGCATTGTCAAATTGACCGATTGCTACCTGTGCAGTATCTGCGGGTCTCCATATATCATTTCTGAGTTTCTTTTTTAATTCAATGGATGACATCATTCCCGAAACCTCACTGGGCAGGTCAATGCCTGTTTTCTTTCCCAGGCCGAAATGCCCAGCCCATAGGGCTAATGTATCAATTGTAGTTTTGACACCTAATTCATAGAAATAAATATTACAGGAGGTCTCTAATGCGTTTTTTAGATTAAGCCAGCCATGTCCATAGTAAGGCTTCTCCAAACAATATAAATCCCTCCCGCCAATATTTATATGTCCGGAGTCATAGAGTTTATTGTTTTGCGGTGTAATAACACCTTTTTCAAGAGCCGCTATAGCCGTAAGAGGCTTGAAGGTGGACCCGGGTGCATAAATCTCCTGGATTGTCCTGTTTAGCTGGGGTTTCGTTTTATCATTATTTAAATCAATAATAGCCTGTTGGGCTACCTTATCTTCTGAGCCCCGTAAAAATATCTGAGGATCAAAGGAGGGGTAGCTGGCCATAACCAATACCTCACCCGTATTAATATCCAAAGCCACTACAGAGCCTGCATCAGCATCATTATAATTAGCACTTTCCTTTTTGTTTCTGATTTTTTCTATGTTTCTTGCCAGTGATTCCATAGCTACACTTTGAAGATTTGTGTCTATAGTCAAAATGACGTCGCTGCCAGGCATCGGCGGGATTGTCTCCTGCTGATGCGTGAGCCTTCCGCTTGTATCCACCTCGATACTTCTTTTTCCGTCTTTTCCTCGTAAATATCTTTCGGCAGTTCTCTCAACACCGGCTTTACCTATATAATCATTGTTTCTGTATCCCTCATCCTTCAAATTTTCATACTGGTTTTGGGATATAGCCCCTATATAGCCTAAAACATGGGCTTCTTCTACGGCATCAATATACTCCCTGACAGGTTCGATTGATGTAATAATTCCGGGAAATTCATGGTGTCGCTCTTCAATTTCAGATATGGCATCCATTCCTACATCCTTTGCAAGTGAAACAGTGCCGCCTGTTGTATAGTTCCAGTTATCTATAAGTATTTCATATCGCAGAAGCATTATTTTATAAGCCTGCTCATCGGTATAGGACTCATCAATTTTAAATTTAGTATCTCTCAGATACTTAAACAGCTCTACTGGGTTGTCCTTTATATCCTCATCCTTCATATTAAGCCTGTTAGTATTTTTTTGCCAGGCTCTTGTTACCTGTTCCGACTTTCCGTTAAAGGTTATAGGATTAAATGTAAGATTTTTTGACAGACTGTTGGCATAGCTTACATTGTTTTTCTCAAATACTTCAATCAGTTTTAACAGCATCTCATTTAATTCAGCATTGGTGATATCTGTTTTGACAACATCAACAGCAAAACCCTGCCTGTTTAATGCTAAAGGCACTCCGTTTCTGTCAAGTATCTTACCTCTCGGGGCTTTAATCGTAGTTTCCTTAAGAACTCTTTTCTGAGAATACACATCATATTTATCGCCTTCGACTATCTGCAAATTAAAAAGCCGGAATACAATAATAAAAGCAAAGGCAACATAGGCAAGGCTAAGTACCAAGTATCTGTTTTTGAGTTTTTCCTTCAATACAAATCACCACCTGCATACATCAATACTGTCTTATCTTCTTGCCTGTTTTACTAAACCGTCTGTCCGCAGATATAAGCAATCCATAGACTGGAATTGCAGAAACACAGTTATACAAAGCCTCAGGCAATATAATCCTGGTAAAGGGGTAAATGAGATTCATTTCCCCGCTCATAATATTATTAAGAATATAAACAATAGTCTCATATGCTATAGAATACACAAACGTAAAAAACAGCACAACAAGAATATTATCCCTGAACATTCTCTTGTTGACAGAGCCTGATAACACCCCCAGAAGGTATCCAAGCAACGCATAAAATCCTATGAGGCCACCGGACATCAAATCCAAAGCAAGTCCTGCAAAAAAGCCCACGGCACTTCCTTCAGCATCACCTCTTAAAAGCGCACAAACGATAACAAATACTATGAGAATATTGGGCTTAACTCCATAGATGGCAATATAATCCAGTAAAGTTGTCTGAATTGTCAGGATTAGTAAAATAAAGAAAGAATAAAATAATGCCTTTAGTTTCATTTTTCAACACTGCCTATTTCCTGTTTTTCATTGCTCTTTAGTATGTAAACCTCTTCAAGTCTCTTAAAATCTGCCTCAGGCCGTATTATTGCATATCTGTCCAGCTCACTGTTTGTCTTTCTTACCTCAATTACTTCACCAATGATAATTCCCTTGGGATAAATACCTCCCAGACCCGATGTTTCTATAACGTCTCCTACCTCCACATCAACCTCAAGAGGTATGTAGTCCATTTTGCACAAGCCCGATTCCTTAAGTACTATATCCCCTCTTACAATTACATGTCCCCCGCCAGCCTTCGAAATCCAACCGGCGACAGAGCTGGCTTCGTCAATAATAGTCAATACCTTTGAGGATGTCAGATCAGAGGACATTACTCTTCCCACTAAGCCTTTACTGCTTGTCACCACAGGAAAATCACTTGAGACACCATCCCTTTCTCCTATGTCAACCTTGAAAATATTGAACCAGTTGCCGGGGTCAACCGCAATAATGTTGGCGCCGAGAAAGGTATAGTCCCCGAATTGCTTTTTTAAGTTCAGTGCTTTTCTCAGCTCCTCATTCTTGCCTTCAAGTGACGAAAGCTCCCTGTTTTTTATTTTAAGCTCGCTAACCTGCGCCCTCAGCTCTTCATTTTCTTGTCTGATGGCCTCAATATCCTTAAAAAAAGACATACCGTCCTCCACCTGCTGTCCAATAGACGTAATAAACCTTTGGACAGGTGATAACGGTACGCTTATGATATTCCGAAGCCAATTTAACCTGCTGCTTTTATTCGCCGAAACCCCCATTACAACAAAAAGGCAAATAACAATTAAAGACACTGTAAACCATTTGCTTTTGAAAAGTCGCAGCAAAGGATTTGTCTCCTCTCTATCTTAATTTTCTAGGTGATAATAACACTTTCTTTAACGTCTCAATTTCTTCAAGCACTCTGCCTGTTCCTATGGCGACGCAATCAAGAGGCTCCTCTGCAATTGTAACGGGCATCCCCGTCTCCTCTTTAATAAGCTTGTCCAGTCCGCTTAAAAGCGCGCCGCCCCCTGCCAGCATTATACCCTTATCAATTATATCAGAAGCCAATTCAGGCGGTGTCTTCTCAAGAGTCAGTTTAATAGCGTCTATTATTGAGTTAATCGGCTCCTTCAGAGCTTCTGTTATCTCGCTTGATGAAATGGTTATATTCTTTGGGAGACCTGTAATAAGGTCTCTTCCCCTTATATCCATGTATTCTTCCTTAGGCTTGGGGTAAGCTGCACCAATAGTCACTTTTATTTGTTCTGCAGACCTCTCGCCAACCATAAGGCTGTATTCTTTTTTTACATAGTGAACAATTGCCTCATCAAACTCATCTCCAGCGATTCTAAGGGATTTGCTGGTAACAACTCCTCCCAGGGAGATAACTGCAACTTCACTGGTGCCTCCTCCAATATCAACAATCATACTTCCGCAAGGCTCCTCAACAGGGAGATTTGCTCCTATAGCGGCAGCCATAGGCTCTTCAATCAGATATGCCTCCTTAGCCCCCGCACTCAGTGTTGCTTCCTCAACTGCTCTCTTTTCCACCTCCGTTACGCCCGAAGGTACACAAATTACGACTCTTGGCTTTGAAAAAAAGCCTCCTGTTATAGCTCTTTTAATAAAATGCTGAAGCATACTTTGAGTAATATCAAAATCTGCAATTACTCCATCCTTCATAGGTCTAATTGCAACTATGTCTCCCGGTGTCCTTCCAATCATGCTCTTGGCATCATCACCAACCGCTAATATTGTGCGGGAATTTTTATTTATAGCTACAACTGATGGTTCTCTTACAACAATTCCTTTTCCTTTTACATGTACAAGCGTATTTGCTGTACCTAAATCTATTCCAATATCTCTTGAAAATACTCTCATTAGTAGTGTCCTCCCGAACTAAATAACCTGCTATTTCTCTCAAATTTGACTGATACAATTATTTCCATGTTAATGCGATTGTATTCCCTTGAGGGCCTTATTGCCACAAATCCTTTATTCCAAACCCCCTTAGCATTTCATAAAGCTTTCTTAAGGGCAGCCCCACTACATTTGAATAACAGCCGTTGAGGCTCTCCACAAAAAGCGCCGCCCTTCCCTGAACAGCATAAGCTCCCGCCTTACCATAAGGTTCACCGGTTTTTATATATGCTTTTATCTCTTCTGGTCTTAATGAGGCGAACTTTACTTTTGTTGCTTCATGACCGCACAGGTAGTTGCCGGTAGCTGCATTAACCAGTGCAATCCCGGTAATTACAGTATGCTCACGACCACTCAAGCTGTAAAGCATATTTTCCGCATCTGCCGCATCAGTAGGTTTTCCGAATACTAACCCGTCACATACTACCACAGTATCTGCACCAAGCACAATAGATTCTTTTGTTCTTTTAGCAACATCTAGCGCCTTTAAATATGCCAGCTGCTCCGCCTTTTCTTCTACCGTGCCGGAAAGCTCTGCCGCAGCTTCATCAATCAGGCTTGGCTCAACAGTAAATAAAATGCCTGCCTGAGTCAGCAGTTCTCTTCTTCTGGGAGAAGAGGATGCAAGTATTAGTGAATCCATCCAAGAATACATCCTTATCTCTTTTTTATTATATATTATCATAAAAGCAAAATGTAATATACAGTTATTACGTAATCAGTGAGCCAACCAGTTTGTTAACATCATCAATATTGTTTTCAACCAAATAACCCTCTATTCCGCCAATAACCTGGGTTATGGTATTAGGATTTACAAAAGTGCCCATTCCCACAGCTACAGCCCTGGCTCCGGCTATTAAATATTCTATGGCATCCTCAGCCCGTAAAATCCCTCCCATGCCTATAACAGGCACACTTACCGTTTTTGCAACCTGCCATGTCATATAAAGGGCTACAGGCTTTATGGCAGGACCGGTCAGCCCGCCGACAGCACGTCCCAGCACAGGGCGTCTTGTCTTTATATCAATAGCCATACCTGTAAATGAATTGACAAGGGATATTGCATCTGCACCGGCTTCCTCAACCGCTCTTGCCATTACGGTAATATCAGTCACATTGGGTGAGAGCTTGACGATTAAAGGCAGACTTGTATTTTTGCGCACCGCAGCTACAACCTCTGCGGCAAGGCACGGGTCTGTGCCGAACTGAACCCCTCCCTCATCGACATTCGGGCAGGAAATATTCAGCTCCATTCCAGCCAATCCATCCAGTTTATCCAGCTTCTTCGCCAGCTCGGAATATTCTTTAAGAGTTTTACCTGCCAGGTTCACTATAACCGGTGTATTAAACTGCCTCAAAAAAGGCATCTTCTCGTTTATAAAAACTTCAACACCGGGATTTTGCCAGCCAATTGAGTTCAACATTCCGCCTGGGGTCTCACAAATCCGGGGCGGAGGATTTCCAACTGTTTCAGTAAGGGTTACCGACTTTACTACAATAGCTCCCAGCTCATTTAAATCAATAAAATCTTTGTATTCCTCACCAAATCCGAAGCATCCCGATGCCGGCATAACAGGGTTTTTCATCCGGATACCGCCAATTTCAACACTCATATTGGGCTTAATCATTGAAAAACACCTCTTCTCCTTTAAATACCGGACCATCAGAGCAAACATTCCGATACCCTTTTCCTTGTCCATTTTTAACTAATACGGCGCATCCCCGGCAAGCTCCGACTCCGCAAGCCATCCTCTCCTCCAGGGACACCTGTACCGGAATATCATTTAGCTGTCCGATTTTCGCAACTGCTTCAAGCATTGGCTTCGGACCGCAAGAAAAAATGCCTGCTGGTTTTGATGAAAGGATATGCTTTTCAAGAAGCTTTGTAACCAAGCCTTTTTCACCGGCGCTGCCATCCTCGGTAGCCAGCTTAATCACAGCACCTGCCTTGGTTAGCTCATCAAGGCCGTAAATGCTTTGCTTATTCCTGGCACCAAACAGCAGTACTACCTGAAGGCCCTTTTTTATAGCCTCCTGTCCCAGAAAAATAAGCGGAGCAAGTCCGATGCCTCCTGCAGCCAAAACCACTTCTCCATTATCAGGCAAGCTGAACCCATGACCAACGGGGGCCACTATGTCAATAATATCGCCTGGCTTCCTTTTTGAAAGCCACCGGGTTCCCTCACCCTTTATCTGAAATAAAAAGCTTACCTCATCTTTTGAAACGGAGCTTATGCTAAGAGGACGTCTTGTAATGCTATATACTCCGCCTCCGCAATAAATATGGGCAAATTGGCCTGGGCTGCACATTTTCGCCAACTCCGGTGCCAAAATATTAAGGCGGGCAATCCCGCAAGACAGATTTTGCACCCCAGTAACTGTGTACTTTTTTTGCATCATAGATTTATCAACCCTATTCACCTTTCGTATATTACTATCCAGCCTCTTAAGTACTAGCCCTCATGATTTCCTCCTGGTCATAGACCGGCTTAATTACTGAACCAGGCTGCACTACAAGGAATTCATCATGGTTTATATCTGCCGCCAATAGCTTCCAAATGAGCCTTAAGTCTCCCTCGATAAACCGTGTGCTTTTCCCCTTTTTTTTAGCCTCCTCTAAAAATGCATTCAGGGCATCATTATTCTCAATGCCCGGTAGATTAATAAAAGTCAGGAAATCAACGGAAGTTTCCCCGGCAAGATTCTGCCGGATATACTGTGCATTGTCCTCCCCGTATTTTTCAATAAGCTTCTCGTAATCACAAAAGCCCTGCTCCAAATCTTTGGAGCATTCATAGTGACAGGCTGTCCTCCATTCGGCACTGGGAGTCATTGCGAAATGCTTTAAAAATGATGAGCGGCTTCCTAAAAAAACAGTACAACAATCATGTGCTCTCGGAATTATTAACGGCACAGACCGTGACATAAGATTAACCGTACTGTTCCCGCAAAGCCCATATCCAAGTAGTACCCCATCATATATACTATCAGCCTTATCAATAGCTGATTGAATTTTCTCCCTTAAATCACCGGGGCTTGAATGTGCGCTAACCTTTGTAAACTCAATATCTATGTCGTGCTTTGATGCTTCAGCCGCCATATAAACAGGTTTTTTAAAGATTTCACATCCAATAAATTTGTATTTCATGGCCTCTAGAAATCCGCTGATTTTGGAGTCCTTGGGAATGGAATTACATCCCGTATATTTGACATTCCGCTAAAATACATGATAGCCCTTTCAAACCCAAGTCCGAACCCAGCATGCTTTGTTCCTCCATATTTGCGCAAATCCATGTACCATTTGTATTCTTCCTGGCACAGTCCAAGCTCATCCATACGCTTAGCAAGGAGGTCATAACGTTCTTCTCTTTGACTGCCGCCTATAATTTCACCTACTCCGGGTACCAGAAGATCCATTGCGGCAACTGTTTTTCCGTCATCATTAAGTCTCATGTAAAATGCCTTTATATCCTTCGGGTAATCCGTCACAAATACAGGCTTTTTAAATACCTTCTCTGTCAAATACCGCTCATGTTCTGTCTGCAGGTCACATCCCCATTGTACCGGATAAGCAAAGCTTGCATTTTCCTTCTCCAAAAGCTCAATTGCATCAGTATAAGTAATATGCCCAAACTCAGAATTTACAACATTGTTCAACCGGTCCAGCAATGTATTGTCAATAAATTTGTTGAAAAATTCAAACTCCTCAGGAATATTTTCCATGCAGTAGTTTATGATATATTTCATCATGTCCTCCGCAAGAGCCATATCCTCCTTAAGGCCTGCAAATGCAATCTCAGGCTCAATCATCCAAAACTCAGATGCATGTCTTTGAGTATTGGAATTCTCAGCTCTGAATGTTGGCCCGAATGTATATATTTTACCATAGGACATGCAAAATGCTTCACCTGTAAGCTGTCCACTAACCGTAAGACTGGACAGCTTTCCAAAGAAATCCTCACTGTAATCAATTGAACCGTCTTCGTTTTTCGGCGGATTTTCCAGGTCTAAAGTTGTAACCTGAAACATTTCACCCGCACCTTCACAGTCATTGGCTGTAATGATAGGAGTATGGACGTATATGAAGCCCCTCTCCTGAAAGAATTTATGAATAGCAAATGCTACTGTGCTTCTGAGCCTAAATACAGCAGAAAATGTATTGGTTCTCGGTCTTAAGTGAGCGATAGTGCGAAGAAATTCAAAGGAATGACGCTTTTTTTGAAGAGGATAATCAGCAGTACAATAGCCTTCAATTTCTATTTTACTCGCCTTTATCTCAAAAGGCTGCTTAGCATCGGGAGTCGCAACTAAATCCCCCCAAACCCGGATAGAAGAACCCTGAGGGAGCTTAACAATCTCCTTAAAATTGTCCAAAACATTATTTTCAAATACTATTTGAAGGTTTTTAAAAAAAGAACCGTCATTGAGCTCAATAAAA
>CAZPMC010000031.1:11399-27457 GCA_964587755.1 uncultured Oscillospiraceae bacterium
AAAACCAAAGGTTTTTGAATCTCTAATGGTCCTAACCCATCCTGCCACCTCAACCTGTTTTCCATAGAAGCTGTCTGATTCGCGATACAACTGCTTTACGCTTAATTTCACCGAAATTTCCTCCCTTATATTGTCTTATCTTATCTTAATTGTGATTTTTCTCCGTTCAAAGTATATATGAATTATAACATGAAATAAATTATAACACGATATTACTTATTTCACTAGAAAGAAAATCGGGCATAACAAATTAAGCAATCAAGTCAAGTCTCTTTTTTACCTCCTTCAAAAATTCCTCAGTGTTTACAATCTTCTTTTCGGGACTAGTAAGAAGGATCGCCAGGTCCTTGGTAATTGTACCCTCTTCTATTGTCTGAATTGAAGCCTTCTCCAGGTTTTCGGCAAACTTAACCAGGTCAGCCGAACCGTCCAGTTCGCCGCGTTTTTTTAGTGCTCCGGTCCATGCAAAGATAGTGGCCATGGAATTGGTGGACGTTTTTTCGCCCTTAAGGTGCTTATAGTAATGTCTTTGAACTGTTCCGTGAGCAGCTTCAAATTCATAATACCCTTCCGGTGAAACCAGAACAGATGTCATCATTGCAAGGCTGCCAAAGGCAGTGGCAACCAGATCTGACATTACATCCCCGTCATAATTCTTGCAGGCCCATACTATACCACCCTCCGACCTGACTATACGTGCTACCAGGTCATCAATAAGGGTGTAAAAATATTCAATACCTGCCGTCTTAAACTTTTCAGCATATTCGTTATCATATATTTCTTGGAAAATATCTTTAAAGGTGTGGTCGTATGTTTTTGAGATAGTATCCTTAGTTGAGAACCAAAGGTCTTGCTTTAAGTCAAGAGCATAATTAAAGCAAGCTCTTGCAAAGCTCTTTATGGATTCGTCCAGGTTGTGCATTCCCATAATAATGCCCTTGTCCTTAAAATCATGTATAGTCTTTCTGACCACCTCTCCATCCTCTGCAGTAAACACCAGTTCAACCTTGCCTGGCTTTTCAACGCGATACTCAGTATTCTTGTAGACATCGCCGTATGCATGCCTTGCGATGGTAATAGGCTTATTCCATGCAGGTATGTAGGGAGTCAGATTCTTTACGATTATCGGGGTGCGGAATACAGTCCCATCTAGAATGCCTCTGATTGTACCATTGGGGCTTTTCCACATCTGCTTGAGATTGTATTCTTCTACTCTTTGTGCATTTGGAGTAATAGTTGCACACTTTACCCCAACTCCATATTTCTTTATTGCATTAGCAGCATCTACTGTAATTTGGTCATCAGTCTCATCTCTTTTTTCTATTCCCAGATCATAATACTCCGTTTTAAGGTCAATGTAAGGCTTCAAAAGAATATCCTTAATCATTCCCCAAATCACTCTTGTCATTTCATCGCCGTCTATTTCAACCAGAGGTGTTTTCATAATAATTTTGTGACTCATATCCAATCTCCTTTTATCCATTAATTATGTCTTATTTGTTTACAGCATTCTTTATCCAGGGAAGCTTTCCGCCAGCCCTTAATATTTCAGCATCCAGCCTTGAAAATGTATGTGTCAGTTCAATTTCAATTCCCTTTGTCAGGTTTTTCAACACAACTTCCTCCTTAAGGTCCCCAATTGCAACATCCAGCATATCTCCCAGCTCTATCTTTTCGTAGTCATCAGGATTCTTAAAGGTCAAAGGCACTATACCGAAATTAATCAGGTTGGCCAGATGAATCCGCGCAAAGGATTTGACAATTACCGCCTTTACCCCCAGATATTTTGGAGCCAGAGCAGCATGCTCACGGCTTGAGCCTTGCCCGTAGTTGTCTCCACCGATTATAAATCCGCCCTTCTTTTCCATTGCCCTTTTATAAAACTCACCGTCGACAGCTTCAAAAACATACTTGGACATCTCAGGTATATTGCTTCTAAAAGGCAGAACCTTTGCTCCTGCAGGCATTATATGGTCAGTTGTAATATTGTCGCCCACCTTTATCAAAGCCTCACCCTGCAACGCATCCCCAAGCGGCGGGAATGTGGGAAGGGGTTTTATGTTGGGGCCATAAACCACCTTGATATTCTTGGCTTCTTCCAAGGGAAGAGGAGCTAAAATCATGTTGTCATTGATTATGAATTTGTCCGGCATTTCAACTTTAGGGTATTCCCCCAGCTCCCTCGGATCCGTAAGAACTCCTTTTATTGCAGTTGCTGCGGCAACCTCCGGACTCACCAGCAATACCCGGGCATCCTTTGTACCGCTTCTGCCTTCAAAATTTCTGTTGGAGGTTCTGACTGAAACACCAGCGGTACACGGCGCCGCACCCATACCTACACAAGGCCCGCATGCGTTTTCAAGTATGCGCGCTCCTGCCTGAATGAGATATTTCATCTCACCGCTTTCGAACAGATGCTCAACCACTTGTCTTGACCCGGGGCTTATAGTTAAATGCAGATTTTCTGAAACTGTTTTCCCTTTAAGGACATTGGCAACAACCTTTAAATCCCTAAGTGACGAGTTGGTACAAGAGCCTATCGCTACCTGGTCCACCTTCATTCCTGCAACTTCTCTTACCCTTTTTACATTGCCGGGGCTATGAGGCATTGCAACTAAAGGGTCCAATTCAGATAAATTGATTTCAATTAATTCATCATATTTCGCATCCTCGTCGGGTAAAAGCTCAATCCACTGTTCTCCTCTTCCTTGAGCCTCCAAAAATGACTTTGTTATCTCATCACTGGGAAAAATGCTAGTTGTGCAGCCTGTTTCAGCTCCCATGTTTGTAATGGTTGCCCTGTCGGGTACGCTTAAAGTCTTGACTCCAGGACCCGTATATTCTAATACCTTGCCAACACCGCCCTTTACGTCAATGCGCCTTAAAACTTCAAGAATAACGTCTTTGGCCGAAACCCAGTCCGGCAGTTTTCCCGTAAGCTTTACACCTACAACAGTTGGGTACTTAATTCTAAGAGGATATCCTGCCATAGCTGCAGCAACATCAAGGCCTCCTACTCCCATAGCAAAAGCTCCGATACCGCCTGCAGTGGGTGTATGGCTGTCAGATCCGATTAATGTTTTCCCTGGGCGTGCAAATCTTTCCAAAAAAACCTGGTGGCAAATTCCATTGCCCGGTCTCGAAAAATAGAGTCCGTATTTTTGTGCTACAGATTGAAGATAGCGATGATCATCAGAATTTTTAAAATCAGTTTGCAGCATATTGTGATCCACAAAGCTCACACTTAGTTCTGTCTGTATACAGTCAATCCCAATAGCTTCAAACTGCAAAGAGGCCATAGTACCCGTAGCGTCTTGTGTCAGTGTATTGTCGATTTTCAGAGCGATCTCCTCTCCTGCAGCTGCCTTTCCCTCAACGATGTGTTGACTTAGTATTTTTTGTGTAATTGTGCCCTTCATATTAGTCCTCCCTTATTTTGTCTCATTTAAGAGCTTATTAATTCGTTCCTCAATATATATGAGTGACCCCTTTTCCATCTGATATTGGAAGTCAATAACTTCTCCTCCCCTGTCTTTAAAATGATGTAATTGCTCTGCCAGCCTTTTATTGTTTAATAATAAGAAATGGGGAATTATCAATATATCCATTTGTAATAGCAGCTTATCAACTTCAGAAATCTCATCCTCGAAAGCAAACCTTATCTTTTCAATGTCAATATTCATAGAAATAAGGCGGTTTCTCACAAGCTGCCTGAAGTTATCACTCCTTACAATAACCCCTATTTGTGAGTCCCTTGGAGCGGTTGCAATTTTGATTATAGTTTCCTGTGTGGGAGAGACTGCGACTTTGAATATTCTGTCCCTTAAGATATGTATCATGCCAGCGATCAGCTCGTAGTGTGTCACTGTGGTAATAATTATGTCATAGTCTTCGAATACTTTTTCCGGGTTTGAGTATTTAATGACATCGTCCAGCATGAACTGCTTTACTGCAGTATTTGGAAAGCTATTAGACTGCTCGCAGAATGCAGCAAGGGACTCGGGATTGCATTCTATGAGTGCAATATTTACTTTTATTTGGGGATTTTGTCTTCGGAAAATCGCAATGTCAACCATTGCTTTAATTTCGTCCGGTGTGAAATTCAAATCCTCTAGCCTTGATAGAAGTTCTTCAATGTATCCGTCAGCAATTTCCTTCCTGTCTGCTTCCGGATATTCCTTCTTTTTTGAGACAAAGCTGCCGCTTCCCTGAAGGACCTGAATGACACCTCTTTTTTTCAATTCTTCATATGCTTTATTTACGGTACCTCTTGCCAGGTGTAAACAATCGGATAATTCCCTTTCTGTTGGTAACTTATCCCCCGGCGTTAATTCTCCATTGAGTACGGCCTCATGAATCTGCTGCGCGATTTGTTTATATACGCTTTCTTTTAAACTTCTGTCAATATTTATACTAAATTTCATAAGCGCTCCTTATTGGTCTAGTCCATTTTAAAATTGTCCTATGCCTTTAGTATAAATATTGAGTTAATGTTTGTCAATGATTTATTTGATGATATTTGTCGTAAGCCCCGGTATTAGCTCCTCAAGACTTCTACACATGACCTCGCAAGGTCCCTCTTTACCGGTCCACAGCTTTATTTGGTGAGCGCCCTGGTAAATAAACATACCAATTCCATTAATAATCTTGCAGCCTTTTTCTTCAGCCTCAAGCAAAAACCGTGTTTTATCAGGGTTGTATGTCGCATCAAAGCACAAATGCTTTGGCTTAAGCAACGATTTATCAACCGGGGTTTCATCGATATGGGGATACATACCGCTTCCCGACAGGTTTAGCAGTACATTAGCCTCAGCCATGCCCTGCTCAATCTTCTCCTTATCTGCTGCGCGGATTGGCACACATACTCCTGGGAAATAATTATTAATATTTGCTGACAGCTCCTCACACATAGCAGAACGAGAGCTTATATAGATACGCCCGGCACCATTATTTGCAAGCTCTAGGCAGACTGATTTACCGGTGCCTCCGGCGCCGAAGCTGAAAAATATGTTGTCCTTTATCTCAATTTTTCCTTCCTCAGTCAAAGAGCGGATTAAGCCTTCCCCGTCAGTATTGTATCCCTTAAATTTACCATCCTCTACAACTACGGTATTGCACGAACCCATCATTCTCGCTAAGTCATCCACTTCATCCAGGTATTTCATAATATCAACCTTATAGGGCTTGGTCACTGCAAAGCCTGCAAAATTCATATAGCGGATTGCAGTTACAACCGCCTTAAGCCCTTCAGGTTCAACTTCTATCGGAATATAGTAATAATCCAGCCCGAGAGCCTTAAAAGCATCGTTTTGCATTTTGTATGAAAATGATTGACGAAGAGGTGTTCCCAGTAATGCTATGAGCTTCGTGTCAACTGTGATCATGTCATTTAACTCCTTCCCGTTAATCCACACCTAATTCGTGAAGAATGTTAAGAACTGCCGAAAGCTTTTCTGCTGGTATCTGTCCCGGTGCCGATACCTGTCCCTCTGCCCCGAAGGTCATACTTGAGCCAAATACTTCACCTGCCACACGGCTTATTACTCCTATAGGTGACATTGATATGGTTACTATAGGTTTTTGAGCATATTTAAGGTACATCTCATTTGTTGCAGCCAGAAGTGTTAAGACATCTTCGGTGCAGGTTGGCATCACTGCAATTTTCAAAATATCTGCGCCCATATCCTGCATCATTCTCATGCGCTTTATAATTTCATCCTTGCTGGGTGTTTTTGAAAACTCGTGATTTGAAGCCACTACATAAACGCCTGAAGCATGGATATTTGCTATGTTTTGTCTTACTACATCACGACCTAATAATGCCTGAACATCAATCATATCGACTGTGCCGGTTTGGGCTACAGATTTATTTAGATTTGTGTATTCCTCCATTGTAATGCTTTTTTCTCCGCCCTCGGAATCTGTACGGAAGGTAAACAGCAATGGCATATCGGGCATTGCAGCTCTTAGTGCCTTCGCCGTCTCGATGGCCTTCCTGCTGTCGTAAATATCGTCATAAAAATCTGCTCTCCACTCGACAGCGTCAATCTTCATTTTCTTAAAGCCCAGAGCTTTTTCAACTATTTTATCCTGAGTCTTTTCAACAATGGGTACGATTATCTTCGGTACACCTTCACCTATTTTAATATTTCTGACGGTTATTACCTTACTCACCTGTTTCCCCTCCATCTTGCACAGCTCCATAAATCCGTGACTGACATAATCATAACCTATAAGGCTTATCATGTAAATAAATTCCGGGGGCAAATTCTTACAGCCTTAGCCGGGAAGACACTGCTTTTGTTGTTATAAACCGTTTCATTTAGTATAATAAGCTATTATGAAGATATTATTGGTTTCTGATTGTGAATCTCCCTATATATGGGATCATTTCGACAAGGAGCGCTTCAAGGATGTAGAGCTTGTTTTGTCCTGCGGAGATGTTAAGGCTGAATACCTTTCATTTCTTGTAACTATGATAAAAGCGCCTCTTTTTTATGTGCCTGGAAATCATAACAGGGATTATATAGAAAGACCGCCCGAAGGCTGTGTTTCTGCCGACGATACTATATTAACTCATAAAGGTGTCAGAATTCTGGGCTTAGGCGGCAGTATGAATTATAGCAATAAGGCCTTCCAGTATACTGAAGCGCAAATGGCAAAAAGGATAAAAAAGCTTGGCAGGACGATAAGAAAAAATAAAGGCTTTGACATACTCCTTACCCACTCACCGGCATTTGGCTATGGAGACGGCGATGACAAAGCCCATATAGGCTTTAAATGCTTTATTGATTTGTTGGACAAGTATAATCCGCCGTATTTTTTCCATGGCCACCAGCATCTTAATTATGGAAGACAGGAAAGGTATTTATATTATAAAAATACAACTATAGTAAATGCTTACAGCTATCATATTATTGACTGCGAATTTTAAAAAACTATCTGTTTTCCTTTTCAGTCAACCGGCTGTCTATAATATTTACAAACCAGTCCATGTTTATAATCTGATCCCGTGTAGCAGTCTGATTGTGTTTTACCCTAAGCTTTCCATCCTGGCTGTAAATCGGTCCTTTGAAAGGATGGAGTTCTCCCTTGATAATCATGCTTTTTAAAAATTCCACCAGCTTCTGCGTCTCCGAAGGTACTAATCTCTTAGAATAGAAAAAGTCAACAATTCCCGAGTCCATTCCCCACCAGAAGTTAACAACCCGGTTATCGTTACCGAAAATTTTCCGGTTGTTCATAATGTTTCTTATCATATTCTCGTAGAAGATTCCCCAGTTCCAGATAGGTGCTGCAATATAATCTTTATTGTACTTATTGCCGCCCTCCCCTTTTACAACTAAATACACTCCAAACTCTCTTGAGGAGTCACTTTTCGAAAGAGTATCGTGATGTGATATGATATCGGCTCCACTCATCACAAGCTTATCACTTGCTTTACTTGATGCTTCTGTATCGTCCCAGTCATTGAGCCATTCCACTATTATTTTAGCATAGGGGTTTACCATTTTTGCCCCTATAGCAAATGAATTAATTCCGTTTATTACATCCGGAACAGGATGAGTACCTACATAACCAAGTACATTAGATTTTGTAACCGCACCTGCGACTATTCCTGCTAAAAATCTAGGCTCATAGATTCTTCCAAAATACGTATTAACATGCTTGTAAGATTGGGTTTCCATGCAATTTAAAAACTTCGTCTCAGGAAATTCCATGGCAGCCTTCAGGGTTGCATTTATAAATGAGGGAGATGTGACAAAAACAATGTCGTTGCCTTCTTGCGCAAGTTTTTTAAGATAATGGTATGCCCCGTGAGTTTCAGGAACATTATCAACATAGGATGTTATTATCTCATCCCCGAATACGTTATTTACATGGTTTCTACCCATCTCCTGAGCAAAAGTCCAGCTTGATGTAGAAGCGTCCATTGCATAAACAAAAGCAACCCTAAGATGTTTTTTAGGCATTACAAAGGTAGTAATAGTATTAAGCAGGCTTTCGCCTTCTTCGCTTGGTTCTGTCTGTACATCAGTGCTTTTATAGCCAGACATCAGCTCAAGCTCCTTTATAAAGGCTTTAAGTCTCGCATAAAGCCTTTCCTCTGAAATGCTCTCCGGAAAACCATAAATAACTGAGTACTCCAAAAAAGCATCCCCTGTAGTTATTGGCAGCTTCTGGCCTCCAAGGTCTAAATATGCCTTTCTGAAGGGCAGGTATATTGAATTTGCAAAGTATTTATATTTATCTACAGATAATGACTGGAATTTGGGTGTAAACTCATCCAATAGCTTTGAAAGGCGGCTAAATGAGTTTTTCTTTGAAAACCAGATGATGTTAATTTCTGTCTTCTTGTAGAATTCCAGAAACTCATAGTATATCGAAATAGTCAGATTGTTTTCATCCTTTTTGGGAATCAGCCTTATAACCTGCCCCCATATGGAATAAGCATTATAATATTTTAATACACTTACACGCTTGTTGCCTTCTATTACATAAAAGCGGTTTAAGAACTCGTACACCTTTATCGGTTCGCGTATACCTTCATTGATATGGGCTACGCAAAGATTAATCCACTTCTGGGCAAATTCTGTCCTGGGACCAATTATAGGCATAAAGTTAGCGGCAAATGCTTTGCTTCTGGCCTTTGTATATGTCCCCGCGATTTTATGAAGAGGAAGCTCAAGAGTCCCCAGGTCCTGTTCGTACAGAATTTCAATATCCTTCGCAACATCCTCAAGAAACGGAAGATAGCCTGACAATCCGTTGGACACATTTTTTGTATACTCCTTCAACCCCAACTTCCGGGCTGCAATATAGTGACCGCTTGCTCCGCTTGAGTCCATAGAATTCACCCCTTAAAACATTTGCTAAATTGGACGATCAATCCCTTTAAATCTTTTTACAATGTTTTTTATGATGCTCATACTCTCAAAAAAGCTTATGTTGTATGTTACTTCCTTCTCTCTGGGTACCGGTACAATTCCCAGTGAATTATATCCTTCAGGGTAGCATCTGTATTCAATGTCCCTTTCTTTCCCATCCCAACCTAAAACACGAAGCCATGTAAAAGTAGGATAATCCTTTAGGGCTTCTTTTACACCTGCTTCAGTCTGAATATCATTGTTATTTATACTCAGTATTATATCTCCGCGCAACAATCCCATCTTCTGTGCATGGCTATCGGCTAGCACATCCATTATTCTCAAGCCCCTCCTGACCGCACTGTATAGCGGCTCCCCTTTTAGCTCTGAATTCTTTAAGTAGAAATGTATTGCTTCATACCCCAATATACATACTACAACGCAGGCATAAGTCATCCATTGAAAGTCTTGTGACATAACGGCAAGTATAAGTAAAACCAAACCATAACCAAATATCATGGCAGAGCCTTCTGCACATTTTTTCTCAGGATGCTTTGTAACAGCAATATCCGAATAGCTCAGCAGCGCTATAAGGCAATCAAGTCCAATGGCATATGCACCGTCTCTTACTGTCTTGAGTTCAAAAAGTGTCGGCAGATTCCATTTAAGTTCAAATAAAGCCGCGCTGTTTTGGAGCAAATATGTTAAGAAAACAACCGGAACCATCCAAAACCTTCTAATTAAAAACGCGCCTGCAATCATTTCTCTATGCTTTATGAAAACAGGCAGGAAGTCATCTTTTCTGCTTATAAAAATAAGTATACTTTCAATCAGATGCAGTATTGCAACAAGACCGATAAGGGAGGGAATGCTAATCTGCGGGTATCCGAAAATTAAACTCACAGCCGCCAAAATACCTGCTGCATATGATATGTTGGCATATCTTAAATCGAAAGGAACCAAAATAATCATTCCTAAGAAAAGATACTTGAGAGCTCCAGCTTCAATGCTTATACCCGAAAAAACAGTCAGTAAGCTTGCCACGCACCCGGCTACCAAGCTTGTCAGCACAAGCTTCTCGGCAACTTCCCGAAAAGCTTGTGCTTGATTTGGGTAAATGTCCGGCTTTAGCTCTGAATATCTTTGATGCTGATTTTTTAAATACATCATCAGCAGGACACATAGAAATATTGAGAAATAATTTGCAAAAAGCTCTTCGAGCATTGCCGCGGCTATAGCTCCGGCTAACCTAAGCATTGACAATAGTATCTACCTCCGATTAAAAAGCCGCTTAGCTCTAATTCTTCCCACAACACTTTTTATATTTTTTACCGCTTCCACACGGGCAAGGGACATTTCTCCCGATTTTATTGCTGACAGCCATCTTAGAGCGTCTGAATTCTCTTGTTATCTCATCTCTTTTTTCCTTTGACAGTATCAAATCCCACGGATCAAGGGTGTATAGCCACTCGGCCTTGGCATCAAGCATGTTCCAATAGAGCTTTTCAAAATCGATTTGCGCATCAATCACACTGTCAGCTTCCAGTGATTCTATCTCAAGCTTATTGACAAGGCTTGTGTTTATTCCGTCCAGAAATCCTGTAAAAACCTCCGGCTCCATATTAAATTCGGAAGCCAACTCGCCAACAGTCCCCTCAAGCTTATTTCGCTTATTTTCAAGTATATGTTGATAATTATCCGTTTCCTTCTCAAGGTATTCCCGCCAGAAAGCCTCCTGCTCCATATCACTTCTTGGCGCCTCAGTCATCTGTTTCCACTTTTCGTATAGTCCCATTTTCAAACTCCTTTTGTAGATATATTCTTGTCGATTTTAAATGCGATTTATCACGTACCTTATTATACCATTAAACTATTATAATAAAAACTGTTAAATATGCAAAAATACGTCGCCTCAGCATTTATCCTGTCAGTCACACTGCACAGCCTGTGAAATGTGACGAAGTTGGAATGTGTCGTTCTGGTTCAGCACGACTGCATTTCCGACATCTGCGTAGTAACGGTTGCAGACTGTTTACCCATTGCTCGCTCTCTGGCGGGCGCTAATAGCTGCTGAGAGCGGGCAGCTTTAGGCACCGTGTAATGGAGCGATTACAGACTGTGAAATAATGTCGATGCTGAAATGCGGCACAAGGAACATAAGGCTTTGCCACGGATGGCAAAGCCGCTGGCACTGAGGCACGGACGCCGAATTGCCAGCGCCCACATTTCAGCGAGACTTATTTCTTACAGCCTGTTTCCGACATTACTCCGGTGCATGAAGATTGTCTGCTCTTATGCAGCTACCTTGTGCCTGCGTGAGAGCGAGCAAGGATAATTACAGCCTGCTCGTTATGGAGCTCGATGTCGTGATTGCAGCCGTGCTGAACTATTCCCCATTGCAACGAGCCTAAATTTCTACAGTCTGTATGTGACTAACTGGATATTGCTCAGCTTATCAACCTGTGATTGCATAAGCGCGTCCCATTAACTTATAATAAGTATATATTGCGAATCAGGAGGCAGAAATGTACAGGATAGGAATTATTATAGCCAGTGACAAGGGATTTTCCGGAGAAAGGGCGGATGAATGCGGAAGGGTTATAAGTGCCGCATTTCCGAAAGATGAATATGAAGTTGCTAAATACGAAATTGTTCCTGATGAAAGGGAGGTTATAGCCGAATGTCTGAGAAATTATTCAGACAATCTCAATATTGACCTTGTATTTACTTCAGGCGGCACAGGAATGTCCCCAAGAGACATCACCCCAGAAGCTACTTTGGATGTGATAGACCGCTTGGTCCCCGGCATCCCTGAAGCTATGCGCCAGAAAAGCTTAGAAATAACCGACAGGGCTATGCTCTCAAGAGCTGCTGCTGGTATCAGAAACCAGACTCTTATAATTAATCTTCCCGGAAGCCCTAAAGCAGTCAAGGAATGTCTTGAGGTCATTACACCTGTTCTTGACCATGCATTAGAAACATTAAAAGGTGAAGCAGGGGAATGTGCAAGAAAATAAAAATGAAAATGTGTAAGTAAGAGAAATAAGTAAGAGCCTATAAAACCTCTATGGTATCACCCTTTTTGATGATTCCGTTTTTCAGGACCTTTGCAAAAATTCCCTCCTTAGGCATGACACAGTCTCCTACAAGGTGGAATATTGCACATTTTTGGTGACATTCCTTGCCTATCTGAGTGACCTCCATAATCACTTCACCGATTTTTAGCTGTGTTCCGATAGGCAGGCTGTATAGCTCAATTCCTTCGGTAGTAATATTCTCAGCAAACTTACCTGTGCACAAGCCTTCTATCCCATAGTCAGCAACCTTATCTATACTTTCTTGCCCAAGCAGACTGACTTGTCTATGCCAGTTTCCTCCATGAGCATCACCCTTTAAACCGAAATCAACAATAAACTCCCCTTCATCTATTGGTCTTTTAGGAACACCCTTTTTCTCACTTATATTGATTGCCACTACCTTTGCCATAACAATATCTCCCCCTGTTTATTCTTCCGTTTTCCTCTCATATACCCCCGACTTGCCGCCGGATTTTTTTATGAGCATTATATCACCTATTACCATGTCCTTATCTGCCGCCTTGCACATATCATAAACCGTAAGTGCGGCAACTGTTGCTGCAGTCAGTGCCTCCATTTCAACACCTGTTTTCCATATACATCTGACTATCGAAGCTATATTTACACAATTTTTATCCCAATCCGCCTCTAATTCCACACTTATAGAATCAATGGGTATTTGATGACACATGGGTATCATTTCCCATGTGTGCTTTGCAGCCGTTATCCCCGCTATCCTGGCTGTCGAAAATACGTCACCCTTCGGGAGGCTCCCCTGTGCAATCATTTTAAGAGTATCCGGCTTCATATAGACACAGCCAGTTGCATAAGCTTCGCGAATTGTCATCTCTTTATCCGAAACATCAACCATCCGCGCCTTACCCTTCTCGTCAATATGTGAAAGACCCATATCTAGCCTCCTATTCTATTCATACTCCGTTGGGAGTGGTAACCCTTCCCGAAATTGTGCCCCCTGGGCTTCTCAAATATTACACTTTTTATAAAATCCGCCAGCTTCTCAGGAGTGTTTCTCAGGATACCGGTTATGTCAACCTCCCCGTTATTTCCAAGACATGGCTTGATTTTTCCATCACATGTGAGTCTGATTCTATTGCAGCATTCACAAAATTTGTGGCTCATTGGGCTTATAAATCCGATTTTGCCCATATATCCATCTATTTTGTAGTATCTGGCTGGAGAACCTTCCAAAGTGTCGTGACAAAATACAAGATCTTTTCTTCTGTTTATAATATCGGAATTATATATTATCTTATCCCTATTTTCTTCACCGAACCTACCAATAGGCATCAACTCAATAAAGCGGACTACAAGCGGCTTATCCTTTGCCAGGTCTATGAAATCATCAACCTCGTCATCATTGACACCCTTTATTAAAACAGTATTGATTTTAACTGGCTCAAGACCCAGCTCCAGTGCCTTATCGATACCATTCAAAGTGTCCTTTAGTCTGCCCCCGCCTGTAATATACTCAAATCTGTCTTCTTTTAAAGAATCCAGACTGATGTTAAGTCTGTTTAGGCCGGAGGCCTTAAGCTTTTCTGCCATAGCGTCAAGATGAATGGCATTTGTGGTAAGAGAAATGTCTTTAATTCCTTCTATCCTGGCAATACGTTCAATGATCTCACAAATATCCCTTCTGACCAAGGGCTCCCCTCCGGTTACCCTTACGCTGTGTATGCCCAAGTCTGCCATTACCCTGACTATTCTCTCATACTCCCCGGCAGTAAGATAATTCATACAGCATGAGTCATTATCATTGTCATTTGGACGGCAGTACAGACACTTAAGATTGCAGTTTTGTGTAACAGAAATTCGTAAATATTCAATTTTTCTGCCATATCTATCTATCATTTAATCGCCTCTTATTATTTCTCCTGATTTATCGGAATTATAGCCCCCCATATGCATTAACTCAGTTTTAAAAGCATTTGATTTAAGTATTTCAATAAAATGCTTAACAATATCAAGCTGTTGAAATCTCTCCAGCATAATAAAGTCATACTGCTCCTCACAGATAGGTTTAAAATCCAGCCCGTAGGTTTTTGCTGCTGAATATATTCCCATGCCCGCATCGGCACTTCCTGATGCAACCAGTGTCGCAACTGACATATGGGTATATTCCTCCCTGTCATAACCATAAATGTCAGCCGGTTCGATACCCTCCTGTTTCAAAAGATAATCCAGTAATATCCTGGTACCTGCACCCTTTTGCCTGTTCACATAGCGGACGCCTTCGCGTTTTAAATCCGCAATGCTTTTAATATTCTTAGGGTTACCCGGTGCCACCATTAAGCCTTGCTGCCTCATAACACATCTTATCACTAATACTTTTTCATTGCCAAGATACTTTTCTATATAGCTTTTGTTGTACTCTCCGGTAGCCTCATCCAGCAGATGTATTCCCGCAATATGAGCCTCACCTCTTTTTATTGCCATAATTCCGCCCATGCTCCCAACATGAGCTGATGAAATATATTCACCTTGGTAGCGCTTTCGCATCTGATCCTCTATAACATCTATCAGAGGGTCATGGCTTCCAATTATGGATAATGTATTGCGTATCTCTTCTTCACTTCTCAGAAGGTTTATTTCCACTGTTTCACCAGCCTCGATACCCTCGGAATTTATGGGTACCCTCATCAATCCGTCCGCCTTGGCAAAGGAAGTTACCACACCAGCTCCCCGGTTTAATGGAGTAGCATTAAACCTGCCGTCAACAAATCCCAGCTTCATTCTGATAAATTCTTCGTATTTTAAGGACGAAACAATTTTTCTGGTCAGAACTGCTTTAACCTTTTTTCCTTCAGGCTGTTTGTGATTGACCATTCTTTCCAAAACAGGACGTACGATATTCTCTAAAACAATTATTCCCGATACAGGATAACCCGGCACTCCGATAACAGGTTTCCCATTTACAACTCCTAATATCGTGGGCTTCCCAGGCCGGATTGCAATACCGTGGGTAATTACCCTGCCAATAGCCTCTATGGCTTTTGATGAATAATCCTCTGTACCTGCAGATGAGCCTGCATTTATAATAACCAAATCACATTCTTTTGAAGCTTTCACAACAGAGTCTTTTATTAGTTCAAGCTTGTCCGGGACAATATCGTATATTTTAGATTTTGCCCCCCACTGGGTAAGCATTGCGGAAAATATTGAAGAGTTAAATTCTATTATATCGCCTTTTTTGGGGTTAGCAGTAGGCGGTACAATTTCATCACCTGTGGGAATCAATCCGACAACCGGTTTTTTGCGAACCTTAACCTTCAACACCCCTCCGGCAAGCATGGCACCGATTATTGCAGGGGTAATGGCCGTATTGGAAGGTACTATCATCTCTGATGCGCATATGTCCTCACCGATTTGCCTGACGTGCTGCCATGGCACTGCCGAACTTATAAGCTTTATAGTACCGGCATCATTTTCTATTACATCCTCTATCATTACAACAGCATCAAATCTGTCCGGAAGCGGATCCCCTGTATCCACCCGTATAAAATCCTTATCCTCAGTCAATACCACAGGCGTTGTTTCCGTTGCACCGAATGTACTCTTGGCAATAACCGCAATCCCATCCATTGCGCAGGCATTATAATGAGGAGATGAAATATTGGCAAAAACCGCTTCTGAAGTTATATATCCTAAAGAATCCTTTACAGGTATTTCTTCACACTCCAAAATCGTCCCTGCCCCTTCCAGCGTATCTAAATATGTGTGAAGCGCCTGCGTAAGTTCAATATTTTCTAAATATTTATATTTCATTTGCTTCTGCCTCCTGTATTGCTAAAATGGGATGACCTCAACTATAGAACCCTTGTCTAGTCCTTCACTGCCCCTTTTTATATGAATATAACCATTTGCTCCGGTCAGAAGTGTTATAAGCCCCGATTTCCCAAATACGGGGTCAGCATAGACCTTGCCGTCCTCAGCCCTTAACGTTACAGGCAGGAATTCTTCTCTTCCGGTGTTTGACGGATAATTACATGACATTTCCGCTTCTATAACCGGAGTATGTTCTTCTGCTGTTTTGCTCATTACCTTTATCAAGCAAGATACAATGGTATTAAAAACAGTATAAGCAGACGCAGGG